>JARCMD010000256.1 GCA_030248885.1 Leptolyngbyaceae cyanobacterium MP9P1.79 | reverse complement strand
GGTTCTCCAGAAGATAACTCGAAGACTGAGCCAACCGACGCGATCGCCGTAATGCAAGAACCTGCTAGAAGTATGCCGCTTTTTGGAGTCACTATAGACTAATCCCGAAACATCACAATGGGCTAAAAATCAGACTGACTACATGAAAGTTTTAAACAGTTTGGATAGAATCAAACCGTTTGTGAGTTATCCCCGTCTCAGCTTACAGGTTTAACAGCCCTCGCCGAAAAGCCATGCTTCATAAGCTCTTGATTTAACTCCAAAACATTCGCCACGCGATCGACAAACAAAACACCGTTTAGGTGATCAATTTCGTGTTGAATGCAACACGCTAGCAATCCAGTTGCCGCTAGTCGCTGAGGACGACCGTTTTCGTCTTTGTAAGACACTTCGATCGCCGTGGGGCGTTTGACATCTAGATAAACATTGGGAATGCTGAGGCACCCTTCCTGGTTCACCACAATCTCTTGACTCGCTTTGGTCAGCGTCGGATTGATCAAAATCAGCGGTGGTTTTGCGGCTTCATCCGGCTCACAATCCACCACGACGAGTTGCTTATGCACCCCAACTTGAGGTGCAGCTAGCCCAATGCCATCGGCGCTATACATGGTTTGCAGCATTTCTCGAATTAGTTGCTTAATCTCTGCATCCACCTTGGCGATTCGTTTTGCAGGGGTACGCAGCACGCGATCGCCCAACTGATAAATCTCCAGCGGCGGCTTCGCTAATTTCTTTTTTTCTACCAAAACCTCAGCAGTCATGGATGGCACTCACAGCGTTAATAAAAAGGTCGGACTCGTTCCGTATTAATTCATCGTATCGAATTTCAGCTCAGTTAGCGGAGTTGTTCACAAGTCTGTTACCCATGAGTTGAGTAATTTACGGTTCAGCATCCTGCTCTCCAATTTGCACCGACTCAAATACAGGACAAAATCCTTCCGGCGTGACTTTGAACTCAAACAGAGGCGAAGCATCGTTCCAGCAGCGCTGACTGCGATAGTGGCGACAGTTGTCACAGCAGTTTCGCAAGGGAGAGTTGGCATCCATCCAATCTAACAGGCGATCGCTCTCTGGGGGGCGCAATAGTTCTCGTTGGGGCAAGCCGCGCAGCACCAGTTCATCGCCGTGCCAGCGGGCTTCGATTAAGCCGGTGTCTGCTAAGCCTCGCCACCGTGGATCAGCCGCGATCGCCTTCGGTAAAGTAATCATCACCACGGCATCCAGTTCAGTCAGTTCTCCTTCATAGCCTGTATCGGGAGGGGCAGGCTGCAAAAAGGTTTCACCAATTGGCAGTTCTACCCTGGTGCCGCTAGCAGGCGAATGGAGATGATACCGATTATGCAATTCATCTAAGCCGGTTAAGTCTGATAAGTAAGCCGCTGGACCATGGATAAACATCACATGCTGAGGGCGGAGGTTGTGAATCAATTGGGTGGTTCCAGTGCCATCACAATGTTGTGCCAGCAAGTAGGTTTCGGTTGCCAAAGCAGCAGGCGACTCTACTTCGCTATCGATTACTTGACAATCTGCTTCCCAGGGCAACAACATCAACCATGCTTCTGGGTTGGCATGATAATACTGATGCAAATCTGCTGTTTCATCAGTCACTACAATGCAGGGATGCCTCAACTCGGCGCAATCTGGAGTGAGACGGCGCACCCGTGGACGCACCCGCTCATCCCAAAACAGGGGTTGATGACGGGCAAAGTTTTGGACTGAGGTGGGCAGATGTGGCAAGATTTCTAGGTAGGCATCACAGCCATTGGTAACGGCTCCATCGACCCAAATATCAATGTCTCGCCCCGTGAAATAATGATGGCTCCGCAGCAGCAGCAGCAACTCTTGCCCCAACCCTAAGGATGTGGGCAACAGAATCGATTTTTGGTGGGCGATCGCCTGGTCGATTCGCTCAGCAAGATGATTTTCTTGATGACGACGATGAGGATGACGCGCCGTCCCATAGCTGCCTTCCACAATCAACACGTTAGGCTGAAGCCCCCGCAATTCTTCTAATGGGAGTCCTTCCACCAAACGAGTGTTTGACAAGAAAAAATCTCCCGTATAAAGCACCGTGTAAGAACGAGATGGGGCGCTTTTTTCAGGGGGAGTATTTTCAGGTGGAGCGGTGTAGGAGAGCAGAATCGCAGCCGCTCCTGGTAAATGCCCCGATGGATAAATTTCAGCGGTGAGTCCATCTAAAAATTCGATCGGGGTGCGCCATGGCAAAGCATGACAAAACTGCGGCAGTTCATTTTCAGATTGGTCGAGCCAGTTTAGCGGCAATAGCTGAGTGGTCACCTCGCTCGCATAAATGGGCAGTTGGGGAAACGCTCGATGTAGTTCTAACAATCCCCGTGCATGGTCGGCGTGGGCGTGGCTACACAGCACCAAGTCAGCCGGAGGCTTGCCTGTTTGCTCAAGTAAAGGTGACAGATCCGACAAGCCGCAATCTAACAAAATGCGGTAGGTGCCAATCCGCAGCAGCAGGCATACTCCTTCACCGGTATGCCCTACCCCATAAGTTAGACATTCCAACTTAATCACGTTTGTTTTGTATCTCCATGGTGGCGATTCGCGAAACGTTAGCGAAACTTTCCGCAGGATTCCCTCCGGGAGTCGCGCTTCTACCTAATTGC
>JARCMD010000255.1 GCA_030248885.1 Leptolyngbyaceae cyanobacterium MP9P1.79 | reverse complement strand
TACGCAAGGCGGTCAGGCAACGTCCCTCAACTCACGCGCCTTCCATCCCGTCGCTCACCCGAAGCGGGTAGAGCGCGGGGCTTCCCGGCTAAAAGCTAATTCTTCCAAACAACTAAAATTACGCCACTCACAATCAGCCCCAGCCCAACGGCACGGCTAAAAGGAATTGCTTCCTTGAAAACAAAGTAGCCAATCAGAAAAGAAACCACATACCCCATCGCCACAGCCGGGGCTGCCACACTGAGTTTGACGCGAGTCAGCAGCAGAATGTAGGTAATCGCTCCCATGCCATAGCAGGTGAGACCAATGAGGAGCGCTGGAGTCGTGATGATATTGGTGACATGGCTGACAAAGTTGCTGGCACTGACTTGCCCCAACTTCTCCGCCAATTTGACGGCACCGAGTTTGAGAAATAACTGTCCGATCGTCCCCGCGAGGACAGAAACAAATAACAAGCCAAATTCCTGGGGAGTCACAGCGCTGTCCTATATCAAACTAGAATGGGCAATTTAGTTTCCCAGTTTACCGTCAGTTTGACCAGCAGTAGAGCTAAGATCACTCCAAATACTTAGACTCAAAACATCTAGCGCTGGGGGGATCTATGGACAATCTTGTGTCGTCTACGCCGTCTGGGAAACAAGTGGATGCCTGGATGCGGGGGTTGCTGACGATCGCCTGGGCAGATGGCAACTTTGATGCTGAGGAGCAACATCTTATTGCCGACCTAACTCACCACGAACTGGCTGAAGCCAACATCATGGACAGACTAGAGCCAATTAGCCCTGCTGAATTAGCCGCTGCTTTTGGTCAGGACAAGCAAGTTGCTGAAAATTTTCTGAGGACAGCCGTGATGGTGGCGATCGCCGATGGCACCTACTCAGCGCCAGAAGACGAAATCCTCCAGCAATTTTGCCAGTCCCTAGGGCAACAGCAAGACATCCTAGATACGCTACGACTGACGCTCTACGACCCTGAAGCCACTCCTGCACCAGAGACATCAGTGCAGGGCATTATCCCGACACCTGAAACTACTTCCCAAACTGGCATCCACCCCCCCTCAGAGCCAAAAACTCCCCTGCGTCCCGTCCGAGAATGGCTGGATCAGTTAGACATTCAAAGTCCTCGCGTCGCTCATTTTCTTTGTAAGATGATTCCGCCCCAGTGCCCCTTTGAGCGCGATATTGCCCTATTTGGACACAAGGTTGTTCACATTCCCCCACTCTGCAAACTCAATCCACTCTACGAACAAATGGTAGGGTTGCGCTTTCGGGCCCTATCCTATCTGGCAGATGACTGTGGAGTTGATGTCACACCCTACTGCTAATGCCAGATGAAGTAGAGGTTAGTGCAGCTTGGCAGAAGTCTCTGACCAGTTAGGGGGATAGTTTTGAGTTTTGAGTTTTGAGTTTTGAGTGCTACCCACTTACTTCTGCCAATCTGCACTAGGGTTAGTCGTGGTCGCGTGGCAAAGAGTTAAACAGATTTTAGTCTGAGATGTTTCTTGGGAACAGCAATACCAGATAAGATCTGTTTAGCATCTACCTTTGTGATATCCGTGACTTCTACTTATAACCGCCCGATTTCTGCTGTTTCTGACAACCGTGATCCCAATACAGGCGCTTTGGGAGAGGACTTGGTAGCTCAGTGGTTACAAAGTCAAGGCTGGCAGATCTTATATCGTCGCTGGCGCTGTCGCTGGGGCGAGATCGATATTATTGCCCGACAAAGTAACGCCAAGTCGCAACCGACTCTGGCGTTTGTGGAAGTCAAAACCCGTAGTCGCTCAAACTGGGATGCAGACGGTCTACTGTCTATCAATCGGCAGAAGCGATCGAAGCTTTTGCAAACCTCAGAAATTTTCTTGGCAGACCACCCAGAGTTGGCGGACATGACCTGTCGCTTTGATGTGGCGCTGGTGTGCTGTCAGCAGTTGCCCCGCAATCCCCAGAAGCTGTTTGATCTCAGTCAACGATCGCCCGCTCGCCCCCCATCGACAATCACTATTGGGCTGCCTGTCACGATCGCTGGCTACCACATGGTTCTCAAAGACTACATCGCCTCTGCTTTTGATGAGTAGTTAGGGTGATGAATTAAATAAAATCTACTTCTCTAGTGGCGCGCTCAATGTGCTACTAGAGAAGTGGAAATCTGTTGTTTAATAGAGCCGTTGCAGGTTGAGGGAAGTACAACAAGTTGGGAGGTTTCCATAATGCAGCCTGACTTTAGTGGGATGACCAAGACAGAACTCAGAGCTTACATCATTGCCCATCCAGGTGATAAGTTTGCGTTCCACGCTTTCGTCGATCGCTTCACATCTGAGGCATCACCAGAGATATTTGACTTGCCCAGATCCAGCGCCGAAGTTGAACACGTTGAAGTAGGAGCAGGTCTACCCATTAGTTGCAACCCTTCGGAAATGTCTGTGAACCTGCTCCCACTGGAGTTGTTGCACCTTGCGGTAGTGCCGATCGACCCATCCCTACACTCGCGATTTCCAATCTCACTATGCCGACGATCGCCTTCGTAGTAGGATCTAAAATCAGATCGCATTCAATTCAGCACAGTTAAGCCGCATGGTTAAAACAGCGTGGGTGTTTCCCGGACAAGGGTCGCAGGCAGTTGGCATGGGAGCAGATTTAGTCCCACTCCCGATCGCGCAGTCTAAGTTTGAGCAGGCAGAGCAAATTTTGGGCTGGTCAGTGCCCGATCTGTGCCAGAGCTTGGACGATAAGGTATCTAATACCCTGTATACCCAACCCTGTTTATATGTAGTTGAAAGTATTCTGGCTGATTTGCTTTTGGCACAAGGGCATCAGCCTGCACTTGTGGCAGGGCATAGCTTAGGGGAGTATGTGGCTCTCTATGTGGCAGGGGTGTTTGACTTTGCAGCAGGATTGCAGTTGGTGAAGCGCCGGGCGGAGTTGATGGCGGCGGCATCGGATGGCATGATGGCAGCGTTGATTGGGTTCGATCGCCCCCAGTTAGAGCAAGTCATTCAAGACACCGCAGACGTTGTGCTGGCAAACGACAACAACGCTGGACAAGTCGTCATTTCTGGCACTCCTCCAGCGGTGGAAGCGGTGTTAGCTCAGGTCAAGGCTAAGCGGGCTGTGCGTCTGAATGTGTCTGGAGCCTTCCACTCACCACTGATGGCTGAAGCTGCCACTCAATTTCACCAAGTTTTGGAGGCAGTACCGTTCCAAGAGGCGCGAATGCCCGTGTTGTCTAATGTGGAACCCAAGCCAACCACCGCAGGCGTGGCTTTGAAAGACCGCCTAGTACGACAAATGACAGGTTCTGTGCGGTGGCGGGAAATTTCCGAGCAATTGCCCCTTGAGGGAATTGAACGAGTTGTGGAAATTGGCCCTGGCAAGGTTTTAACTGGCTTGATCAAGCGCACCTGTCCCACACTGGAACTGGTAAATCTCAGCAGCTACAACGAGTTGGTGCAAGCTGGCAAAAATGACTAAGGACGTAACTACTCAGGCTGCTAGCTTAATGTCGAGCCTGCCCTCATCCCCCAGCCCCTTCTCCCACGGGAAGAAGAGGAGCCGGATTGAAGTCCCTCTCCCCAAGGAGAGGGATTTAGGGTGAGGGTAGGCTGAGTAATTACAACTCAAAACTCAAAGCTCAAAACTCAAAGCTCAAAACTCAAAACTATCCCCCTAACTGATTAGAAACTTCTACCAAGCTGCACTAGTGAGTGAGTCAAGGAAAGTACCAAAAAATACTCTCTCTACAACCAGTTGCCGATCAAGATAAAGGGCGACCAAACAGCGGGATGTCCGAAGTTCAGGTCACTAATCAGCTTCATTTGGGCTTGTCTCAGCGCTTCGGCTTTCGTAACATCGGGTTGTTGCAGTTGCTTGTAAAATTCCTCGATCAGGGGCACTGTTCCGGCATCGTCGATGTACCAGAGGCTGGCCAGGGCACTTTTTACCCCAGCGCGGACGGCAACTCCAGCAATGCCCAGAGCAGAGCGATCGTCCCCAGCGGCGGTTTGGCAGGCACTCAGGGTCAACAATTCGATCGGTTGTGCGCTTTTACGCAGACGGAATAAGTTATCCAGTTGGTTGATCGTAATGCGTGCGTCATAGCCCAACAGGAAAGTACTGGCGCTGTCTACCCCAAATTTGCCGTGGGTCGCCATGTGGACGATCGGGTAATCCGTTTTTTGTAGCTGATTTTCCAGGCGGGGCACCGTGAAGTCTTTGTCAATGAGCTTGGTGCCACCCAGAATTTTCTGCACACTCTCTGTCTCAGCGCCCACGTTTGCCAAGGCAGCAAAGGGGGCCCGTTCCACCGTCAACCCTAGAATCAGAGCTTGCAGATTTTGGCGATCGAGGGGTTTACGGGTCGTGAGGCTCAGGCTGGGAGTCGTGGCCACCGCATATTTCTGCACCAAAAATTGCTGTCCATCGTGGAGAGCCACCATCGGCACTTTGCGTAGCACACTGTCTTGAATGAAGACCAGAGTTTGTGGTTTGCTAGCCGCCAATTCTGGCTCTAAAGGACGAATCAGAGCATCATAAATCTTTTGCGCTTGAAGCAAATATTCATCGGTGGCCCGTTTCTCCAATAAAGTTCGCAATTGGTCAATTTCCTGCCGCATTGCTTGCTTGGAGAGGGGAACTGAGTAGCGGGTCAGGGAATTGTTGGATGTCCGAAGAATCATTTCTGTGCGATCGTCCAAAATGATCGAATAAATCACCGCTGCTGTGGGATCAACGATCGCCTCCTGACCTTGGGCACTGGCTTGGGCAACTTGCACACACTCATCTCCAAAGAAGTTCTGCAACTCTGCCAACTTCAGCAACTCCAGCAACTCCAGTACCTTGCCAATGTTTTCTGACGAGGTTTGCGCCTTCAGCCCTGCCTGTCCACCACTTGCCTGTCCGTTGCTGGACTGTCCACCGCTGGGAGGCAACAGTAAGCTAATCAGTTCTCGGTAAACAGGCTCCACGGAGTCGCGGAAATTGAACTGTAGCTCTCGATTGGCTGCCACGATATCGCCACGAATGCTTTGCAGGGTGGCGATCGCTGCTTTGTAGGAGTCGATCGCCTGTTGTGTTTCCCCGGTGTCACGCAGAATCCGGGCGGCCTGCCACTGCCAGCGATACAGGCTATCTGGGGCGCTCACCTGCTGGGCGGCAAACTGAGCTTGGCGCGTCCATTGCATCGCCTCTGGGTATTGCTTCGCTGCTTCATAGAGTTGCCCCAAGCTTCCCAAGGCGTAGGATTCTGCCCGACTGTCCCGGATGTTGCGGGCTGTAGCGAGGGCTTGCTCTAAGAGGGCTGGGGGAGGGGAAGTTGCCTGGGTTCTTGAGGAAGGAACTGGGAGACGATCGATCGCCAACGAAATCAGTGCATAGGCTTTTTCACGAGAATCTGGCTCTACGCTTAGCAACTCAGTTACCCGACTCAAATCCAGTTTAGTCGTCTGATTCGTCGTCTGCTCTAGACGGCTGAGATTGATCAACGCCTTCACCTCTGCCATACCGCCCACGCGCCGACTCAAATCCAGGCTTTTTTCGTAGGTAGCCTGGGCAGCCGCAAACTCCTGGGTGGCTAGCTGGCTGAGTTTTGCAGCGTCCCGGCGTTCCCCTTCACCCTGGGCAGCCGTCGATTGATCTCGATAGCGCTCGGCTCGACTGGTGTAAAGGTTGCCCAAATTATTGAGGGTGGTCAGGGTGTAGCTCTGGTCTGATAACTCTTGGGCGACTTTTAAACTCGCTTGGTGGGCAATTAGGGCTTGCTCGTAGTTTCCTAAGGCATAGTAGGCGTTCCCCAAGCTGCCCTGCGCCGCTGCGATCGTGCGTTGGTTCTGGGCTTTTTGCGCCAAATCCAATGCCGATTGGAGGAGTTCGATCGCCTGCTGATATTGCCCTAAATCGCTGTATACCTGGGCTTGTTCCGTCAGTGCTTGGGCTAATTGCGATCGGCTCTGCTCGGTATCGGCGGTGCGATAAAGCTGAATCACTTGCTCCCATTGGGCAATGGCGGCGGCTGGCTGGCCCATCTGCTGGTAAGCCTGCGCCAGGTTAGTGCGAATAATCGCCATGGCCGCACCATCGGTAGTCTGGGTGAGGGCTTGTTGCCAGAGTCCGATCGCTTCCTCAAACTTGCCGATTTTATAGGATTGAATTCCCTGTTGCACAAGCTGACTAGAGGGCTGGCTGGACGCAGCAACCTGAGCCACTGCCCTACTCCGCCCCTCTGAGACGGTGGCGATCGTGACACAAAGTACCAAACTCACCAGAAACAGAACAATCCAACGCCACTGGCTTTGACGAGGCATCATATCAACGGTGCTCCTCAGAATTACAGGAAAATGACGCTTAACGCACTGACCCCATAATGCCCTCGATCGTCGGTTTTACACAGAAAGTCTAGTTCCCCATGCATGTCATTCTTGGTTGGCTCTGCGGAGATAGGATTTTGGACAACATTCCGCGTTTTTCATGGTTCGCGCCTTCCCGAATTTTCGTGAGTAATGAACGTGGGAACGAGGGAAACAATTTAGTAGTCTGTCAGCTTAAAGCTTGTGTCTAACAATACTTCGGACAGTTTTTGTGGAGCTGATGGAAACCCTGTTGTACAGCCAATATAGACCCTCACCCTAAATCCCTCTCCCAAGAGGGGAGAGGGACTTCAATCCGGCTCCCCTTCTCCCGTTCTGGG
>JARCMD010000254.1 GCA_030248885.1 Leptolyngbyaceae cyanobacterium MP9P1.79 | reverse complement strand
CTAGTAGTCTGTCAATCATTAATTGACGGGTAGCTGAAAGCTGGGAGGTTAGTTGGAGTTAAATTTTGAGGGTCTTCGACCCCTCAAAATTTTCTTAACAGAACACTAGGCGCGTTGAGGCACCTGCTCATAGCGCTCATTCACGTATTGTTGCAACCAATTTTCCGACAGCTTCAGGATTCTGGCAATCCCTGCTAAAGGAATCCGTTCTAGCAATAATCGATCAATCAGAGCACTGGTATCTTTATCTTTGGGTTTCCACTGGGGATTTTCGACGAATTGACGACCATAGTCTCGGCATTTGTGGTTTTGTTTGCCCCGGCGAGTTGTCCTGTTTTTCATGATGTCATCAGACCCACAACTCGGACAAATTAAGTAAAGTTTCATCGTTGTATTTCGGTTCGCTTGAGACCCCTTCTGCTCCATTTTCCCTTGCCCTTTACGAAAAGGCATTACCGGTAGCAATTCAACCTCAGGGTAAATCAGTTTGGTTGAAGGAATTCAGAAATCCTATGACTTTTGTAAGGGTAGGCTGGGCGACGATCGCCCCCTGCTGCATCACCGCTAGCGCTCCCACCGCACTGGCAAAACGGACGATCTCCCGTGCTACCTCTGGCTCGTGTAGCCTCTCTAGTCCCCGCTGAACGAGCTGATGCAAGATTCCAGCGGTAAAAGCATCTCCAGCCCCAGTCGTATCTTGCACAGGTACTGAAAAGGCAGGTACAGTCCCCGCAGTACCTTGAAACCAATAGGCGCTGCCTCGATCGCCAGCGGTGACCATTACCCCCTGCACTGCCCCCAAAGAGGCGGCGATCGTTGCTGGATCGGTGTTACCCAATAGCCACTCTGCTTCAACATCTGTGAGTTTCAGAAAATCTGCTTGGTTGACGACCCCGCGCACCAAGGACAAGGCAGCATCTGGGTCAAGCCAAAACATCGATCGCCAATTGACATCCACAAAAATTTTCATGCCATGTTGTTTGGCTAGGGCGATTGCTCGTTCTATCGATCGCCGTGTTTCGGGGTAGGCCAAACCCAGCGTTCCCAATACCAAAAATTGAGCGTGGGCAAACAGGGTAGTCGGAATCTGCTCAGCCAAGAGTTGAGTATCGGCAAACGCAGCGGGATCGGGGTCACTAAAGCCAGCAAAGGTTCGATCGCCCGTCTCAGATCGCAGAACATACACTCGCCGGGTAGGTTGGGCCGATCGCTGCACCCCGCAGTCGTCCACTCCCACCGATCGCAAAAGTTCCACGAGCCGATCGCCCAGCGCATCCTGCCCAACACATCCGATAAACGCCGCCGATGTTCCCAACTTCACCAAGGCACAGGCCACATTGGCGGGTGCCCCACCAGGTTGGGCTGTCCAAGACTCCACCTGTTCTAGCCGTTTCCCTGGTTGGTCAGCCAACTCATCAATCAGCATTTCCCCAAGGCAAATAACAGCGGATTCTGCCATAACTCACTTCGCCCTCCCAAAACTGTCGTTCAAAATACCCCCCAGCCTAGTAGTCTGTCAATCATTAATTGACGGGTAGCTGAAAGCCAGGAGGTTAGTTGGAGTTGAATTTTGAGGGTCTTCGACCCCTCAAAATTTTCTTGACAGAACACTAGTGCAGACTGAGGGGCGATCGTCAACTATTAATAAACCTTCCAAAAAATAAACAAGGAGCCTCAGCCCCTTGTTTACCTGCTCAAACTATTTCTACAAAACCACTTAGACCTAGCTCAAACCACCTGTGAGAGAGGAGGGAGATAGATCAGACCAGGATTGCTTCACCAAGTCAGCATCTGCCTTGATGCTGCCCAGATAATTCCCGGCTGGCAACGTCGGAAACCGCTTGTAAGGCACAACATCCTCACCAAAGTAGCGGGCATATTCGGGGCTTTCCACCATTGTGTCCACCGCTGCCTTCAATCCTCCATCAGCCAAGAGTTTGTTGTACTGGCGAATCTCAGCTTGGGTGGCCGGAGCGCGACCCAGGAGATGCCGGAAGAGGAACTCAATTACCTTGGTATTAGGGTAAGGCGTGTAGAAGCGACGACGGTAGATGTCTGAACTGGCAAGGGTTCTAACGAACTCCCGCACCGAGATTTCACTGTTTCGCAGCTTGCTCTCTAAGTCAGAGCGACGGAACTGAGCCGGAACCTGACCGCTGAACACATCCATGACTTGACAATAGAGCGCGTTGAATAGCAACTCAATTTCACCCAAGGTCATCCCTGGATTCATGCGGTAGATCCGGGCAGGTTTGCGGCGGCTAGTGCCTACCCCAACTTCCACGGATTGCCCATTGCCATTGGCAAACGATCGGCCCAACTCAAGAAACAGGGGCTTGCTCATGTCCATCTGACGAGAAGCCAAGGACAGGTCAGCCATTGCCTTGCCCATCAGCGGCATTTGGGTGGCATTCATCCGCGACTTCACAGGCTCAAAGCTGGGCACAACCAGTTCATCATTCTGCTTCGTCAGCTTGTTGTATAGCCGCTCAGTGTTGGGGAAATTCGCAGCAGGCAGCGTGGGGAAGCGGCGGTAGGGAACCGTATCCTCACCAAACAGTTGGGCATACTCTGGACTGTTGACTATTGCGCCCACAAACGCCCGAATCCCGCCTGTTGCCAGCAACTGATTGTATTTGCGAATTTCTGCCTGATTCTGGGGAGCGCGGCCCAGAAAATGCTTCGTGCCCAATTCAATCACCTTGGTGTTGGGATGGGGCGTGTAAAACTCCTTGATGTAAAGCGTGGAGCCACCCAAAGCTTCCACGAACTCCTTCAAGTTGATTTCGCCGTTTCTCAGCTTGCTTTCCAGGGAGGTAAACTCATTCTTGATGACGTAGGGTTCCACATCTCGCTCAAAGATTTGGCGATAGGTAGCCCGAATCACCGTTTGCACTAGAGTTTTGTCGTCAGTGCTGATGAGCTTAAACAGGCGAGTTTGTTCCCGCTGCTTGCTGACCCCTTGGGCAATGCGAGACTGGATATCTGGTTCCGTCCGTCCATCCTTGACTTGCCCCAATTCAATAAAGCGAGGGACTTCCTGGGTTGCCACCTTGGTGCCTGTGTCGCCAATGCTGCCCAGTCGCACCATTCTCAGGGACAGTCCCTGGGGAGTGAGATAGCGCTCGTAGGGAACGGTGTCTTCGTTGAAGGTGTCGTTGTATTCTTGGCTGTCGAGAATGGCATCAATCAGGGCGTAGAAGCCTTTTTTGGCACAAATATCAAAGTATTTGTTGATTTCCTGACGACCGTAGGTGGGACGACCCAACAGCCGACGGTGAATGTATTCGATCGCCTTCGTGACATACAGCGAAGACCAGTAGAGCTTGCGGAACAGATCAGACTTTGCCAACTGCCGCACAAACTCCCGGACTGGGATTTCGCCATTTTCCAGCTTGATTTCTGACACTTTCAGGCGTTGCCCTTCATAGACATCCCGCCCAAACACTTGCAAATAGGCCGCCCGGATCACCGCTTGGGTGCTGCTCTCAGAGAACTTGACGCTGATGCCCTTGGTAGAGGTCTTAACTCTGCCGCTGGTCAACCCCGTGAAACTCGGCAGTTGGTCTAGTTTGAAGACCTTGGGTCCAAGACTGCTGGGGGCAATTCCCCGTGCGCCTGGGTTGCTGAGTTGGTTGTTGATGCCTGGCCCGCGATTGATCAGGATGCGGCGGGTATCTTTGCCAAAGGGAGCCGGACTGGCGCTGGGATTGCGGGTTTCTTTCGGGAAAATGGCCCCAAACTGAATTTCCAACGGGTCATTCCCAGAGCCGTAGGGATGTTGGTCAGGCAGGGGGCGATCGTAATCCGCAAAGGTCGTGAGGAATTGGGGCACCTTACGGAACGGGGCACTGTAGTTAAACAGGTCTTGCTGGGGCCCCCAGTTCCGACACTCCTGGGCTTCCTGACCCAAACCGCGCAGATAGGGAACCGTCTCTTCACCAAAGTAGTCAGAGTATTCCCTGGAATCTACCAAAGCATCAACTAGCGCGGGAAGTCCGCCCTTGGAAACGATCGAGAAATAGGTCTGCACCTCTTCCCGAGAACTGGGACCACGACCTAGGAAGTGGCGAAACGCCAGTTCCAGAGCGCGAGAGTTGATATAAGGCTGGTAGAAATTTTTGCGGTAGAGCGGCGATTTTCCTAAGCGGCGAACAAATTCCCGCATCGAAATTTCGCTATTCTTGACCTTGGATTCCAAGTCAGACACAGACAGGGAATAGGCACGGGTAATATCCCGCTCAAACACCTGACGGTAGGCTGCTTTCACCACATCTTGTTTTTCTGTGGAGGATAGCCCTGGCTTCATGGCATACTTCGGTCGGCGCTCGGCACTGTTGAAGTAAGTCTGAGGCAACTGCAACCCTTGCTGATCGCCAGAGGCCCGTTGGCGCAGCTTATCTGAGGGAGTGGGAGCCTTAAATTCCGTCAGCAAAACATCGAAGTACTGATCAACAATGCCTGCCGCTTCCACATCCCGCTTGAAGTAGCCCAAAGCTGCCTGCCGCATTTCCTGAATGGCCACGATCGTCGCCACGCTGGAGCAAGCATTTTCGATAATTTCCCGTAGACCGCGCACATTCACTGAAATGATGTTGGGGTCGCCCGCCACAATGCCGTAGGTGATATAGCGCAGAAACCAGCTTAAGTCTCGCAGAGACTTTTGCATGTTGCCGGGACCATAACGCGCCACGTTGATGGGTCTGAACCCAGATGGAACGGGGCCGCCACCTGTCGCACTAAAGAGCGATCGTAGCCCTTCGAGAAACCCGCCGCCACTCTCAACATAGGTGACGGTGCCGAGTTTCATGCCCTCTCTCACATTCATCTCAGAACCAGCCCCAACCGTCGCCAGCACGGGTTCTCTGGGTTTCTCCAGAAACGCCATCGGTGACCCGCCTACAAAAATGCGGTTAGCGGCACGGGAGACAATAATCTCGGAATTTTTAGTGAGTATTTCTGAAATTTCGATTCTTTTCAAACCAGAACTGAAGTAGCCAGATAGCTCACTCAGTTCTCCCCGCCCTAAAAAGCGGTCTTGCTGTTCAGCCTGAGAAATGGTTGCAACAGGGACAGTTTGATAAAGTTGCGGACGAGCAACTGAACTTCCACCACTTGCTTTAACACCCATTGGACTTAAAAGCTCCTACTAATAATAAATACTTAAAGTTTTTGCCTAACTCAGCTTTTAGATTAGAACGTTTCGGTAATCCTGAGTTTGTTTATTAAGAACTGTGTAGAGCAAGATTGTTTTGGCAGTGACTGGGACTTACGCAGTCAGCCAATTTTACGCTGACAAGGGGCTTAAACCCCTTGTTTCACAAGCTAGGTTTTACAATCTAGTGCGTAAGTCCTGATTGATATGATTCAGCGGGGTACATCTCACTTTTGCAGATCTCCGATCCGCCCTCACCCTAAATCCCTCTCCCTAAGGAGAAGGACTTTGAATTCCGGCTCCCTTCTCCCTAGGGAGAAGGG
>JARCMD010000253.1 GCA_030248885.1 Leptolyngbyaceae cyanobacterium MP9P1.79 | reverse complement strand
GTTGAGCGCAGTCGAAACTCGGTTTATTGGTACTTTATTTTCACGCAAGTCCCTAAACAACATTCTACATTTTGTATAGCTCAACACAAGCTCAACTTCAACTGAGTTGAATAAATCGAATTAAAGTCAGTAGCTCAGGTATTTACTAATAAATAATAAACATAAAACTAGCAGAAGACACTGATAACCTGTGACGTATAACTGTATCTATGATTGACATAAAACTCCTACGATCGGCATTCAAGAAAAGTAATATTTGTAACATTAGCTAAGAACAGTTTCAGGCTCGTTCTGAAACGTGAGCAACATTCAAGGGTTCCATTATTTAGAGACCCAATAGAGATTGATATCTGAAGTGTAAATCATTTGATGTATTTTAGTTATTCAGCATACTTATCAAAAAACATTAATCTGAAGGGGAGAATTGAGAGTAAATCAGATTGGAAGTCACTACTGGCAAGCATCCTGAAGCTTATTGCTAGCCCGATCGCCATTCCATTGTTCCAGTACTAATTGATACAAAGGTGCCTATCAAACGTTAATTCTATTCAATTCCAGCCCACACAAACCTAAGGGTTCAACACTCAATCTAGATTGAGAATCCAAAGTGAAACTGACATTATGCCTTTTAGGTCTTCGATCGATTTTGTTGGTTTTTCTTAGGAACTAAATCAGTTCATTTAACTAAGTATTAAGGGCTAACCCATGTGTTCTCTATCCATTGCAGGAATCTAACAGGCTTTTATAAAGTGTTGACGAAGAGAGTTTTAAGGAATCACTAAATTTAGAAATTTGACCTCTAAAACTTCAGCTAATTAGCGGATTCACGTTATCGAAGAAACAGATTAATCTAAATGAAGAGATGTAGAAAACCACTACAACTTTAAGAGGTTGTTTGAAAAGGTACGAATTGTTGCCCAAACTGCTCCCCTCTTCCCCTTTCTAGGATGCCCGAAGGGCAGTATTCCAAGGGATTCCTGGGGTCAAAGTTTCCCAAAATTTGGGACTTAAAGCCAGTCAGGAATATCACAAAAGGGAGTAAGTGTGAGGTTTCTAGCACCTTTAAACCAATCTCTAAGAGAGGCTCTCTCCTCCTACCTGAAAAGCCTGGGAATGGTTCATCAGTAACTCAAGTCATTCGTTAGCTTTGTCCCCTATCTGCAGCACGTTAGCGGCTGCCTCCTAAAATGAAAAACGATCCGTTGGAGTGTCAGCAGTCTGAGCAAAGAATTGGTGTTTTTGAATGCGAAGTGCATCTTAAATTTCACTTGATTGAGGAAAAGCATGCTTTAGCCGATCGTGATGCTCTCCTTGAGCAACTTATTGATGCATTTATCTGCGGTACTGATGACTATTTAGAGCCAGTCCAAGTTCGCGCTCAGGTGAAAGAGGTTGCTGAAATCAACGCTTCCCCCAAAATGCGACGGCAATTGATTCGCCTCAGAAATATGGATGAGTAGAATTGGCGGCAGTTTTGCTCTTCAAACAGTCTTTTAAAGAAAAGCAAACATAGAAAATAGATACAGAAAAAGGGCCGCTTCCTGGGGAATTGCCCTTTTTCTGATGCATTCTTGCAAAAATTCCAGCCTACAGGATTTCCTGTGCCAAACCAGATTCTTGGACACAGATAGCATAGACTTGGACAGATGTTAACCCAGGTACTATCTTTTTAATTTGCTCGATCGACATCCCTGGAGGAGAGCAAAAGTTTTGCACCACCTGTGAATACTGGGTGCCAGTCCCCAATAGACCCCCCAAAACGGTTGCATCTTTCAACACAGGGGTCAGGCGTTGCACTACCTTATCCACCAAGAAATCCACAGAAGGCTGGGGGACTAAATTGATATCTGTCAGCCCCTGCTTAAGCAAACCCCGCAAGGTTCTTACCCCATCCTGAGAACCGAGATACGCAGCAATCATTTCTGGTTTAATTTTAGGATCAGCCTGCATAGCAGTGCGGAGACCCACCAATCCGCCAGCCGCTAGCACATCTGAAAGCGTACTGACATAGGTATTGAACTGTACCGAGGAGCCGCGCGCTCCATCGCCACAAATGACAGAGCCATCTTGATCGGCTCCACTTGCCAAGTTCACCAGCCCTTGATCCGCACAAGCGCTCAATGTCTTTTGAATATCAACTGAGAACATCTTCATTAAACGCTGAGTAGCCTCTGAAGCAGAGGGGCGCTGACGTGGTTGAGGAGGTTTCTGGGCAAAAGCAGACAGAGGACTCAACAATAATGCCAAAGCAAGGGCAATATTCAAGGGAGTTTTAAGGAGTATTTGCAGTTTTGAAATCATAGTAGAGGTGGGGTTAGCTGTGAAACGAATCATAGGTTCGGGACAGGATAAAGGTTGACGAGGACGAGTCAGATAACTGCACTCATCACAATGCTTAGCATTGTGAATTAAATAACATCTACATTCCGCCGATAAGAGCATTCGCGTAGCACTGGCTTTGCGCTTTAGCATATAGCCCTACTTGAGTTACAACGTATTTTACCCGTACCTTGTTTCCCAGAGGGTATACTTCACCCTAACCAAATCTGGTTAGGTAGACCTCAAGAGGTAATGATGAGCAGCGCTAGCTGCCATCATTACAAACTCAAAAATCATTACGATCTGAACACTACTTCTAGCTATTTAAGCCTTGTTCTTTAAGGATAAAAGTACAGTCAGTATATGAGAGGCAAGGGAATTTAAGGGAGGCACAAAACCTGACGCATTTTTCGCATATTGGTTGGCAGTTCAAAATTCAGGGTATGTTGGATAAAAATAGCCGGTACTGGAATATTCGGGGTGGCTTGGGCAGCATAAGTTAATAACGTCCCGGCTGCATAATCTTGAAGCGTTACATCGGCAACAAAATCAGTGAAACTACCTTTTTCCAACTGAAATTGGATACGTTGATGGAGAATTTCCATAACTCGCAAATACACCTCAACCTTAACATTGAGGCATAGTAAGGCTTTGGTAGCGGCTTGATAGAGATATTTGTACTCTAAGTCACCGAAGGATGAGGAAGCCTGCCTGTATGCTTGAGCTTCTCTGGGGTGTAAGACTTCACCATGGGTAATGTCTGGGAAGTACTGTACCCATCGGGAATAATCGGTCAACTTTTGCCAGGCTAGGACTCGTGTCAGAGGCAAATACATGACGGCAGTGACAGCACAACCCCACGCTGAGTATGGAGTAGCTTGTACTAGAACATCACCTTGAAAGAGGGTAGCCCGATCGCGCTGGTTCCAGCCAAAATCATCAGTATGGGCGGAGAAGGGTGGTAGATGGGAAGAGGACATGAACGTGTTCTGGAATAGGGGCAATCAGACGTTAAGATTCATTCCATACTACTGACCTAGGGAATGCTGAAATAGTGCCCACAAACCTTGATATAAATCCAATTACGATAAACTTGTACTATTTAGCTTTTGGACGATCGCCTCAACTGATTCCAACTTAAAGGTTAGAGACTTAAGGGTTAGAGAAAGTATTAATTTGTCCACCCCCGATCGCCCGTGGCGTTGTGAAGGGAGCAGAGCGAGTTGGTTGAGACTGAACAGACGTGTTGCTATTTCCAGCCGGGTTACCGATCGCAGGATTATAGTTGGGGTTCTGATACTGCGATCGGCCCGTTAAATCCTGGGAATTGGAAGCACCTGTGGGAGAAATGGGAATCACGTTCGGCACAATACCTTGCGATTCTTGCATCAACGAGGTGAAGGAATTATCTTGGGGGGCTACGGCGCTAGGCGCTGGCTGGGCAGTGGCTGCACTAGACGTAGAGAGTGGAGAGACACCTTGCACCGAACCTGCGGGTGCCACACCCTGCCTGAAACCATTGCCAGGACTGGCAGTTTGGGCATTGTACTGATCCAACGCAGTTTGTAGGGCACTGGTAGGAACAGGAGCACTTTGCGGAGCAGTCCCCGCTGCGACTCCTTCTGGCGTAAGTCCAGTTTGGTTGGCAGGGGTTGCGGCATTACTACTATTGGGATCAAAGTTAAACAGCCGATAATCTTTGGCGTAAGAGGCGAAGGGATTACTCGCTGGATCTCCAGAAGCCGTATTGGTGGGCAACCGCGTCGCATCTGAGTTGCTAGCAGGTTGCTTTTGGGGATCACCCAGCAGGGTCAGGAGAGTGGGAGAATTTGGGACTGAAAAGTTGCTTAGCGGGCTACCGGGAGCAGTTGAGTCGCCAGTGCTGAAGTCCTTCAAGAGGACGGATGAGGTGTCGATGTCAGCAGCGATCCCCGTGTCTTCAGGGGAGAGGGTAATTGGGTCAGTTGTAGAGGTGGACACATTAGATGGCGGGGGATCGAACCTCAGCCAACCGGGTTGTGCCCAATAGGCCCAGGTAAAGAAGCCCCCAATAAGCATAATTGTGGCTGGCCCCCAAACGATCGGGCGCTGAACCGATCGCAGAAACGCTCTGGATTTAAGCAGGGGAATCGTAAATTGATTAGGGCGTTTCATGGGAAGAATGCCTAAGGATTATGCAGTCAGTATAAATATAGTTTCAGATACGCACATTTTAGCGCTCCTCATGAATTATGGCGCTTCCGATTCTTCCAGTAAAATACAGGTAAAGAGCTTTGTGCTTATTGAGAGAATATCGGTTTATAATTGGAGTAGTTAAGGACAGGGTATAGCCCATGCCAGTCGTTTCAGTCAAATCCTACGTAGAATATCGAAATGCTACTTATTGGATTGAGGGAACTCGGATTTCCCTCAACTCTGTTGTTTATGCGTTCCGAAGTGGATCATCACCTGAAAGCATTATCCAATCCTTTCCATTGCTAACACTGGAACAAGTTTATGGGGCGATCGCATTCTACCTAGCCAATCGTGCTGGCATTGATGCTTATTTAGCAGCCGAGGAAGATGCTTTTGACGCTATACCTCAACCCCTTCAAACCACTGATCCTGCCTTGTATGGCAAACTTATCGAAGCTAAGGCAGCAAGACGGCAGGTAGAATAGTGACTGTTCGCTACCAAGCTGATGCTAATTTGAACCAAGCAATCGTCACAGGGATTTTACGACGAGAACCGACAATCAACTTTCAAACTGCTTTTGTCGCTGGGTTTGAAGATGTTAAAGATCCAGAAGTATTGGCAATGGCAGCACAACAAGGACGTATTCTCGTTAGCCATGATCGCAAAACGATGCCATCAGAGTTCGCTACTTTTATTGCCAGCAATCAAAGTTCAGGAGTTATTATCATCTCCAGGAAGTTATAGACTGAAGTCATTATTGAGGAACTGCTACTAATTTGGGCAGTATCCAGTGCAGAGGAATGGATAAATCGAATTGCCAAGCTACCCCTTTGATGCAGGCTAACAAAGCCCATGCACCCGACCTTCGGGAAGTTATCTAGTGGGCGATCGAGGTTGCTTACGATCGCCAATTTTTGCTAAATCTTTGCTAAATCTAGGACAAGCCATCCCCTAATCGCTCATTCTCTTCGATCGCTCCGTATGATCAAAGAAGCGATTCATATTCTGATGTTATGCAATTTATTGACCAGGTAGAGGTGCAGGTGCAAGCGGGGAAAGGTGGCGATGGGCTAGTTGCCTTTCGACGCGAGAAATACGTGCCTGCGGGTGGGCCATCGGGCGGCAATGGTGGCCGGGGTGGTTCAGTGATTTTACAAGCCGTAGAAAATTTGCAAACCCTGCTGGATTTCCGGTATGCCCATATTTTCAAGGCTGAGGATGGAGAGCGGGGCGGCCCCAGTAACCGCACTGGCGCATCAGGGAACGATCGGCTGATTGAAGTTCCCTGCGGCACGATGGTCTACAACGCCGAGACTGAGGAGGTTCTGGGGGATTTGGTGCAAACAGGACAAACCCTTTGCGTTGCGGAAGGTGGCAAGGGAGGGCTGGGCAACAAACATTTTCTCAGTAATCGTAACCGCGCTCCAGAATATTCTTTGCCAGGATTGGAGGGGGAACAGCGGCTATTGCGAATGGAGTTAAAGCTGCTCGCTGAGGTGGGGATCATTGGTCTGCCCAATGCTGGTAAATCGACTCTGATTTCTGTGTTATCTGCGGCGCGCCCCAAAATCGCCGATTACCCGTTCACAACGTTGATCCCCAATTTGGGTGTCGTCCGGAAACCCACAGGTGACGGCACTGTGTTTGCCGATATTCCAGGACTGATTGAAGGAGCGCACACCGGAGCCGGACTGGGGCACGATTTCCTGCGCCACATTGAGCGAACCCGCCTGCTCCTCCATTTGGTGGATGCCACTGCCGAAGACCCGATCGCCAACTACAAAACGATCCAGGAAGAACTCCGCGCCTATGGTCGGGGCTTACCGGAGCGTCCCCAAATCCTGGCTCTGAATAAGGTTGATGCCATGGTGGAAGCAGATATCCTGGCGGCGATCGTCCACGACTTACACCAGTTGAGTCAAACCCCCATCTTCGTCATCTCTGCTGTGGCCCGGACTGGGCTAGAGCCATTGATGCAAGCAGTATGGCAAGCCTTGGACGAGCGAGAGCAGACTGCTCGGGAAGAACTTAGTCTGTTCCAGATCCCAATTTAGGAGATTTCCAGAAAAGTTGATACCAGGCACCGGAAGGGCAAAGCATCCGGGCAATGACCTTCTGGTCGATTCAAGGCTCTGTCTGCCGGATGCTTTGCCCCTACAGGGGTAACATCCTTCTCGGAAATCTCCTTAGGGACTTCCAACTAATAAATCATTCCAAAGTCTGCGTAGGGGCGAAGCATTCGGTCAAAGGTTCTGATTGAGTTACAAAGACTTTCGCCCGAAT
>JARCMD010000252.1 GCA_030248885.1 Leptolyngbyaceae cyanobacterium MP9P1.79 | reverse complement strand
CTCCCAAACCTATGGCGGCGAGTATGACAGCAAGTTAGCCCAGTACGAAGCGATCGGCATCCCGTACTACGTCATCTACAATCCCTTCGCCCCCTACCCCGGAGACCAGCGCCGTCGTCGGGGTCGTCCGTCCATCCATTCTCGGCATCAACGCTTGGAAGTCTACAAGCTTCAGGATGGGCAATATGCCTTGCAGCCAGGAAATCCGGTGTGGTTGCCAGAGTTAGGGCTGGGACTGGGATATGCTCAAGGGAGTCATCGAGGACGGCATCGGGAGTGGTTGTATTGGTATGACGCGGCGGGCAGGCGCTACCCCACATTCCAAGAGCAGGCAGAACTAGCGAAGCAGCGGGTGTCACAAGTAGAAACCCAGTTACAGCAGACTGTGTTGAATTTATTGGCAATGGGACTGCCGATCGCCCAAGTCACCACACTGACGGGATTATCTGAGGAGCAGGTGCAGACGATCGATCGGCTCCCTAAAATAAGTTAAGAAATGAGAATTAAATAAGATCCATACTGTCAGAACACCCCAGCATCAGGGCTTCATCATAACCGCAAGTTTGTAAACCCTCTATCAAGCTTTCCAACTGAGGCAAGAATCCGGGATCTGAATCGTTAAGTTCAGTTGGTGTTGGAGTATTCCAATACATTTGTTGCTTGGCTAGGAAAATGCTTATCCAGCACCGCTCCTACTTGATGGGGAGAAACATGGCTATAGCGAGTTTTGTCGGGCATGACCACTAGATTTGGCCCCGCTTTACACTGTTTCATACAACCTGTTGGCTTAATATGAACGTGATCCTGGAGGTTGCGATCGGACAAAGCGGATTCCAACGCAGCACAAATAGCTGAACTCCCTCGTTTTAGGCAGTCAGACTTTTGACATACCAAAATATTCACTTTAGCTGCGGTCGGAACAGGGGCTGGATTTGAGTTGGCAACTGGGGTTGCAGAATGGGCTGAGATGACAGCAATTTGCAGCGCTTTGTACCGAAGTTCTCCGGTTTCGTCAGAACGTTTCTGTTCTCCAATCACTTGCAGCCAATCTCCTGGAGTTAGCACACCCCTTACAGAGGCGCGGGATTCCTTGCTCAGCTTAATCATATACTCCCCGGCTGCTGTGACCAATCGCAGGTATTTCAACTTATAGCCATCTGTAACCTCAAAGCCCAGAAATCGCCCCTCTAGGGTGAAGGGCAATTTCGGCTGCCGCTCTTTATCTTTTCCCATAAATTCACCTGTAAACCAGTTTTAATTTCACATCCAAGGAATTTTATTTGTTGACGATCGGGGTGATTATTTACACTGATCACCTTGATTCATCTTTGCTTGCCAGCATCGATGCAGCCAGTCTGCTAATTCTTGACGGGAGCAAGTAAGCTGTTGCACCACACTTCGCAGCAGCACAGCGGTCACAACATCAGGCACTGCAACCCAAAGGGTGCCATCCGCAGCACAGTGACAGGCAATGCCCAGGTTTTGTAAGTGTTGATAGGCTTGCCACCGATCGCTCCGGGCGATCGACACTGCATAGGCAGACGGGATGGCAACGTTAAACTGATTCATCGTGTCTTTACTCAAATGCCAGAATTTATAGGTAGTAACTACATTCAGCTAGGATTTCATCACGTTGTAGCGGCTTTAAGCAATCAATACGATTGACCTGGGTTATGGGTTACGCGCTCCACAACTAAATTCTTCCCTGACTTCAGTAGAAATCCTACACTTAAACTAGCTTACAGCTTGTTGAGAATAATAGTCAATTGTTTTAATAAAAAATGAGGAGGCTTCGCAAAATGCATTTAGCGTTATCCCACAGGTTGGGTTCTCGATTTGGTCAACTGTGGGAAAATGGAGCAATGCAATAGTTAAAAGGTTCTAGTTAGGAGATTACTCTATGACTGATCCCATCCTCGATCGCGAAGAAATTGCTCAGCGAGGCAGAGAGAGATATCAGCAGCATGTCCGCGCTCACGTTGAAACCGCAGCAAACATCGGCAAGATCATCGCGCTCGATCTCAACTCAGGTGAATATGAAATCGATAGAGACTTGCTTGTAGCCTGCCATCGCTTACAAGCCAAGCAACCTAATACTGTTACTTGGGCAGCACGAATTGGCTATGATGCCGTCTATGCAGTGGGCGGAACATTGGTTAGAACAGCGCCATGCTAATTGGAACAGTAATTGGACTACAAGCAGTCATAAACACTTTATATCCTCTGGGGCGTACAAAAGTAGAAATTGAGTGCGTCATGGATACAGGTTTTGCAGGTTTTCTAACATTGCCACCTGCTGTAGTCACAGAACTTCAATTACCCTACGTTGCGCCGATCGATGCGAGTTTGGCTGACAACTCCCGCATCGTAGCCAACGTTCATCAAGTTATAATCCTCTGGAATAGTGTAGAGCGCTTGATTCCAGTTTTGGCAATGAGTCATCGTCCTCTCATCGGGACAGCACTTCTGGAGGATTACCACTTGAGCATTGATTTTTGTGAAGGAGGAACAATCCTGGTAGATGACATCCTATGACTAAGGAGATTTCTAGACAAGTTTATACCAGGCACCGGAAGGGCGAAGCATCCAGGCAATGACCTTCTGGTCGATTCAAGGCTCTGTCTACTGGATGCTAAGTGCAAAGCACACGCTACGCGAACGCCCCTACAGAGGTAATGTCTTTCTCGGAAATCTCCTAATGTTGAATTTCCAGGTTTAGCACATAGTTACCGAGTTGCACTTTGTTCGACCACAACTCGTACTCTAGCCGCAAATGCCTGGGAAGCGGATCACGTTTAAGAACGAGGCTGCGGGTGAAGTTTCGGAGCCGCAGATGTCCGTTGGTGCCCAAGCTATCGCTTTGAAGCCAGTAGCGGCTTAACCCATACACGCCTTGCTCCCAGAAATGCCGGTAACTAAACTTGCCGTTTCCCTGCATGGTCATCACAACCCGATAGGGAGAAATCTCTAACCAAAGTAATCGGGGAGCTTCGGTGGTTTGTACCCGCTGAGACGACTCATTCTCATGGCTGCCCTCAGCTTGCATCTGAGCAGACGTGCGATCGGGGACGCTTGGATCAGTCAGCAGGAGATGAAATCTGTCGTCATCTTTCTGGTAGAGTGTGCCCGCAGTTTCGGTGACAAACCAAATGGGCAAGTCTGTAGAAATGAGTGATAAGCAAACGGGCATTCGGTGATGCGTAAACATGCAAGGGGCAGTGAGTGGGGTAGGGAGGATGGGCAATATCGGGTTGTCGCCCACGGAACTTAGGGTTGAATATCGTACTAATCGTAGGATATATTAGGCAATGTGCAACTTTCTCGAACCCCCTCACCCCAACCCCTCTCCCAGAAGGGGAGAGGGGCTAATTTCTCGAACCCCCTCTCCCAGAAGGGGAGAGGGGCTAAAACTAGGATCGGCTCCCCTTCTCCCTAGGGAGAAGGGGCTGGGGGATGAGGGCAGACTTTAAGTTGCACATTGCCTCATCCTACAAGCTGAAAACTCTACAAGATCAGCCTTGAACCGTCAGAAAACGGTAGGATTACTAGCGCAGTTGTACGTCAGTTTATCCCAATGCTAGCCCCAATCGTTATGTCGGAAATCACTGAAGATCACCAGACTGTGACAATTCGCCCCCCGGAATTGGGGTTGGGGTTGCAGGGGCGAATTCAGGTGCCAGGGGATAAGTCCATTTCCCACCGCGCCCTGATGTTGGGATCGATCGCCCAAGGAGAGACGCAGATTGAGGGCTTGTTGCTGGGAGAAGATCCCCAAAGCACCGCCGCCTGTTTCCGAGCGATGGGAATAGAGATTTCTGCCCTCAATTCGCAGCAGGTGCGGGTGCAGGGATTGGGGTTGGGGCAATTGCAGGAACCGAGTGAGGTACTGGATGCAGGCAATTCGGGGACAACCCTGCGGCTAATGCTGGGAATTCTGGCTTCCCATCCTGGACGATTTTTCGCGATCACAGGCGATCGATCGCTGCGATCGCGTCCCATGTCACGAGTAGTCGATCCCCTGGGGACGATGGGAGCCAGCATTTGGGGGCGAAAGGGAGGAACACTGGCACCCTTAGCCGTTCAGGGAAAGGTTTTGCGCCCAATACACTACCAGTCGCCGATCGCCTCTGCCCAAGTTAAATCCTGTATTCTCTTGGCGGGGTTAATGACTGAAGGCAAAACGACCGTAACTGAGCCTGCCCTTTCCCGCGATCACAGCGAACGGATGTTGCAGGCATTCGGTGCGGAACTGAGCGTTGACCCCGAAACCCACAGCGTCACAATCACCGGCCCGGCAACGTTGCGGGGGCAGTCGGTGGTTGTGCCGGGGGATATTAGCTCCGCCGCTTTCTGGTTAGTGGCAGGGGCGATCGTCCCTGGCTCTAATTTGCTAATCGAAAATGTGGGCGTGAATCCGACCCGCACGGGCATTTTGGAGGCATTGGATTTGATGGGGGCACAGGTGGCTTTGGAGAACCAGCGGCTCGTAGCAGGAGAACCCGTGGCTGATTTGCGGGTGCAAACCAGCGCCCTCAAAGGTTGCGAAATCCAAGGTGATTTAATCCCGCGCTTGATTGACGAAATTCCGATTCTGGCAGTGGCAGCGGTGTTTGCGACTGGCAAAACAACCATTCGAGATGCGGCTGAATTGCGAGTGAAGGAGAGCGATCGGATCGCCGTGATCGCATCGCAACTCAACCGCATGGGAGCCACCATTACTGAATTACCCGATGGATTGGAAATTATCGGTGGCACCCCCCTAGTGGGCACCGATGTGGACAGTTGTACCGATCATCGGATTGCCATGAGTCTGTCGATCGCCGCCCTCAATGCCTCCGGTGCCACCATCATTCACCGCGCCGAAGCTGCCGCCGTATCCTATCCCAATTTTCTTGACACCTTAAGGGAAATTTGTAAGCTGTAGCAGCGTGTTTGAGATGTGCTTGGTGCCTAAGATTGCCATAGTAAAGTCCGCTCATGCGAACCCACGAAAAAATCGCAACTTGCCATGACCTACCTACATTATTTGGACTTTTCAAGCATTCTCGATCGGTTAAATCCGCTGGTAAGTTCTCGAAGACTACAACTCATTCTTTTGAGATGGAGTCCGTCTCTCTAGGGGTAGAAGCCTCAGAGTGTGAAAAGGGTTAGTCTAAGACTACAGCAGAAGTTTTAGGTTGATTACAATCTTAAGATTTACTAGACTCTGGTAAATTAAGGGTCAATTTTTGGCTACAAAACCAGTGCATTTCCACCAGATTTTTAAACAAATTCCTTTTTTATTGAGTTCAAATCAAAGCAAATGTCAAATCCAAATCCACGCGATCGCGAAGTTCATAGCCGAGAAGTCAGTCACCAAAAAGAAACCATTCGAGAGAACGATAGTTCTGCTAGCGGTTTACTCTTGGGGCTTACGCTTGCTGTTTTGATTGGGTTAGGGGCTGCTGCATTTTTTCTGCTTAATCAGAGGCCCGCAACCCAAGCCCCTGGACAAACTACTATAATTGACAAGACCCGGGAGGTTGTGCCTGTTCCTCAACCTGCGCCTAATGTGAATATTACTGTTCCCAGTCCCGCGCCGCAACCTGCGCCCAATGTCAATATCACTGTTCCTAGCCCTGCTGCTCCTGCGGCCTCACCTTCTCCCGTAGACAGTTCTACTCCTACGCCTGCTCCCACCAATCCTTAACCTTCTACCAATCCTTAACAAGGTATCTATGGGTAACGTAGAGGAGTAGAGTTCTGGAGGTTTATAGAACAAGCTGACTGAACGGCTAGAATCTCGTACTCCACTGAATTGTATTAGTGGACACAGTTATATAGGTTTAGAAGAAGCAGATAAGTAAGTAAAAGCCCTGGTATGTCTGGGGCTTTTCTGTGGAATCTCTGACGATCGTTGATTAAATAACACTGCACACCCTATGAGTAGGAGTAAGGTAGTGGACACGTATTCTGGACGTGGATTAAATAATACCGAATATTCCATCTAAGAAATCGCCTCCCTCAATACCTCTGGTGTTACCACCATTCACCGCGCCTAACCTGCTGCCGTATTCTATCCCAACTTCATTGACACGTTAAGGGGAATTTGTAACGTGTAGAAGTAAGTATATAGAAGTAGACTTTCCCCTACCCTTTCCTTACTCTCTGTGCTTCCATGTCTCTATAGTGAACCCTCCGATTATCCATTAGAGTCATTTGTAAGAAGAACTCTCACACCTCACCAAGGATTCCCGATCAGAGTAAAAGCCGACCAGTAATAAGGGTGCGAAAGGTCACTACTCCTTAATTTGGACAATCCGGCAGGGAGGGGAATCTTGCCTTTGTTTGTAATTAGTTGACCTCCCTCCAGGCGTACTTGTTTTTTAAGTAGGGCAACCTGGGTTTCTCGCAACGCCTCAACTTTGACGCGGGAAACCTTGAGCCGTTGGTAAAACTCCGTCATTAAGCCTAAGGTGCCTTCGTCGCTGATATACCAAAGGCTAGCCAAAGCAGATCTGACTCCAGAAGCAACAGCCAATCCTGCAAAACCAAGTTCCGCTTGTCCATCGCCTAGGGCAGTGCGGCAGGCACTTAAAACGAGTAAATCGACAGCGGGACTACTCCAACCCAGTTGGCGAACTTCGTCTAGGAGAAGCTTGCGATCCCAAAGTTGAATGTAGGACTTACTGGGATCACCCGCGTTAAATTCACCGTGGGTAGCTAGGTGGAGAATTTGGTAGGGCTGTTGCGATCGTTGCAGCTTCAGGTTTGCCAGAGTGAAGGCTTGATTCAGGAAAGATTTACCCTTCCAATCACTTTTACGAATGTTGTCAATTTCGGCGGGCACACCAGGCAGCGGATCTTTATCCGTAAATTTTGAGGCTCCCATCGCTAAAACCTCAGCTTGGCGAATGTCTTTATAGCGCGGGTCAAGCAGGGTGAAACTGGGGATCAGGCTCACTCCATACTGCTCAATGATGAATCCTTTACCACTATGTAGGGCAGCAATGGGGATCGATCGTAGCCCTGAATCCATAACGAACATCAGATTATTAACCCCTTCAAGCTGAGGTTCGTTATCCCAGGGAGACATAATCCAGCGATAGAGTTGTTGGGCGGGGACAAAATACCGATCGCTATCTCGGTTCGTCACCTCACTGCGAAAAGCGGTAGCAACTTGCACCACCTGTGCCCGTGTGATTGCGGGAAACCGTTTAACGATCGGGTTGCCCTCTGAAGTCACCAACACTAGTTCCAACGGATCGGTATCTTTGGGGGGAAGCGTCAATATAGAACTACTGGGAAGAGCAGAGGCAGAAAGCGTCGTAGAAGTTGCTGCCTGCGTAGAAGATGCAGAAGGAGCTACAGCAACCCCGCGTATAAATCGCACATAGATGAGTGCATACTTCGTTCGCGTCTCTTCCTCAATATCCTTCAATCGTTTATGAGCATCGGCAAGGGTCACATTTCTAGGGGTAGGAACTCGTAGATAGCTGGTATATTCCCTACTAAACGTTTCCTCAAGTGCCTGAAAAGCGATTTCAAGCCGATCGAGTGCCCTAAGCTGGATGTCTCCTTGGTTGACGGAATCTGCTCTCAGTTGTGGAAACAAATCCCTTGCTGCTGGAAATATTCCACTCCCAGTCGCAGTATTTGATGTTCCACTAGAGGTTCCACTAGAGGTTCCAGTTGATGTCGTCGGAGGCGTAACCGTTGGATTACCAGGAGGCGTAAAGTTAGTCAAAATCCGAATGTTTCCTTGAATGTAACTGGGGAAGAAAGATTGGATTGGAGCAATTATATTGCCAGCACTACTGGTAATGGCGGCGGCTGTTCCATTCACAGCAGCATCACCCACAATGAAAGGAGTAATACCATTTCCCCCGTGGCGAATTGTGGTAGGGCCGCTACCTGCACCACCACTTGTAGAGATGCTGGCATTAACACCATTTTGGTCAATGAAGGAACCTGTAGCGCGGAAGAAACCAGGCGTTGATGGGGCTGGATCATTATTGACATTGACGGTGCCGCCACTACCGGCGCTACCCCCTTGAGCATTAATGGATATAACCTGCACCAAGCTAGATGGGCCTTGGGGATTGAGGGTAACATTACCTCCACTACCAGGGCTGCCACTAGAATTGATGGTGCCTGTGGTGATATTGGTGGCGGCGATCGCACTGATGTTGCCTCCCGATATACCAGCGGTATTAAGGTTACCTGTGATAATGGCTCCAGCCAAGCTTGTGAGCGAGATACCTGCGTTGGATGTGATGTTCTGAGTTGTTAGATTATTGGTGATTGTAATACCGATCGGAGTTGTACTGAAGAAGTTGCTACTAGCGGCTGACAGACTGGTTAGGGGAGTTGTGCCGCCGATCGCCCCATTGGTTTGCACAGTACCTGCAGTGATCGTCAGATTCCGTGCGCCATCTACCGTATTCCCCAGAACTAAATTGCCCGTGCCGCTATTAAGGGTGAGATCAGTTCCTAGCGTAACCGCACCGTTGAGGTTGATGGTTTGGTTGGCTGTGGTGATATTGGAGTTGAGGGCGATCGGGCCATTCAGGGTCACACTGGCATCATCCGTACCAGTAATAGCAGTATTAACAGTGATTGATCCTGGCGCTGTCGGGGCGTTGAAGGTAATGGGATCTTTGAAAGTTGGCAAGGAACCAGCGATCGTCAACGTATGAGCGCCTGTGGTGGTATAACCGACTGCAACCCCAGAAAACCCATTGGCTAGGGCATCGACATCAGTTCCGCTGATATTGAGTGAACCGCCGATCGCATTGCCTACACTGATAGGAGTGGTCGTGGTACTCGGACGCAACCCCAAACTGCCCGTGCCACTGACTGAATTTGCACCGCCATTGAAGTCGATCGCATTAGCCGTCAAGGTCAGATTATTGGTATTAGCGTTTAATGTGTTAGCAAACGCAATCTGTCCTGATAGGGATTGCACATTTACACTGGCTCCTATCCCAGTCAGCACTGTACTTGTGGGAAAGCTCAGGTTACCTGTCGTCGTGATGTTTCCCCCCACAAAGGTGGTATTGGTGGTGTTGAGCGTCAACAATCCGATCGGAGTCGTACTGCCCACGTTGTTTCCGAGGGTGAGGGTGCCAGAGCCAGAATTGAGTGTTAGGTTACCGGCTCCATCTACGGTATTGTTGAGGGCGATCGGATTATTCCCTGCCGAGGAGTTCAACGTCACAGTTCCTGTAGGAATGGTTACAGGGCCACTGAAGCCAATTCCGGTTCCTCCACTGGTGGTGATGTTGTTGCCCAAAGTGACCGCACCAGTACCAGTTTGACCAAATCCCCCAGCTAGATTGAAGTTTGCACCCGTGTTGGCAGTCAATAATCCGCTGTTATTGATCACCATGCTGCCACCGCCTGTGGTGGTCGCGGTAGCTGCCGGACTAAAGGTAAAGTTGGCTCCGGTCAGGCTGATCCCTCCAGCACCCACTGTATTCAATGCCCCATTAAACACCGTTGTGCCTGCGGTCTGTACAATCTGATTAGCTGTGATAGCATTCAGCGTTGCCCCTCCTGTGTTGGTAATGGTGAACACATTGAGCCGATTGGTTGCACCAAGGGTAGGAGTATTGATTGTACCCGCCCCAGGATTTAGAGTTAGGCTTTGCACCCCCGCAGTCGTTGCATTAATACCAGTGCCCGCGATCGTGATATTGCCATTTCCCGCACTACTATCGAGCGTCACATTATCTGTCAGGGTAATACCACCGGATATTCCACTGAGGTCAATGGAGTTATTGGTGACAACTGTACCCTGCAATATTGCAGTATTAGCACTGCTAACGGTCAGAGATGCGAGTTGCTTACCTACACCCAGATTATTTAGCTGGACTGAACTAGAACCCGCTACGATCGTCAAAGCCTGAACACCAGCAGTGCTGGCATCCACCGATGCTGCACTGAGATTAACTCCTCCGCCTGCCACGCTCCCTGTGACATTTAATGTAGTATTAGCCGATAACTCCACAGACCCTGACAGGTTGATGTTCCCACCTGTTCCAGTCGTTGCACTGGTCGTAATGTTTTGGATGGATGACACACCCCCTGCTGCACTACTGAGCGTGACACTACCACCATTACCGACTCCAGGAGTTGACGTGGTGATAGCACCTGTCGTAATGTTCTGAGCTGAAATCGAGATACTCCGTCCATTGGTCTGAATGGTATTTGCCAGATTTGCCATGATGAAATCTCCACCCGGCGCACCTCCCAGATTAGCCTGAAATAAAATAATGGCGCTAGAGGGTGTGAAGTTCAACACTCCGTCAGTAGTCAGGTTACTAATAGTAATGTTATCGTTTGCTTGTAAAATGATGTTGCCTACTGCTGTCTCCAAGGCAGTTTCGGAGATCGTCATATTGGCAGGAAGAGTTGCCGTAAAAATATTGGGTAGTAATGCATCTCCAGTTCCTGCCCCGGCTGACTGATCGGTAATCGTAATGTTGTCTGGATCAAGCAGCAAGGTGCCCCATAATCCGTTGGGGGCAGCGGTATCTACGCGACCATCAAAGGTCAAAAACTGCTTCCCTGATACCTCTACAAAACCGCCGTTGCCAGAACTTATACCTCCACGGACACTGATGTTACCATAGAATGCCGTGGTATCATCTGCCCAGACAATGACTCTGCCACCATCGCCATTGAGTAGACTATTGGCAGCAATCACCGAATCAGTGCTGACATAGGTGCGTAGTGCATTGGGTATTGTGCCTTTGCCCTGATAGTCTCCACCAATCAGGATAGTCCCGCCACCATTGGTGCCAGAGGCGTTGAGGTTGGCGCTCAGGAGTCCTACCTTTTCACCCAGGATGGTGATTTGGGGAGTGATGGAGTTAGGGAGTGATGGAGTGATAGAGCTTGAGGCAGCAGTTATATGACCAGAGACGATCGCCACCCCTGCTTCTACCGGAATCACCGCCCCAGAACTGGTAAGCTTCACGACACCATTGTCTACCGTTACCCCTGTCGCACCGATGAGAGTATTCCCTGTCAGCAGGGCGGGGAGATCCAACGGTGAGAGACCTGATGTCAGTTGTGCTTTGGTATCTAGGGGCAAGTCCATACTGAGTAGACTGCCCTGGGGTGTCAGGCGAACCAGCTTTTCTCCGGGGATGGCGGCAAGGGTGATCGTCCCTTCTGGAGCCGCGATCGTGCCTGTATTCACCACAGTTCCACCCAACAGCATCAAGCTCTGTCCAGGCTGCACAGCCAGGGTTCCCGCATTAAAAATCGTTCCAGACTGAGTAAAGGCAAATCCATTGGGATTACCACTCAAAGCGGTATAGTCATTGGTGCCGATCGCCTGAAACCAGGTGTTGCCGAAACCAATCCCATTGGCAGTCGTGGCGGTAAAGGAGGCAGGTATATTTAAGCTGGCATTCGCCCCAAAGATTATACCTGCTGGATTCATCAGGTATAAGTTGGCGTTGCTACCTGTGACTTGGATTAAGCCATTAATCACCGATGGATCACCGCCCACCACCCGACCGAGAATATTCTGCACCGCTGGGTTGGAGAGAAAGTTGGCGACTTGGTTGGAGTCTAAACCGAATTGTTGGAAACTTTGGAAGAGGTTGTTCCCAGTTTGGGTGCCGCCACCGATGTCGATGCGATTGCCATTGGGGGTGACGATCGTCCCTGTACCGTCGGGAGCAGGAGCGATCGTTTGGGCATGGGCCATTGCCGCTGTACTTAGCAAAGTCAGCACAATCAGCCACAGATTGACATTTTTCACGGACAACGCCCTCAAATTGCGATTTACCTGGACACAAACCTATCCTAAAAGTTGAAAATATTGCTAAAAATTTATGACGACTGCTGTATCAACTGATTCAGTGCCTCAGCCGTTAGCGTCGCCTTAATTTCTAGCTGCTGTTGCTCATCCTTGAGGATCAAGAGCCGATCGCTCCCAACACTAGTGACTGTGACTTGGGGATGACTCATGGTTAGAGTTTGAAACACGATTTCAGGAATACCGACTCGAATCACTATATCTTTTTGAGACTGAGGAAAGATGTATAGCTGCTGATGTAAATGATCAAATTCCAGCTTACTCACCGTCGTATTGCGTTCCTGGGGTGAGTCTGGTTTGTGCCAGTAGAGCGTTGTGCCCCGAACTTGCGGATCGATGAGTTGAAACCGCTCATCAAACCGTTGCAGATCCCAGTTCAGTTCCATGGCATTGCCACTTTGGGGAATCAGCCGCTGCCGCCATGTCACATCCTTTCCAGTCAGGCTGGACCACCACTGGGCGATCGTAGCAAAGTGATTTGCATTCTCAGGCTCAGCGCTGCCAAATTGCCAAACGGTTTTAACCTGCATAGAAACTCCTCAATTTAGCTAGTCAACCACTTTGCCTACCCTAATCTACTCCACCTCTCGGAGTCCAGAGCGCAAAATCACAAAGTCATCCCCCTATCTACCCTTTACCCTTCACCCATCCACCTTTTTCCGTCGAGAACGAGGAGTGACGGGCTTCTTTTCCGGTTTAGAATCTTCAGAACTTGGGGAGGTTGGACTCGGAGCTAGGGAATGAGTTCGAGATGTGGCCGCTTGCGTCAGGAGCGAATCGGCAAAGGCGTAGGCAGCTGTTTTTGCAGAGCCATTTGTATCCTCCGACTGGCCTCCGGCTAGCTGGGCCAACTCATCGCGCCGTTGGTCAGCATCCAAGGGGCTAACCCGTACCACAGTCCGCACATCCTCTGCGTCTGGATTGAGTCCTAAGCCTTGCCCCTCGCCCAATATGCGCTTATCCAATACGCACTTATCGACCCGGAAATGATGATCGGCCATCGCTGCCACGATCGGCTGGTGGGTGACACAAAGCACTTGATGCTGTTGGCTGAGTTGATGGAGCTTGTCGGCGATCGCCTGGGCGACTCGCCCTGAAACCCCCACATCGATTTCGTCAAACACCAGAGTCCCGACTGCATCCACCTGGGAGAAACACGCCTTGAGAGCCAGCAAGAAGCGGCTCATTTCTCCGCCAGAGGCGGTTTCGGTCAGGGGTTGCAGGGGTTCGCCAGGGTTGGGGCTAAAGACAAAGGTGATTTGGTCGGCTCCGGTGCTGCTGGGCGGGGCAGGCAGAATTTGTACTTGGAACTGGACTTTTTCCATCGCCAAAGGCTTGAGTTCCGCCACCAGCCGCGCTTCGAGATCCTGGGCGGCAACTTGGCGCAGTTGGGTGAGTTGGGCAGAGACTGCAAGTAGCTCCCCATAGCGTTCTTCGTGGATCTTTTCTAAGTCTGCCAAGGATTGCCCGCCTCCTGTCAGGGCTTCCATTTCCGATTGCAAATGCTGGCGCAGGACGATCGCCTCCACCAATGTCGGCCCGTACTTGCGGCAGATCTGCTTCAGTTCCATAATCCGGTCTTCCACCACTTGCAGGCGATCGGGGTCTGTATCCACCGCCTCCCCGTAGGCATTGATTTGCCGCCCTGCATCTTCCACTTGGGCCAGGGCATCCACCACCAACTCCAGGATGGGCTGAATTTCTGGGTCGTAGCGCAGCATATCGTGCAAAATCATCTGGGCCTTGCCGAGTAAATCGGCACAGGCTTTACCGCCGCTGTCATTCTCGTACAGGGCTTGGTAGACCTGGTAGCTCTGCTTCTGCAATTCAACCGTGTGGCTTAGCCGTTGCCGTTCCTGCTCCAGTTGGCTCAGTTCCTCGGCATCCCCCAGGTTGGCGGCCACCAGTTCCCGCAATTGATACTCAAACAAGTCCAGTTGTTGCAGGCGTTGTTGCTCCGATCGGCGGCGTTTCTCCAAGGCTTGCTGAGCCTGTTGACTAGCGATGAAGGCGAGGGCGACTTGCTCCCGTTGCTGGGTCAACTGGCTCCCGCCGAAGCCATCCAGCCACTCGCGCTGAATGCTGGCATTGCCCAGTTGCATGGTCTGCCCCTGGGCGGTGATTTCCACCAACCGCTCTCGCAGCGACTCCATTTGCTGCTTGTTGACCAACACTCCATTCAATCGCGATCGGCTCCGCAGGTTGCCCTGTCCGGCTGAAATCTCGCGGCTGCAAATGAGGGAAGTGTCAATTAGTTCAATTTCTTGCTCGGTCAGCCATTGGACGATCGGCCCATCGACTTGAAAGGAGGCCTCGATCAGGGCCCGTTCTGCCCCAGTTCGCACCGCACGACTGGTGACTTTGCCCCCCAGTGCGGCATCGATCGCATCCAAAATGATCGATTTTCCCGCCCCGGTTTCCCCGGTCAAGACGTGTAGACCAACCCCAAATTCTAGGTCAAGATGGTCGATCAGCGCAAAGTTTTCGATTCGTAAGGAAAGCAGCATGGGCAAGGCTGAATTGGCGAGAGTCCCCTACCCAAAGTGTAGTGTGACTTTTCACCGATTGACAGCGATCGTTGGATGTTAGCCGGATGAGCCAAGTCTGTGAATCCGCATCCACCTAATAAATTCTATGGCAGTTCAAATCTTGATGTTCACCTTAGGCTCAGGAATTAAATAATTTACAGAAGTTAGAGACTGGGAAAGGGCGAAGCATTCGGGCGAAAACCTTTAAAACTCAATCATGTCCTTTCACCGTAGCTTGCTCCCCGAAGGACATACTTCGCCCCTACGTTTCTGGGTCTGACCTTTTCTGCAAATGTCCTCATATCCCACTATCGCTTCATGCAGCCCCACTGCACCAGCATCCGCTTCACCATCATCGAGATGATCAAGTAAGCTGTGCGGAGAATTTCGATCGGCCCACCCAAACGGCGAATCATCTGACCGACATATACCACCCACTCCCAACCCCGCCTAATGTCTTCACTGAGGGGAACTCGGGTAGGAGACTGGGGTGACTCTGTAGCGGCTTGAGTGCTGCTAGCCGGGTCATCACCAGTAGTTTGTTGCTGAATCGATTCTTTCATGGCTTGCTTCCAGTTCCATCTCGACTGGGCTAACTCAACTTAAATCAGCCCATACATTACCATATCTTCCGTCCACCCATCTCTGCTTGCGGGGGTTTGACTCCGCACCCTGTAGCTGATCTCACTTCCCGACTTCATAACCCAGTGCAGAGTCAACGCTTAATTTTGGGGTAGACGCATCTGAAAAGAACTGTGTGGTTTAAGGCTTCCAGAAATTGCTAACCCTAATTCTCAGTTGTGACGCTGCACTAGTGCTGGTTACGACAGTCCGAGGTTGACGAGTCTAGCTATGATGGGGGAGGTTGAGTTTCCACTGGTTGATCTTTCTAAGACAGACCTGTTGGGGCGTAATTCTGTGTCCTAAGCAGAGCGATGGTAGCAATGGCAAGCGACGACACTCCAATGTTTGATGGCGGAATGCTGGCGAGGTTGACCCAGGCAAATAGCAAGGGAGACCTGACCAATCGCGTCAGAGACTTACCCATTCCTAAATTTATTGACTTATTGGAGCAGATCACCAGCGAATTTGAGCATTTTTTGCGGGCGATCGAACTGATCAATAACGAAGCCCTAGAAACGCTATTGGAGCAGATCCTAGAAGCTTTTACCCTCAAAATTGGGCAAATTCTCCACGCCGATCGCACCACTATTTTTTTGGTAGACCACGAAAAAGGGCAACTTTGGGCCAAGATAGCCCAGGCGGGGGAAGCGCTAGCCTTAGAGATTCGGGTGCCAATGGATAGCGGCATCGAGGGGCAAGTGGCCCGAACCGGAGAGTGTCTCAATTTGCCCGATGTCCGCAACTATCCTCTATTCAACCGAGAAATAGATGAGCAGACAGGTTACCACACCCGTAACCTGCTCTGTATGCCGATTTTGGATAAGAAGAATCGGGTGGTGGCCGTGGTGCAGTTATTAAACAAAGCCGGGAATAATCCCTTTGATCTGCACGATGAGCAACGCTTCCGGGAGTTTGCTACCTCCATTGGCATTATTTTGGAAAGTTGCAACACGTTTTATATTGCGGCACGAAACCAACGGGGTGTGGCGGCGCTCCTCGAAGCGACGAAAACTTTGGGTTGTAGTTTAGACCTGGAAGCCACCCTGCGATCGGTGATGGAGCAAGCCCGAAACCTGATGCAGGCCGATCGCAGCACCTTGTTTCTGCTGAGCAACGACACGGGCGAACTGTGGACAAAAGTGGCGAGTGCCGACGGCCGCAAAATGTTAGAGATTCGGATTCCTGCCAACAAGGGAATTGCGGGCTATGTAGCCTCCACCGGCGAGACACTCAACATTCCCAACGCCTACGAAGATCCCCGATTTGACCCCAGCGCCGATCGGCGCACTGGCTATCGTACCCGCAATATTTTGTGTATGCCCGTCTTTAACTCCGCTGGAGATTTAGTCGGGGTTACCCAGTTAATCAACAAGCACCAGGGCAGTTTCACCAGTTCCGATGAGGAGTTCATGCGGGCGTTCAATATTCAAGCCGGGATCGCGTTGGAAAACGCGCAACTGTTTGAAAATGTCCTACTGGAGAAGCAGTATCAGAAAGATATGCTGCAAAGCCTTTCTGATGCCGTAATTTCCACCGATATGCAAGGCAGAATTGTCACCATTAACGATGCAGCGCTGCAATTGCTGGGATGCCCCTTGCCACCAACAAGTGGTAAAGCTACACGGCAGTATTGGGAGCAGAAGCTGGTCGGGCGATCGGTTTGGGAGGTGGTGCCGATCGACAATTTACAGATGCGGGTGGAAGATAGCCTCAAGTCGGGAGCCAAGCATTATGTGCCAGAGCAAAGTTTGAACATTGGATTATTCTCGCAAACTAACTTGCAACCAGACTTGCAAGTGACAACAGCAACTCCCGCCATGCCTGATAGTGATGAAGTGCTGTGTATTTTGGTGATTCGCGATCGATCGCACCCCGATCGCTTTGTCCCGTGGAATGAAACATCCCCAAATAATCCCACTCTCGCTTCATCCTTTGTCAAAGCCCAGATCAAGGAAATCGAGCGCAGCATTAATCTCACTGTCAATCCACTGACTAATCCCGATGGAGATGTGCGCGGTGGATTGGTGGTTTTAGAAGATATCAGCCAGCAGAAACGGATGAAAACAACCCTATATCGCTACATGACTCCCGGTGTTGCCGAGCGAGTGATGGCCCTGGGCGAAGATGCGTTGATGGTGGGAGAGCGCAAGGAAGTTACGGTGCTATTTTCAGATATTCGCGGCTACACAACCCTCTCTGAAAGCCTGGAAGCCACGCAGGTTGTGGAGTTGCTGAACCAATACTTTGAGACGATGGTGGAAGCGATCTTCAATTATGAAGGCACATTGGATAAGTTTATCGGTGATGCATTGATGGCAGTATTTGGCGCGCCTTTGCCCTTGGAAAATCATGCCTGGATGTCGGTGCAGGCGGCATTGGATATGCGCCATCGGTTAGCAGAATTCAATCTCAAACGGGCGCTCAAGGCTCAACCCCGGATCAGAATTGGGATTGGAATTAGTTCGGGGGAAGTGGTATCGGGCAATATTGGCTCTCAGAAGAAGATGGAATATACCGTTATTGGCGATGGAGTTAATCTCAGTTCTCGCCTAGAAGGAGCGACGAAGGAGTATGGATGTGACATTATTCTGAGCGAGTTTACCTATAATCTTTGCCGCGATCGGATCTGGGTGCGGGAATTGGACAAGATTATTGTCAAGGGCAAGACTCAATCTGTGTCTATTTATGAACTGATCAATCATGTACAAGAGCCATTGGATGGCGAGACCCATAAGTTCTTAGCCCTTTACAGCGCTGGGCGATCGGCCTACTCCAATCGAGATTTCCGCAAAGCTTTTGCCTTTTTTGACCAAGCTCAACAACTGCGACCCACCGATAAAGCTGTTGAAGTTCACCTGGGTCGGATTGAGGGCTATTTGCTCAATCCCCCCCCCGAAGGCTGGGACGGGGTTTACACCATGACAGTGAAATGAGAGTACTGCTCCTATATTCCACAATCTCCTGCCAGAGAGGAGAGAATGATGACGGTTTGTAGGAACTCAAGCAGCAAGAAACCAGAACTTTATTTATGGGATGCAGGGGTGAGAAACCGGGGTTCTGTCGAGGATTAAATTCGATCGCCCCAGATTTACGCAGAACCCCGGTTTCTGGACTAGGAACGATCGCCCACAACCTTACAAAACCTGGTTTCTAGAGCAAATGAAATTGCCATTTTTGGTTATTCAAGGTACAACAATTGTAGATAGACTGCTGAGAAGGATGACCTGTGAACGTTTCACTCACATCAGAACTGGAAAAGTACATTAACGACAAGGTGGCAAGTGGGCTATATGACTCTGCCAGCCAGGTGATCCGTGAAGGGTTGCAATTGCTCAAAGATCAGGATGCTTTGAGAGAAATCCGGCTGAATGAGTTGCGGCAGCAGATTCAGACAGGAATTAACAGCGGAGAGTCCCAACCCCTCAATCTTGAAGATGTCATCGATCGGGGTAGAAAGCGCCACACCCAGAACCTAGAAACTCTTAGCTAGCTTGGATCAGCATGGGCAAACTTGTTGTTAGACCGCAAGCACTTTCTGACCTAGATGATATTTTCGATTACATTGCCGAGGACAGTCTCGATCGCGCGATCGGATTTGTCAAAAAGCTGTATGAGCAGATGGAGCAGTTGGCAAATAGCCCCGGCATGGGTCGCCGCCGTGATGAACTGGTAATGCACTTGCGAAGCTTTCCCTATAG
>JARCMD010000251.1 GCA_030248885.1 Leptolyngbyaceae cyanobacterium MP9P1.79 | reverse complement strand
TTTTTCCTTGACTCCCAAACCTAGTAAGTATTGTCCTATCACAACAGTTGTCCTATCACAACAGTTGTTATGCAAAAAGATAACAAGTGTTGTGATAGGGTGTCGATGGGGGCGTTGTATTTTGCTGGAAATCCACAAGACCTATGAGCTATGACGATCGTCGCCTTGAAGTCACTGAAGCTGCCTGGCGGGTGATTGTCCGGGAAGGACTGGATCGCGCCAGCATGCGGGCGATCGCTCAGGAACTTGGCTCCTCAACTGGAGTGGTTACCCACTACTTCCGCGACAAAGACGAACTTACGCTGTTTGCATTAGAACGAGTCTTTGAAAACCTGCTTGAGGATATAAAAATCTCTGCAAAAGGACGGCAAGGAATTGAGCGGCTTGAGCAGATGATTTTTGCTGCACTCTCCTTTGAAGCTAGGGGTCTCCCCGGTTGGCAAGTTTGGGTAGCATTTTTGGGCTACGCCATTGGACGTGAAACGTTAGTTCAGGAACATCAAAAACGTTATGACTTTTTTCGTCAAATCATCCGTGAAGAATTAGCTGATTTGCAAGCGGCAAGGCTGATTCGCAGTGATCTCGATTTAACACTTGAAGCCAATGCCCTGATTGCGTTGGTGGATGGGGTCGGAATTGGAGTTATCATCAATCCTGAGCAGTTTCACTCTGATCAGCAGCGATACCTCGTGCAACGACATATCAAACTGTTGCTTGCAACATCTTAAGAGATTCCTGAGAAAAATTTTGCCGCTGTAAGGGCGTTCATGTAGCGTGACCTTTTGTGTCAACTCAACCCAATAAGGCAACACAGTCAAACAAATCTCAACCCCTGATGACCCGACTTTGGGAGGGTGACGCGGTAGTTTGGAGCATCGGCTATGATGACGAGCAATTGCCGCAGGGGATCATTCTCACTCACTGTGTAACCGGACGATCGCGATCCCACCTGAATTATGGGGAAGGATTCCTCCGAAATTCCCTTTTCACAAAGCTTCTCACTTCCGCCAATCGTTTAAGACTGCCGTAGATGGTGTCAGTATGGTTAACCGTCGCGATTCAACTCCCCGTCTCAAACCAAACGCACGTCAACACGAAACACGGGTTTTGCCGGGAGCCAAGGCAGAGGTGCAACCTCAGAAAGCGGTTGTCAAGCCTAGGGGATGTTGGGGGTGTTTGATGACGATCGCCCTGCTTTTAGGCGCAGCAGGCTTTGTGGGCGGGGGCGGCTGGTTGGGGTTGCAAACGATTCTTGATCCCGATGCTGCCATCTGGCTGAATCGTTTTCTGCCAGCCTGGACTCGCATTCCCCTGACCTACCGCAATTCCCTACAGACCCTAGAAGAAATTCGGGCTGAGGTGAGCCAAGCAGGACTGACAGCAGGGGAGACGATCGCCCTGACACCGAGTTCAGGAGCATTCAAGGAAATCGCAGGGGATTTGCTGCTCCCGGTGTGGCAACAACGCCAAACCTGTGACGCTGCTGATTGCCAACAATTGATGGAACTCCGAGTTTACCGACCCACCCAAGCCGCCTACGGCAATCGGCATGACCACCACTTTCAATTAGTGAACCAAGTTACCATTACCGGGCCAGACGAATCCTTTGTGATCTCCCCCTTGGTGAATGCCAGGGCGGTCAGTCCGGGATCAGTTCAAGCCCTGCCCCTGACCCGTCTGGAACGGTGGCAAAACAGCCCAGAATTTGGCGTGTGGCTCAACCTCAACGGCACATGGGCGCAAAGTGGAGCCACGATCGCCTACGGAGTCATTGTCCACTACAACCCAGCCCGCGCCTATTTGAGCGTAATGTCAGAGTGGACGAGTACGACGGGGCAGCCTCCCGTTTGGCAAGCTAGCCCAACGAGCAGAAATCCTGAATTAATCGTCGATCAAACTGTGGGATTGGAGCCAAAGTTCCAGATTTTCCAGGTGAAGCCGCGCAGATTTTTGCTGAATCCCATTCAGTTAGAAACGGTGTCTCTCAACGACCCAGCCTTAGACGATCGCACCTATCGCAATGCCTTAATCCTGGCGCGCAGTCAACTTTGGTCACCTGCCCTGAAACAGCTATTGGCTGTAAAACAGCGGAGCCGAGGCAACCCCAAACTCTGGACGAAAGCGGCTCAAGCCCAACTCGAATTAATTCAACTCCATGCCCAAAGCACCCAAGCTCAGGCAGACAAGCCCTGGGCTAGCCCCAGTCAGCAAGTCCTAGCAAGCATCATTGACGGGCGTTGGAGTCAAGCCATTCAAATTTTTCAGGGGACAGCCGAGAATCGACCCGAAATTGTGGCGCTGTTGCAAAGCGACACTGGGCGCTTGCTCAATCGGGTGATTGCCGCCCTACGAGTGAATCCCACCGATCCTGATGTGCAAGCATGGGGAGCTTTATTGCTGGCTGCCAAACAAGGACAACCCCAAGCAATTGCCTGGTTGAAAAAACAGCCCCGATCGGCCGCTAACCTGTCCCGGATCTATATCCTGCTGAATCAACTAGACATCGCATCTCCCCGTGAGGACAACCTGTCAGGGCACCCTAGCCAGATTATTGGCACCGCCCGGCCGCTGCTGAGCCTGAATCCCGCAAGCTGGTTTCGCCCCAATCCAGCCGCCCCGCTGAAGCTGGAGCCAAACCAGGTGTGGTATCAGGTGCAGGTACTTCGGTTCTCCGATGGCAAACGCTGGCGACGATCGCCCTTCCCCACGCTCAAAATCGCCAGCCATCAATCTACCCAGAAATTGTGGGAGCAGCTTGGCATCAACGCCGACGCACAACTGCAACTGCTGCAATGGACAGCAGACGGGCAGCAGCAAAGTACGAGCGCCACCATCATGGCCATGCAAATGAACGGAGATGAACTGTCTCTACTCGCTGCTGGAGACAAGATCTCGCCCCCGATCGTGCCCCTGCTATCCACCACCACCAGCGCCCTCCAATGGCTAGACTCAGCAAACACCTCGCTGCTCGACCTCAACCAACAACAGCCCCAATGGATCGCTACTCTGCTGCCCAATCTGTGGCTAGACCTGCAACAATCAGGCCAATTGCCACCCGCCCCAACGCCTAGCCTGGAGGAGATGGTGCAAACCCTAGGAAGCTTGCCCGTGCAAACGATCGACCTCACAGGCGACAGCAAACCAGAGGCACTGCTCCGGCTCGACAAATCTGTCTTAACTAATTTCAAAAGCGATCGTCCCCGCACCCTCATCTTTGCCGACAACGGCACCCTGATTTACAGCGAACTAACGGGAGCCAAGCAACGAGCCATCATGGGTTTAGCTGACCTAGGAGACAACGGCTTACCCCTGTTGGTGATCAAGCAGGGCGATGGATACACCCTCCAACGCTGGTCTACCAAAACACAGCGATTTAACTAAAACATCCACCCATCCACCCATCC
>JARCMD010000250.1 GCA_030248885.1 Leptolyngbyaceae cyanobacterium MP9P1.79 | reverse complement strand
TCAAGAAAATTTTGAGGGGTCGAAGACCCTCAAAATTTAACTCCAACTAACCTCCCAGCTTTCAGCTACCCGTCAATTAATGATTGACAGACTACTAGGAGGAAGCTTGGCTCTGTTCTGTAGATTGGGCGACTTGCGTTTCGGTCTGAGGTGGTGTGCTGGTTCCCATGCGAATTTCAGAGCAGAATGAAGCCATACTGAAACCGCCAAACCGCTTCAAAACGCTAGTCCGCAAGCGGAGGTTAGGGCTGGCGAACCAGAGTCGTTCTTCTGAGTACATTGATTCATACTCTGTGATCAGAACTAGAGCATCATCGTTACCCATCACATAGCGGCCGGCAACGGGTGCTTTTTCGGCGTAGCCCATTTCCCGTAGTAATTTTCCTTCGTTGGGCACGTCTGGATCAACGATCGGCACCAGTACGGTAGAGCCAGCGTGCTTTTCCTCATCCCACTCCATCGTGCCATCCCAGGTGACACGAGCGCCGCATAGTGCCAGTGCCGGATCGATCTCGTACTGTTCACAAAGCTTAATGACTTCAGGATTGTCCTGATCAAGCAGTTCAATCTTGAGTTCTGACTTGCCCCCTTCCGTTTGTTTAAACGCTAGATGGTGACTGGTACGCTGAGAAAACCACTTGCCCGAACTCTGTTGAAAAAACTCTGTAATGTTCATAAGTTGCTGAATTGAGCGATCGAATACTCAAACTTGAACCCTTAATTCGTAACTACTCAGGCTGCTAGCTCAATGTCGAGCCTGCCCTTATCCCCCATCTCCTTCTCCCCGTGGGAGAAGGGGAGCCGGATTGAAATCCCTCTCCCCAGGGTGAGGGATTTAGGGTGAGGGTAGGCTGAGTAGTTACCTTAATTCTTAGTTCTTCATTAGTTTAAGCTGTCTCGCACCCTACTGCTACTGCCGCAATCATGTTTTGGTTTAGTGACTGAAGCCGAGAAAGCTGATAAATCGCTTGGGGAATCACGTACAATGTATGACGCTGGATCTAGAGAGAGTTTGTAATGGTTGTATCGACCCAGGTGCCTTGCCTACTGCGAGCGGCTCGCGGTGAAGTGTTAGACCGTCCGCCCGTATGGATGATGCGGCAGGCAGGGCGATATATGAAGGTGTATCGGGATTTACGGGAGAAATATCCCTCCTTTCGCGATCGATCGGAGAAGGTAGACTTGGCGATCGAAATCTCCCTGCAACCCTTTCGCGCCTTTGCTCCCGACGGAGTTATTTTGTTTTCAGATATTCTCACTCCCTTACCCGGCATTGGCATTCCCTTCGACATCATTGAAAGCCGCGGCCCCATTATTGATCCACCCATTCGCACCCTGGAACAGATCCAACAACTGCATCCCTTAGAGCCAGAAGCCTCTCTCCCCTTCATCCGTGAGATTCTGCAGACCCTGCGGCGAGAAGTGGGCGATCGGGCGGCGGTGCTGGGTTTTGTTGGCGCTCCTTGGACCTTGGCGGCTTACGCGATCGAGGGCAAAAGCTCCAAAGATTACGCCGTGATTAAAAAGATGGCGTTCTCTGAGCCAGACATCCTGCATCAGTTTTTAGGCAAAATAGCCGATGCCATTGCCCACTATGTCCGGTATCAAATTGATTCTGGCGCTCAAGTGGTGCAAATGTTCGATTCCTGGGCGGGACAACTTAGCCCCCAAGATTATGAAACCTTCGCCCTACCCTATCAGCAACAGGTGGTGCGCCAAGTTAAGGCGACCCATCCTGACACGCCGCTGATTCTCTACATCAATGGCAGCGCTGGGTTGCTGGAGCGCATGGCTCAGTCGGGTGTGGATATTGTGAGCCTGGACTGGACAGTCGATATGGCAGAAGCTCGGCAGCGATTGGGGACGCTGGGAGTGCAAGGTAATTTAGATCCCTGTGCCCTGTTTGGTTCCCATGACTTTATCCGGGAGCGCATTCTCGATACCATTCGCAAAGCTGGCGATCGGGGGCATATTCTCAATCTCGGACATGGTGTCTTGCAGAACACTCCAGAAGAGAATGTTGCCTTTTTCTTTGAAACAGCGAAGCAGGCTGATAAACTGCGATCGATTTCTGCCTGAACCTCAAGGACTCATTCTCAGCTAGCTCTAGTCTCCTTATTCCCAGCCCATGACTGCCAAACGAATTTTCATCACGGGTGCCAGTGGTTGTATTGGTCATTACGTGGCAGAGTCTTTGATTCAAGAGACTTCCCATGACTTGTATCTACTGGTACGAAATCCAGAAAAGTTGAAGTTTGACTACAACGCCCGCCCTGGAGTGACGGTTTTACAAGGGGATATGCGGGAGATCGAACACTATGGCGATCTCTTGAAGACGATGGATTGTGTCATCCTCATCGCCACTGCCTGGGGAGGGCAGCAGGAAACCTTTGATATCAATGTGGTCAAAACGGTGCGCCTGATGAACCTGCTGAACCCAGAGGTGTGTCAACAGGTGATTTATTTTTCCACAGCTAGTATTCTCGATCGCCAAAACCAACCCCTGAAGGAAGCAGGGGAATTGGGCACGGAGTACATTCGCTCTAAATATGCCTGTTTTCAGCAGTTGGCAAAGTTGTCGATCGCCCCCAAAATCACCAAGATTTTCCCGACCTTGGTGGTGGGAGGGGATGCCCAAAGACCTTACTCTGCCGTCTCTTCGGGAATTCCAGAAGTCGTGAAGTGGATTGACTTAATCCGCTTTCTGCAAGCAGAAGGCAGCTTTCACTTCATCCATGCAAAAGATATTGCCCAGGTGATTCAGCATCTTGTTGAGCAACCGCCAACTACAGAGGCATCTCGACAAGTGGTGCTGGGTAATCCTGCTCTGACAGTGAATCAGGCGATCGAACAGGTCTGTGCCTACTTAGGCAAGCGCATTTATTTTCGGATTCCCCTTTCTTTCTGGATGGCTAATCTCCTCATTGCCGTGTTCCGCATTCAAATGGCGGCATGGGATCGCTTTTCCATGAGTTACCGCCACTTTACCTACCAGAATCCTGTGAGTCCTGCCACGCTGGGATTAACTGGATATTGCCCCACGTTTGCCGATGTCTTTAAGGTCAGTGGCATTCCTGGAAAACAGCAGGCTAAGGAGTTGTAGCTCACTTTCTCAAGACGTGCTTTGAGGGTTGTGGTGAGGCGATCGACTATGTGAACGCCATTGACACTAACATCCTGATTTATGTCAATGATCCTCGTGATTTAGTCAACCACTACAACTCCCTAGCTCTCAGAAGCCGCATCAGAAGCGCTGATAAAGCACCACGTCCACGATCGCCTTCTCAAGGTAAGTAATGAGTCTATCTTGGCTCAGTTTTCCTTTGACGAGTTGCATCACCAACTCGTAGGCCTGATCATTGGTTAAATCCAAGCTACAGCCATGTAAGCGGATAAACGTATCCATCACTGCAAAGGCGGTGCGCTTGTTACCATCGACAAACGGGTAGCTCATTGCCAAGTGGTAGAGATAGGCAGCGGCTTGCTCATAGATTCTGGGGTGTAGGAGTTTTCCACCCAATCTGATTTGGGGCTGAGTCAGAGCCGCCTCCAGGAGTCTTCGGTCTCTCACCCCAGGAGTCCCTCCAAAACTGTCAATTTGATCTTGGTGGAGTTTTAAAACCTCTTCTACGGAAAGAAATTTAGGAGTTTGCAAGGCGACGATAAACCTCCTCTCTTTCTTCTACAGAAGCTAAATAGGCTTGCCAGAAATTACTCTGCTCAGGGTCGGATGATTTAGGCTGTCTGCAACTATCAGACTTTAAGGAAGACACAAACTCTAGGGTTTTCACTAGTTCTGATTCTGATAGTTGGTCTAAAGCTTGGAGCAACTTAGCTCTTATAGGCATAGCTCTGAACGTTCACTGCATCACCACTTTACTAAAAAAATTACTCATTTATGCTGCTTATGAGGCGATGTGCAACTTAAAGTCTGCCCTCAACCCCCAGCCCCTTCTCCCAATGGGGGAGAAGGGGAGCCGACCCAGTTTTAGCCCCTCTCCCCTTCTGCTTGTCATTACCAACATCTATTAAAAAGCTTAGAGAGTGTCTGACAAATGCTTTAGATCTTGCACTTGCCCCCTTTTCATGTATGCCTGAAAGGCTTT
>JARCMD010000030.1 GCA_030248885.1 Leptolyngbyaceae cyanobacterium MP9P1.79 | reverse complement strand
GCTTTTGACGAGAAAAAGCACGAAAATTGGTCTTTCAAGCTATTTCATACGGTAGCAAAATAGCTGAAACCCTCACTTTTCCTAGGTTGAGCAATTACATTTAAAGTTAAGTTTGCTTCCGGCAAGAGTTTATCTCTAGGACTAATTACTGAACCTGAGCTTGAAATAGTTGCCACTGTGAGAGAGTTCCTACATCTGCCCCCAATCGATGCAAAGAGCAAGTCATGAAGTGTGGAGAACGCGCCCTCTTCTCGCAATTACATCAACGATCGCTAGTGCTGGGTCAGTTCCAGGTAGATATGTTCCAGGCGAATGGGTTGACGGGCGATCGACTCCAGGGGAATGCCATCGAAGCGGGTGATAATTTCCCGTAATTCCAGGGTTTCCGGGAGCCAAAAAGCTAAGTCGCCACCGTAGCGCCGCCAAGGAAACCCCAGACTTTGGGCCCGATCGATCGCCCGTGCTTCCTCAGACGTTTGCACCACCACGACTTCTTGGGCGGGGATCAAGCGCCGCAACTCTGCCAACGTCCCCTCAGCCAGCAATCGCCCCTGTTTGAGAATGCCAATCCGTTGGCACAGCCGTTCTGCCTCCTCTAGCAAGTGAGTCGTGAGCAAAACCGTCATGCCCTGGGTTTGCAAGTGCCGAATCAATTCCCAAACCTCATAGCGCGCCTCAATATCCAGCCCAGTCGTTGGCTCATCCAAAATCAACAGTTTTGGCTGATGGACAAGGGCGATCGCCATACTCAGCCGTCGCTGCATTCCCCCGCTTAACGTTTCGGCGAGACTTTTGGCGCGATCGGCCAACCCCACATCTTTTAAACACTCCCAAACTCGTGCCGCCCGATTTTTCCCCCGTAATCCATAGAGACTGGCAAAAAATGTCAGATTTTCCTCACAGGTCAGGCTGCGATAGAGTAAATTTTCTTGAGGAGCCACCCCAATTAATGGCTTAGTTCGCTCCGAAAGCCGCTGACCACAAACCTCCACCGTGCCACTATCTGCCCGGAGTAAATTGCACAGGATATTAATCGTTGTCGTCTTCCCCGCTCCATTTGCCCCCAAAAGCCCATAAATCTCTCCGGGCGGAATTCGTAGGCTTAAATCCTGGAGTACGACACGCTTTCCATAGGCTTTACTTAGGCTGACAATGTGCAACACAGGTGCTATAGTCTCCGCTCTACCCTTAACATTCGTTGGTAGGATAACCAACCCCCCATCAGCATTGCCAGCGCAAATCCAGCTAAATATTGCAAATCAGAGGCAATCTGTACCAGTCCTGCACCGTCCACAGCTATGCTGTTTAATGCCCCAATCATATGATAAATAGGATTGAGCTTGGCAACGCGCAACAGATTGGGTGGGAACAGGGCGATCGGCAAAAAAGCGCCTCCTAGAATCAGCAGCGGCACCCCAAATGCAGCCACGAGGGAATTGACATCCTCAGTCCGACGGGCAAACTGGGTGCCCAAGATGAAACCCACCCCCACATAGGCAAAGACGCTGAGCAAAATCACCAGCCCTGCTAGCCAAATTGCGCCCCGGAAGGGAGCGCCAACTGCTGCCGTAATTCCATAGACGATCAGAGTTTGGACTAGTCCAATGACTCCATGAGCCAGAAAAATTCCCAAAAAGTAAGACGTACCGCTGAGGGGCGAAATAAACAGACGCTTCAGGGTTTGCTGCTCGCGTTCTGCCACAACTGTGGCAACACTTCCTCCCAAGCAGCTAAAAAATAGAGCGGCTCCCATCAAAGCCAGTGGTGCAGATTGGGCATAGGCATCGGCGATCGAGAGCTTTGCTTTTTCTGCGGAAATAATACTGTTGATGACGAGAATGGAGATGGGAAAGACGCCCCAAGAGATGAGCGATCGGCGGCGGCGGATCAATTCAGTTAAGATCCGTTGCGCCACCGCGACTGTTTCATACCAATACTTCATCATTAATTGTTAGACGATGTATTCTGGAAAAGTTCCCTACAATCTACACTTAGATCCACTCAATACTACGGGAAGATGACAATGAGCATTAAATTTCCATCCTTTGTAATTGCCGCGATCGTTACGTCTGCCTCTATGCTCGGTTCTCCTGCGGCCTATTCCCAATCTAGAAGCAGTTGTACCGCTGCACTACGGGTCAAAGATCGGAGTGCGCGCAGTGGAGTGATCAATGTTCGTTCTGGCCCAGGTATAAAGTACTCCGCACTCCACTACGGCCTCGTGGGGGATGAAGTGATGATCCTGGTTGAAAAAAACGGTAGATATACGATCGAAACTGATGCTCAAGGTTTTAAGTGGGTACGGGTAGAGTTTCCTAAAACCAGGGCTAGGGGGTGGATACGTAGAGACTTCATGGGTAACTTTCAGTGCCCCTAAGATAGTCTGTAATGCTTTGTTTGAACCCCGTGACCTGGCACTCAACTCATTCCAATAACCAGCCAAACACAGACCCGACCCTCAAGTGCAGATCTTGGGCAAACCTCCGCACTGGCAAGTCTTGTGCTAATTCATCAAACACCTGTGGTTGCTGTTTTGGTAGATAAACCAGCACTGTTTGCTCATCGGGGTCAATCAGCCACCCCAATTCTGCATCTTGCTCGTCTGGGCTAACTAGCACTACTTTAATTCAGGATGCGCTGTCACAGGAGAATCTGCTCCCAGATCGTTGATTGTGAGAATTAATTGATGCAACCGTCCCAAGTCTCGCTGGTTAAAGTACAGCTTAATTCGAGGGAGAGAAATTGTAGAGTCCAAGGCTTCTTGAGGCAATGGCAAGGTTTTTTCAATCTGCCCTGCTACCAGGATGTCGGCAAAATCCTGATTCAATTCCTCGATCGCCGAATCAGAAAGTTCTGTCTTCAGCCGCATCACCAATTGCTTGCCCACATAGCGACTGGAGTGATAGACCCGATAGAAATGGGCGATCGTCTCACAGGCCACATCCACACTATCTGTGATCGTATACAAACTGGAGTCGCCAGGGCTAATCAGTCCATTTTTGCCCAAATGCCGCTCAATATACTGATGCCAGGCTTGCCAGTAATCGCCCCCTGGTTGGTCAATCAACACCAGCGGCACAGGCACCGATTTCCCCGTTTGTCGCAGTGTCAAACATTCAAACGCCTCATCCTGCGTCCCAAATCCGCCAGGGAACAACGCCAAAGCGTCACTTTCCCGCACAAAGAACAATTTACGAGTAAAGAAATACTTGAAGTCAACCAACTTTGGGTCGCCTTCAATAAAAGAATTCGCACCCTGCTCAAAGGGAAGTTGAATATTCAGCCCAAAGGAATGGGCCGCCCCAGCGCCTTCATTTCCCGCCTGCATGATGCCGCCACCCGCGCCAGTGATCACCATGAAGCCCTGTTCCACAACCCGCCGCGCAAACTCGATCGCCATTTGATACTCCAGATGGCTCGACTCAATGCGAGCGGAGCCAAAAATCGCAATCTTACGCACATGGTGATAGGACGAAAACGTTTGAAATCCCCGTTCCATATCTTGAACAGTGGACTTTAAAATCTTCCAATCGCTGTAATCTAAATCCCCTTTAGACATCCGAACCAGAGTCATTAAGATCTGTTGAATCAATTCCCCAGATTCTAGGTCAGAGATCTGACCCACTAACTCAGTCAACGTTTGCTGAAGGGATGCAGTTTGCTTGAGATGAGGGGACATTATGAAAGCTTCGTATATCTAAGGTAATCAAGCCTGGGTAACCGACCATGGCAGAGTCAGCAACAAGGTTTAAACTAACTGACTAAAAATGCCTTAGGTGTTTAAACCTAAGGCATTTCAATGAAACTCGATGATAGTTTGTAACAATCAAAGATATTTTTCCAATGTAGTAGCAAGCGTGGATTCGGGAACCGCACCAACCACCATATCCACACGTTGTCCATCCTTGAAGATCATCAAAGTAGGAATACTACGGATGCCATATTGACTGGCAACAGCGGGATTGTCGTCTGTATTGACTTTGACGACTTTTACCTGTCCTTCGTACTGAATTGCAATCTTGTCTACAACGGGAGAAACCATGCGACAAGGCCCGCACCAAGGGGCCCAAAAGTCTACTAGAACAGGAATTGGACTCTCAAGTACTTCTTCTTTGAAGGTAGAGTCCGTAATTGCTTCGGCTGCTGACATGCTTAGAAACCTTTACTCATTTCTTTACTAGACATCCTATCACAGTAGGAATGCTTACCCATTTACCTTAGTTATTCGACACTAAAGGCTAGTTATCTAATTTGGTGAAGAGAAAGGGGCGTTCCACAGCCTCCTGAAACTTGTCATTACCAACATCTCTCAAAAAGCTTGGAGGGTGTCTGAAAAATGTCAGAGACCTTGCACGCGCCCCCTTTTCTGGTATGCCTGAAAGGCTTTAAGGCTCCAATTCTGGGGGACTTCGATCTCAGAACCCCCCAGAATTGGGGGGCTGGGGGGCGGTTCGGGCGACAATTCAGTCCTTCTCAGACAGCCTCTTAAACGGGAGCATCTCAGCTTTGTAGAGGATACGCCAAAACCCCCTCATCCCCCAGCCCCTTCTCCCAAGAGGAGAGAAGAGGAGCAAGATCCAAGTCCCTCTCCCCACCTGAGAGAGGGACTTAGGATGAGGGTTGCAAAAGTGAGATGCTCTCCTTTTAAACAATCTCTTAAGTAGGGGCGAAGCATTGGGGCAAAGATTTTGGACACTTGCAGAAACGATCGCCCCAATGCTTCGCCCCTCCGATGAGCATTTGCTTCAACGTAATTTCATAAAGTTTGATATGCTTCCTGAAAAATGCTGATCGCTTAGTTTCGATAGATGGGTAACATCAGATCGTGGGGGGTACTCCCTCTCAAAGCCAATTTTCTGCAATAAAAATCAAGCCTACGAATTTCAAGTCACCTCGATTCGTGCTGAGAATCACAAAGGCTTCACAAAAACCCTGTTAAGACAGAGTTTCGATCGGCTAGCTTCACAATCCTCATCTTACCCAACGAAGACTCATGGCTAAGCGCAAATCCCCCGAACAAACCCTACTTCAAGAAATCACCAGACTCTACAGAACCTTGAATCAAGTGGATCTACTTTGGTACCTGCGTAGCAGCCTAGTGGGTGCTAGGTGGCGCAATGCGGGATTTGTGCTGCCGACAACGGTCTTCGTTCTATTAATTTTGGCGTTGCTGGTCGGGGCCATCTTGTTCCGCTCCTTCAACCGCACCGAGCAGGTGGCCAAAGAGCGCAGTGCCAAAATTATTTACAACGCCTCGACTCCAGCCATTGACCGAGCGAGGGCAAAATTAGATTACATGTTTAGTGGCAAAGACAGCAACCTGCCTTCTGGACCTACACCAGAACCAACCATGTTGAACATGTTGCTGAACAGTCCCTCTACTTATACTGGTGGCACGATTACGGCTAAGGCGAACAATCCCTATCTGCTTCCTGGTGAGACTGTGGTGCCCATTAGTCCCACTGTTAGTGCTGCCACTGATCCTGATACTAGACCAATCCCTGCTTGGAGCTTCGATGACCCCAGTAGTGGGACTAGAACGGTCTACATGATTGTTCTTAACAAGTCAAGAACGTCTGAGGGAGGCACACCAAGAACCTTTCAGATGGACAACCCCTCTGGAGCCAACTACCTGGGGACTGATCAAGCCAAGGCCGATCGCCTCCTGGTTCGTAATGGGCCGCTCACTGCCCAGAGCAGCCTGTGTGCCGCAGCTAACTCCAGTTCTGGTCCCGCAGGTTGGTTTACCACCGGCAGTAGTGCAGTCTTTAGAAAAAGTATTCAGGTCTACGCAGTTACTTTCCCACTAAATCAAAAGAATAACACCTCCATTAGCACCCTCCAGTATCAGCAAGACCGCGAGGTACAGGGTGGCAACGTTTGGGGCGCTTGGTTCCGCAATGACCTAGAGATTTTTCCTGGACCTCCTTTTAACTTTAATGGAGCGATGCACTCTGAAGGAAACATCATCATTGGCACTAACACAGGACCCTTTCGCTCCTACTTAATCAGCAACAGAAATTCCTGCTACTACATGCCTCCTTCCAACTCTGAGATCAGTGCTAGGGGGCATGTGATTGCTGCTCGGATTTCGTCCAATGAATGGATTTCCAATAATAACAACACCATTGATGTCCACCCTGGTTCGCAGGTTAATCCCACGGGTTCCCAACTGGCAGTTCGCCTACAGAATGCCACGACCGCCCCAAATCACTCAGATTCAGTTTCCAGGAGTGGCCCTACGGCCCTGGGGGGAAGTGATGCCTTTAGAGTGGCGGCTGACCCATTACAAATTGTGACCCAGGATCTATCAGTGCCTAGGGGAGTCGATGATGGAAATGCCGCCACCCCCCGAGGATTTGATGACTATATATACATGCGAAATACCAACTGGCCCTACAGTGTTGGGGGTGTCCTCTCGCCTGCAACCAGTACTAACGCCAATATTAATCAACTAATTAACCGAGTTAAGATTCTGTCCGCCACCTGTGCCCCCTATATCGATGACACCTTCCGGGCTGATAACCGTTATGGGCCAAAGCCAACCTACAACGAGCCTGACTTAACAAATGACTGTGCTACTCCTCCCCATGGAGGATTGCCTGGATCTCAGATCGGGGCAACTCAAGTAGTCCCTGGCTCGGCTTCCGGGGTCACCACGACTGAATCGACAGACTATTTAACACGGGATAGGCCACTCACAGGGGGAGCCTCCGATGACCTGGGTTTAGATGGCTACTGGGAACGCCGCGCCCGCTCAGAAGGGTTGCGCGTGATTGTGGGACAGCGACTAGAACTAGGTGCTCCCTTAGCTCCCTACGATTTGCCTACAATTACCCGTACAAATGAAACTCGGCAGCGCCGGGTGCTGAGAGACAACCTGGCAGCGGTGCAAGCGGCGGCGATTTATCACTACACCAGCGGATCTCGCTACAATGCCACCGATCCGCTGAACGTGATTGGGGATGGCTACTACCCCGTAGCCTGTTTGTCCAGTACGGTGCATCCGGGTACCAAAGAGTCTATGGACAATGCCTCAACTTTTGGCAATGCCACCCCAACGGATATTAACTTCTTAACGGGTATGGGCACCAATGGCTGGGAATTTCCTGTCCCCTTTGGAGCCGCCGCTGACCCTGAAGCATCCTTTGCCACTGACTTCAACAGCGCCACTGGTGTTTGGCGCCTTGCCTTGAATAATTTGGCTAATTTTGCGGGTGACCCGGATGGAGCCTTTCCGCCGAAGCAGGAAGTACCGGGCACCCCAACGGGCACCCAGATCCACCCAGACCCCTACATGACCAGTTGGGGCAATTTTTCAGAGTTGCGACGGGTGATTCAGTTGGTCACCAGCGGTGGCAAAACTTACCAGATCCCCGGTACAGCAGGGTATAACGCCGCCACAGATCTGAGTATGGCTGACAAGACAACGCTCCATACCTCAGCCTGTATGTTGGGCATGTTGGCCTACAATCTAAGGCCCGGAGGAGGGGGGGGAGCGACTCCAGACGCTGATATTACTACATTGCGTACCACTGGCACGTTG
>JARCMD010000249.1 GCA_030248885.1 Leptolyngbyaceae cyanobacterium MP9P1.79 | reverse complement strand
TTATTTTAACAAGGAACAGACGTTTAACCAACTATGGAATTTGAAGAAGGCGCAGGAGCCATGTAAAACTCCTGTACCTTCTCCAACTCAATTGTTTTAGACCGCTTCCTTTTTCCGGGTGGTAGCATCACCCAGTTTCTGGAAGGCTCCAAACTCAATTTGTTCCCCTAGATCTGCATCAATGCCCGCAAAGACATCGCGGAAGAGGGTACGAGCGCCGTGCCAAATATGTCCAAAGAAGAACAGAAGGGCAAATACAGCATGTCCATAGGTGAACCAACCTCTAGGACTGGTGCGGAAAACGCCATCTGAGTTCAAGGTTTCCCGATCGAACTCAAAGATTTCACCCAATTGGGCCCGACGGGCATAGCGCTTCACCGTTGCTGGATCATCGAATGTCTTACCATCCAATTCTCCCCCGTAGAAGCTAGCCGTCACCCCTGCCTGTTCAAAGCTGTATTTGGACTCCGCTCGACGGAAGGGAATATCTGCGCGAATCACCCCATCCGCATCCGTCAGCACAACGGGGAAGGTCTCAAAGAAGCTAGGCAAGCGACGGACAGACAATTCCCGTCCGTCGTTGTCCTTAAACACAGGATGTCCCAACCAGCCACGGGCGATCCCGTCACCGCTATCCATTGCCCCAGTTCGGAACAAGCCACCCTTAGCAGGGTTATTTCCGACGTAATCATAAAAAGCTAGCTTCTCAGGAATAGCTGCCCAGGCTTCGCCCTCGCTTTGCCCTTCAGCCAAACCGGACTGCACTCGGCGCTCAATTTCCTGATGGAAGTAGCCCTGATCCCACTGGTAGCGGGTGGGGCCAAACAACTCAACTGGAGTTGAGGCATTGCCATACCACATGGTTCCTGCTACGACAAATGCGGCAAAGAACACAGCAGCAATACTACTGGAGAGAACCGTTTCAATGTTACCCATCCGCAACGCTCGGTAGAGACGCTCTGGAGGACGAACAGTCAAGTGGAACAAACCCGCGATGATGCCAACAATGCCCGCTGCAATGTGGTGAGCCACAATGCCACCTGGATTAAACGGGTTGAAGCCAGCGGGCCCCCATTCAGGGGCTACGGGTTGGACACTGCCTGTCAAGCCATAGGGGTCAGAGACCCACATGCCTGGGCCAAACAGTCCAGTCAAGTGAAATGCACCAAACCCGAAGCAGAGCAATCCAGATAAGAACAAATGAATGCCGAACATTTTGGGCAGGTCGAGGGCGGGTTCACCAGTGCGCGGATCTCTGAACAACTCCAAATCCCAATAAACCCAATGCCAGCAAGCCGCTAAGAATAGCAAGCCTGACAGAATAATGTGAGATGCAGCCACACCTTCAAAGGCCCAAATGCCAGGATTTGTGGCTGCTTCCCCCGTAACACTCCAACCTGCCCAAGATTGAGTGACTCCCAAGCGGGCCATAAACGGCAAAACGAACATTCCTTGTCGCCACATGGGGTTCAAGACAGGATCACTCGGATCAAAAACGGCGAGTTCATACAAGGCCATTGAACCCGCCCAACCTGCTACAAGGGCAGTGTGCATAAGATGCACTGAGATCAGCCGTCCTGGATCGTTCAGAACAACTGTATGGACTCGATACCAAGGTAGTCCCATTAACTACGCTCCTCCTAATAGCTGTTTTACTTCAAAAATATTTCTACTCGATTTCTATTCGTATTTTGCCATGAGCTAGAGGTGATTCCTCACGATGGCAGAAACGATAAAGACGTTTCAACCATTCTCTAGATAAGGCATAAATAGTCTTGTTCAAGCGGGTTCGTTGTCATAACGCAATTCATGACGCAATTAAACTCATGATGCAATTATGATTGCAATTATGATGAAATGTAAAAGAAGTGTAACTACTGTTAAAGCTTATACGCAAGCCAGTTTAACGAGTCTGGTGCATGACGTAAGATAACTTAATATGAATGGGGTTTAAGCATGGCGAATATTAAGTTTATTAGAGAGGAGCGAGAGGTTATTGCAGCGGATGGAGCGAATTTAAGAATTAAGGCGATCGAAAATCGCATCGACCTTTACACCATGATGGGGAAGATGATGAATTGTGGTGGATATGGTCAGTGCGGTACTTGCGTTGTGGAGATCACGGAAGGGATTGAACATCTCTCACCCCGGACTGAGGTGGAACATCGCAAACTCAAGAAAAAGCCTGAAAATTATCGGCTGGCGTGTCAGGTAATGGTTGATGGGCCTGTAAGCGTAAAAACTAAGCCATAGAGCCGATTGCTTAACAACTATTTTTCCTGGTAGCTGGTAATTGGAAAATCAGTTTCATTGAAGTCTCATTGAATAAAGCATCGTGTAGTTTGGTAGCGGGTATTTAGAAATTTTCGATATCCAATGAGACAATTTCAAATATAAGGTTGGACGATCGGGCATTTTGATTTATAGAAAAGGAGTTAGGTTCGATGCAAGTTAATTCACTGGGGTTTACCGCAATTATTTTGTTTGTGCTGGTACCAACGGTTTTTCTGCTAATTCTGTACATTCAGACAGCAAGCCGCGAGGGAGATAAAAACTCTTAAATCCTCCTTAATTACGTCATAAGCGTTGTACGCTGCAAGGAGTTATGTCCAGCGTACAACGATCGTCAGAGTGTCTTCTACTACAACAGAAGACGCTCTTTTTTATGGAATGCTCTTAAACAAAGTCTGCATTAGAGAGTGGGATAGTCTTGGAGACGGTTTTTCGCCCCACACTTCTAAAACTAAGGGAATTCTGCCCAGCCCTGAGATGAGGGCAAAGTCTCCGATCGCAGTGGTGGATAGCCGATCGCCTTGAGTCAATATAAAGTCGCCTCCCGCAAGACTTATCCAGGCAACACCTGATACAACCTGTAAAGCGCGATGAGTCGAAGGAACTCGAAACACTTCATTCTTTCCTAAAGTCAGAAGACAGCGAATCTCTAGATTTTCTGAAATCAGCATATTGAGTAAAGCTCCTTTAACTGATGGGCAAGGGTAAAGTGACGTTACAGTTTCAGTGTCTTGAGAACCAGAATTTAACCTTGCCCCACTTTATTTGCTTCTCAAGGATTGATCAAAACGTAATTTCAATAGGTTCTATGAATTCCATTCATGGATAGACGCTAAAGTAAGTTAACTCAGAAGTAGCTATGAGCCTTTGTTGAGTTAACCTCTACGACACAATTGTTATGGGTGACCCTCACTTAAACCGGATTAAGTTATCCCAGTTTCGGGCCCTCGTAGCTGTTGCAGATTGTGGCAATTTCAGTGAGGCCGCTCTGTTCCTGGGGTTGTCTCAATCAGCCATTAGTCATGCGATCTCCACCTTAGAAACAGAACTGGGCATTGTCCTGCTATCTCGTGGTCGCTATGGCGCTCACCTAACCCTGACTGGAGAGCGCGTTACTGCCCAAGCCCGCCAAGTACTGCAATTGTTAGAACAAATAGCGCAGGAAGCAAACCAGTCCAAGGGCTTGCAAGGGGGACGGGTGCGTGTAGCTGCCTTTCGGAGCGTTGCTACCCACGTCTTACCAGAAGTTGTGGCTCAATTCCGTCGCCAATTTCCCGCGATCGAGGTCTTAATTACAGAGCATTATGGTCATCTTGATGCAGACCAAGCCTTGCGCGAGAGTCGGGCTGATATTGGATTTACCTATTTGCCTGCTAGCGAAGATCTGGAAGCCTGGGAGTTGTTTCGAGATGAGTACGTTGCTATTTTGCCACCCGCTTTAGAATCCAGAAGTTCTAAGTCTGGAGCAGCATGGGTGCAATGGGAGGAGCTAAACCAGCATCCCCTGATCTTGGCACCGGAAGGGGGCGGCTGTAGTAGTAGTGTCCACATTCTGCAACACCTGCTGAAGTTGGGACAGGTTCCTAACATTGCCCATCGCGTTCGGGAAGATTCTACGATCGTGGGAATGGTGACTCAGGGGTTAGGAGCAACAATTATGCCCCGCTTAGCTGCGGAACCTATCCCTCTTGATGTCAGAGTCTATAGCTTACCTGTGCGTCTAGAGCGAGTTATTGGTGCAGCCATCCTAGCAGAGGCGTTGCTATCTCCAGGGGTCTTCGCATTTTTGGACATCCTAAAGCAAGTCGGAGGAAGAATTTAGGGTGGTTTAGACCATAAATATTCTGCCGATGCATCAACAAACTGGGCTTCTCAAAGAAAAGCTAAGGGTTGAGGCAACCCTTTTCACTAAGCACTCGGTTTCTACGCCAGTAGCTTAATCTAGTAGTCTTGGGCTTAAGTTCGACTACCTTAGTTTGGATGGTGAAGGGTATCCGCATTTACGCCGCAGACTACTAGTAGTCTGTCAATCATTAATTGACGGGTAGCTGAAAGCCGGGAGGTTAGTGGGAGTTAAATTTTGAGGGTCTTCGACCCCTCAAAATTTTCTTGACAGAACACTAGTGCAGGATCTGAGGTGCGTTACTTTTGATCGGATTTGAACGTTTCTAAGTCTCGAATCTGTTGATCCATGGTTTTGAGCATTTGATTCAAGGCCGTGAGGGAATCGAGTTGTGCGTCTGCCATGGCGGGGTCAAACTGGGCCCGATCGCGAATCTCACCAAGTTTGCGCTGAAGTTGTTGAGCAATGCCCAAGGCATCTCGCTCTAAGGTTGCCAGTTGTTGCTGCTGATAGAACTTGAGTGCGGCACCTCGTAGGACTTGCAGGGTAGCCTCTTCTCCGTAATTTCCCGGAGTCACGCGAAATCGCAGCAGCAGGCGAGTATGTTGATAGATGCGTTCAATCTCGACTTGCCTTGGCTTTTGCACTGAAATCAGGGGTAGGTCAGTGAGCAATTTCAGTTCGTTAATGACGCTCTGAAAAGCATCGGGCGCGAGTCCTTCCAGGGCTGATTGCAACACGCCATTCTGGCTCCAAAGCACTTTGCCTTGATGCTGTTGCCGCTCAAAAAACAACCGCCCGATCCCTCCTACCAGAACCCGCGCCAGCAACTCTTGCACCAAATTTTTAGGAGGCAAGGTGGCTAGAACTTCGATCGGGCTGGAGAGATGAATGGACTGAACTTGTAGGACGGGTAAGCTGGGGATGCCGATGGTTGGCAAGCTCTGGGGTGGAGGGGACATTTCGTCCGGCAAGGCCAGAGTTTCGGAATGGTCATGCTCAGAAACCGATCGGGGTGCAGGTGCCTTGGAAGGAGGCTTGCCGACCCTGGCTGAGTGAGTGTCTTGGCGCGGCAACTCAGAAGAACTCGTTACAGTTCCCAGATGGAAGAATGCAGTCTCACCCTCGTCATCCTCCTCTTCTAGTTCTAGATAGGCGGGCTGAGCCTGAGGTTTTCGAGAAAGGGAAGGGG
>JARCMD010000029.1 GCA_030248885.1 Leptolyngbyaceae cyanobacterium MP9P1.79 | reverse complement strand
CGGACAGTTTTTGTGGAGGTGCTGGAAACCCTATTGTGTAGCCAGTATAGACCCTCACCCTAAATCCCTCTCCCAAGAGGGGAGAGGGACTTCAATCCGACCCCCCTTCTCCCAGAACGGGAGAAGGGGTTGGGGGATGAGGGCTAGCTATTGCAGAAATGCCCGAACTATTGCTCAGACACTTTTCTCCTGGAAATCCTGGAGAGCCATCCTGACTCTAGGCAGAAAGTTTGGAAGAGTGTATTGACAACTGCTAAAAGTTGATCTTTATCAAGGCAATTTTCAGTGTGACTCAACAACTGCTCTACCCGGTTAATCAAAGCGTGACAGACTCTGCCTCTCAGATCATTTCTGACTCCAATGAGCACGTTTATCAGCGCCTCAAGCTGGCGCTGAGTTTAGACCTGCGCCGCCAGATTTTTATTGCGGTGTGTGATGATTTGGCGCTGCGCGATCGGCTGGCGGCGTGGTTAGAAACAGAATTAAATCCGCACAAAGATGAAGCATGGATACCAGGGGCTAGAAAAAGCCAGTCCCAACCGTATCCGCGTTTGGTCAGCCTGAAATTAAATTTGAGCGATCCCAACATGATGGCCCAAATCGCTCAATGGTTGGCCAAACATCCCCTTCCCGTGGGAACCTCTCAGTCTAGATCCGTGATGTCTCCGGCTTTTCAAGTGCTGGGAGTGGAGCAATTGACCCGACAGCCCGCTGCGATCCAACGGTTGTTCCTCAGCTATTTGGAGGGAATTGAGCGCAGCTTGCCGTTCCTCGATTCCAGCCTGCTGGTTTGGTTGCCTCAGCCTTGGTTTCATACGGTGCGCCAATCTGCTCCTGAGTTTTGGGGCTGGCATACAGGCATTTTTGAGTTTGTGGGTGACCCTACGCCCGTGAGTCCGGTTTCTGTCATCACGCCTAGAAAAGCTGCCACTGCGACTCCACGCCGGGCGACCCCCCCAGAAGCCAAACCTGCCAGTGAAATCTGGGCAATTTTAGCTCAAGATCTAGCCAAGCTGAGTGAGGCGACGGGTGTTACACCACCCACTGAGAAGGACAACGCTAAAGACGTGCCGACTGAGCTTCCTCCTGCCGATGCCTCGGAATCCCGGCCGCAGCGATCGGTGCATCAGTCTACGGAGATTCCAGTAAAGAAACCTACCTCTGCCGCCACCACTCCTCCTGCTCCCCGAACGCTGACTGCAAATGGTGCCGCAGTAAAGGATGCCTTGCCCCAAACAGGGACAAAAACAGGGACAAAAGCAGAGCCGATCGAGACTCCAGCGAAGCCATCCTTGCCGAGCAGTCCTCCACAACCTGTTACGCCCCTTGGCAATAGTCACGCCGATCGCCCCACGCCTCGTCCTGCCCCAGGGCGGAAAACGGCTACACCTCCTGCTCCGCTTCCTGCCGACTCCAAAGCCAGCCCAGCCAAGCCAGTAGATCAAGAACCGATCGCTCAGGTCTCCCAAGCTCGGACTAAAAAAGAGGTGGCTGCTGCTGCCAATCCTGCCATCCCGACCCGTGAATCCCTGGCGATTCCTGTGAATGGGTTCCGCCCGCCTGTTTTTCCACCCACCTCGTTTCGGGTGATTGCTGAGCTGGCAGAATTAGTGCTGACTGCTGCGATCCAAGAGTTGGGGGGAGGGGCAATTCTCCAGGCGCATTTGGAGCAGAATGGTGCGAGGCTGAGCAAGGGGATTCACGCTTTGCTCCAAGACTTGCCAGAATCCCTGAGTTTCGCGCTGCAAAATTTCCCTGCCCTGCAAACCCTAAAGCAGTTAGACCAGTTGCATCAGCGACACGCTGGGGCACCGGAACTGATCGCAGGCTATCGATCGTTGGGAGATTTTTATCGCGATCGGATTGAAAGCGGTGATCCGTCTCCACAAAATCTGGTCATTGCCATTCGGGCCTATGAACAGGCGTTGGAATGGCTCGGTCAGGCGGAGACAAAGGAGCAAGGGAATCAGGAACAGGCTGAAGTCTACAGTGCAGCCTCGGCGGATGTCTTAAATGATTTGGGGAACTTGTACTGGATGTTGTCGCGCTGTCCGGGGTCGGGAGAGCAGAAATTGCTTTATCTGGAGCAGGGGATTCGGGCCTATCAGTTTGCCTTGACGAAGGTGAATCCAGAGTTACACTCCCAGTCCTATGCCATGATTCAAAATAATCTGGGCGCAGCGTTTGGAGATTTAGCCCGCTATCGTGACCCGGCTGAGAATTTGCAACTCTCGATTTTGGCCTATGTGTCGGCACTGCGCTTTCGGCAACCGGAGACCGATCCACTCAAATTTGCTTCGACGCAAAACAATTTGGGCACGGCCTACTGGCATCTGGCCCAACATCAACAACCGATCGCCCACCTGAGCCAAGCGATCGAAGCCTACACGGCCGCCCTGAAATACTACGATCCAGAGCAAGAGCCGCTCAACTACGCCATGATTCAAAATAACTTAGGCACCGCCTATTGGAATCTGGCGCAGTATGATCAGTCCGATGATTTGCTGCAACTGGCGATCGGCTCCTACCGAATTTCTCTGCTCTATCGGACAGCCGAAAAATCCCCTGCTGGCTATGCGGCGACGCAAAACAACCTAGGCACCGCCTATTGGCACTTGGCAAATCGCTCGAAGGATGTGCCCCAGGTGTATCAAGACTCCTTGCAGAATGCGATCGGCTGCTATACAAATGCGCTGGCTAGCGCGGCTCAATTGGCTCCAACTCCCATGACCTTTGATACCTTCGCAACTCAGAATAATCTGGGGCTAGCGCACTACCAACTGGCCACTGACTCGCACAGTGCTTTAAACAGTGCCACCAAATTGCAGCATTTAGAAACGGCTCTAGATTCCCACCTCAAGGCGTTGCAAGGCTGGAAGCAACAACCAGAGTTTTCTCAGACAGCGATGAATTACATTGTGCAAACAATTCGAGCCATTTATACCCAAGGCGGCATCCAGGGTCAAAATCTTGCCCTTTCCCGCGTTCCTGGTCACCTGCTACCGGAACTGCTACCGAAGCTATAGCGATCGTATTTCAGAGATGCCCACTAGATATCCAATGTAACGATTAGCTCACTTGTGCGAATCTGAAGCTCTGCGGAAACTTTCCCTAGATCCACCCAAATCGGCGTAATATGCAGAAAGTTTCCGCAAATCCACCCGACTTGGGGTGATATGCGGAAACTTTCTTTAGATCCACCCGATTTAGGGGAGATATACAGAAAGATTCAGCCTAATAACAAGTT
>JARCMD010000248.1 GCA_030248885.1 Leptolyngbyaceae cyanobacterium MP9P1.79 | reverse complement strand
TCTGGGGTAAGAGCATCCCAACGGTCTTGAGCGACCCAGGCTGCATCGGGCGATCGATCGGCTTGGTTGGGCAACTTGAACCCAGCGGACGAGTCAAAAGCAACGCCTAGCTTCGCTTGTCGGTTCCAAATTCCTAGATCAGTCGTCAACTCTGAATTACTTCTACCAGTGTCTGACCCGGCGGGGGACATAACAATCAGTTCTCCTCTAGCAGTACGCTCAAATCTCAGGTCACGATTTTTGACACAGAGTTGATAGTACTGCTCATCGGTCAAGTCAATGATGGAATTGAGGTCAACGGTGAGGGAAGTCATGGAGAATGGGATGGTGTGGTGTAAGCACCATTCTAGTTTGAGTGCGATTTATAGAGATTGGCATAGTACTGAACTTATTGGCGATCGGATCACAAAACCTCTTATGCTTGCTGGGAGGCAGCTTGCATTGTCTTTTAGCTTTGTCCTTTGTATATGGGTAAACCATGTCTTCTTCCCAAAGTCGCACACAAAAAGCTAGAAAGAGTCGCCGCAATCTTTTGTTTGAACGCCTGATGATGGCGATCGCCTCAGTCAACTTGGGGTTGGTGTGCTTCGACATTACTTATATTTCTGCACGTAGTTTTTACTTGTATCAGTTGCCCAGTTTGACCCGACTGTACGATCCGGTGAAGGGTATTGAGCCAGAGAGAGACACGCAAAAGTACCTAGATACCGCAAAGCAGTTAGAGGAACAGTTGGCCGCAACCGGACTCCAGTCACCAGAAGTATTGCGATCGTTGCAACGAATGCGGGCCCTCAGTCGGCGAATGATTGAAGAAGACCCGTTCCAGGGCGCAAATAAGTCTGGAACATGGGTGAAGATCAAAAACCGCATGCGCGATCGGATGGATAACGAGTCTGTCCATGAAGCCTTTGCTGCTTTCTGGAGTGAACCGCACCTATCAAAGGCGGGTTGGCAGAAAGAACTAGGGTTTTTCAATACCCGACTACGCCCCCTAATGGCAACAAACTACTACCGGCCGATCGGTGAAAATGGCGAACCCATCAATTATTTTTGGCTCATTGATACGCCATTTGTCGTGTTATTTGGGCTGGAGTTCCTGGCTCGGACTTATCATCTCAGTCGTCGCTACAAAAGCTTGCGCTGGTTGGATGCCTTGCTCTGGCGCTGGTATGACCTCTTTTTGTTCATTCCTTTCTGGCGCTGGCTGCGGCTCATTTCCCTCACCACCCGGCTCCACCAAGCACGGTTGGTAGATTTGGAGTGGGTCATGGATCAAGCCAATCAGGGATTAGCAGCCAATCTGGCGGGGGAGTTGAGTGAAGTTATTGTGTTACGGGTGCTGAATCAGTTCCAGGATCTGGTGCGGCGGGGAGATTTGGCAAAGTGGCTATTTCACCCAGAAATTCGTCGCGCCTATGTTGACCTGAATAATGTGAATGAGGTGGAGGCGATCGGTGCGCTCTTGCTAAAGCTGACGGTTCACGACGTTTTGCCCCAAGTACAACCCGATTTAGAAGCGCTTCTGCGACACACGATCGCCCAACTTCTCCAGCAATCCCCCGCCTACCAAGGCTTGCAACAAATTCCAGGGTTGCGAGATGTGCCCACCCAACTGACTGAAAAATTGGTGAGCGACATTACCCAGTCTGCTTATAAAACCTTGGTTGCTGGCTTAGAAGACCCAATTGGTGCCCAGTTGTCCCGCCAGTTAGTGGAGCATTTTGTCACGGCTCTGGAATCGCAAGTATCTAGTCCTGCAAACATGCAGCAAATTCAAGACTTGTTGTTAGGGCTTTTGGAAGATGTGAAATTTAGCTACATCAAATATATCGAGAGCAGTGATCTAGAAGCAGTGCTAGAAGAAACCCGACAGCTACGGATGGTGGACGATCGCTGAAGATCAGAAATTAAAGAGCTTGCGAAAGTTAGAGACTTGGCAAGGACGAAGCATTCGGCAGATAGGCTTTTGAACTGACCAGAAGGTCATTGCCTGGATGCTGAGGAGATCTCTGAGAAAGATTTTACCCCTGTAGGGGCGAAGCATCCGGCAGACAGAGCCTTGAATCGACTAGAAAGTTATTGCCCGGATGCTTCGCCCTTCCGGTGCCTCGTATAAGCTTTCCTAGAAATCTCCTAAGTGTAAAGCACACGCTATGCGAACGCCCTTCCGGTGCCTGGTATGACCTTTTGTAGACATCGCCTTGATTCACGATCGCCCATTGCGATCGGCAGGTCAAATCGCACATTCTAAAGCGGCATTCCAAAACTTTGGTCTACGAAGCGTGAAGATTCAGGTGAAACTGTGGCAGTTGGGCTATCCTAGCTAAAGTCCCTATTTTTGGGACTCATGTCCTTAGAAATTTCCTTCTGCCAATTCTAGTCTCTTGTTGCCGAGTATTTATGAATCCCAAGTCAACCCGCTCCCAAACTGACCAGCCCACCTTTTCGATGGACGACTTTGCCAAAGCGCTAGAGCAGCACGATTTCCAACTTCAGTTGGGGCAGATTGTGCGAGGCAAAATATTCAACCACGAAAACAACGGCGTGTATGTTGACATTGGTGGTAAAGCTCTGGCATTTTTACCCACAGATGAAGCCTCTTTAAAGCGAGTCACCGATCTACCCACCCTGCTACCCGTGCAAGACGAGTACGACTTCATGATCATCCGCGAACAGGATGAGAATGGTCAAGTTACCCTGTCCCGTCGCCGGATGGAAATTCAGCAAGTGTGGGAGCAGTTGGCTGAAATGCAAGCCGCTCAGAAAACCGTGCTGGCGAAGGTGAGTGGAGTCAACAAAGGCGGTGTCACAGTGGATGTGCAAGGGTTGAGGGGCTTTATTCCCCGATCGCACCTGCGTGAAAAAGAAAACCTGGATAACCTCAAAGGACAAACCCTGACGGTTAGCTTCTTAGAAGTAGACTCCAATCGCAACAAACTAGTCTTCTCTGAGCGCTTGGCTGCCCGTTCTGCCAGCATGAGCCAGTTGGAAATTGGGCAACTGCTGGAGGGCAAAGTTTCTGGCATCAAGCCTTTTGGTGTATTTGTCGATGTAGGGGGCACCTCTGGATTGCTCCACATCAATCAGGTGAGCAAGAACTACATCGAGTCCTTACCTACCCTGTTTCAGATCGGGCAGATGTTGAAGGTGGTGGTAATTGATTTGGATGAAGGCAAAGGGCGAATTTCTCTGTCTACCAAGGTTCTAGAAAATTATCCTGGGGAAATGCTGGAACAAATGGCGGAGGTTATGGCTAGCGCCGAGGCCCGATCGCAACGGCTACAAAATCCTGCCCAGCATCCTGCCCAGCCCGAGTAGTCACGTCATCCAGATTAAGATTGAACCCAATGAGCCAATTGGTGCGTTAGAAGGAGGCAGCCCATGCCTTGGTTTGCCAAAATTGAAGTAGGGGTTGTGGAGCAGGCGATTTTCGATCGCCATGTCTCTGCCCACAAAGCCTATGTCCACGACCTAATTGCCAAGGGACACCAGGCACGGACTGGCTACTGGGCCTGTCGTGGGGGCGGCATGATGCTGTTTCAAGCAGAGTCAATGGCTGAAGCCGAGGCGATCGTGGCTGCTGATCCCCTCATCCAGCATGGCTGCGTCACCTACAATCTCTATGAATGGCGGATTGTGGTGGAATAAATGCAGAATTATTGCAAAGGAAAAGAGTTGAGGAGTTATGGCAGAGAAAGAGGACGGCTTCAAAATTGTCAGCGATAATCGCCAAGCCCGTTACCTCTACGAAATTCTAGAGACCTACGAAGCTGGCATTGAACTCATGGGCACTGAGGTCAAATCCATTCGGGCAGGCAAAGCCAGTCTGAACGATGGATTCGGGCTGATTCGGGATGGGGAAGCTCTGTTGTTGAACGTCCACATTTCACCCCACGACACAACGAACTCAGCCTACAACCACGATCCCCGCCGCACCCGCAAACTACTGCTGCACCGGGAGCAAATTCGCAAACTGATCGGCAAGGTGGAGCAGCAAGGCTTAACCCTCGTGCCCCTGAAGATGTATTTGAAGCGGGGCTGGGTGAAGATTGACTTAGCTCTGGTGAAGGGCAAAAAGCTCCACGACAAGCGCGAAGCGATCAAAGAACGCGATGACAAGCGCCAGATCGAACGGGCGATGAAGCAGTTTTAAGGCAAGTTTTTCGATTCTACCCCTGTAGGGGCGAAGCATCCGGCAGACAAGTCCTTGAATCGATCAGAAAGACATTACCCGGATGCTTCGCCCTTCCGGTGCCTGGTATAACCTTTTCTGGAAATCTCCTTAAGCTCCACTGATACAGAGCAGTTTTTACCGGTGATGGAAAATTCCTAGCCCTAGGAAATCTCGGTAGGATGGCAATGGACTCTTTTTCTGCGCTTCATGTCTGACTTAATTCTTTTCTGGCATCGCCGTGACTTACGCATCTCGGACAATATCGGGTTGACTGCTGCCCGCCAACGGAGCCGCCGCGTGGTGGGTGTGTTTTGTCTTGACCCAAACATTTTGCGGCGGGATGATGTGGCTCCTGCCAGAGTCACATATATGCTGGGCAGTTTGCAGGAGTTGCAGCGAAGCTATGTCAAGGTAGGAAGTCAATTATTAGTGTTACAGGCTGATCCCCGGCAGGCGATCGTCACCCTTGCCACTGCCCTCACTGCCAAGGCTGTGTTCTGGAATTGGGATGTGGAACCCTACGCCAGAGAGCGCGATCGGGCTGTTCTAGAGGTACTACACCAAGCTGGGATTTCAGCCCAAACCAGTTGGGATCAACTGATGCATCCCCCAGATGAAATCCGTACAGGAGCCGGAGACCCCTACACCGTCTATTCTCCTTTCTGGCGAAATTGGTATAGTAAGCTCAAAGCTGAGCCTGCTCTGACGTTACAGGATGCGATCGGACTTACAGACGAGGAGCAAACGACTGCTCGGCTTGCAGGAGTGACCGAATTACCGACAGCTAAAGAGCTAGGGTTTGTCTGGAGCCATTCCCTGCTGCTAGAGCCGGGTGAAACAGCGGCACGGGAGCGTTTGGAAGAATTTTGTCACCGCGCAATTTTTGAGTATCGGGAGCAGCGAAATTTTCCCGCTGAAGTCGGTACGTCCCACCTCAGTGCTGCCCTGAAGTTTGGGGTGATTGGGGTACGCACGGTTTGGGCAGCGACGGTTGCAGCCTTGGAGCAGAGCCGCAGTGAAGAGACCGAAGCAAACATCCAGACCTGGCGACAGGAACTGGCATGGCGGGAGTTTTATCAGCATGTAATGTATTTTTTCCCGTCTCTAGCAGAAGGAGCATATCGGAAGCCATTCCAATCCTTTCCCTGGGAAAATAACGCCGATCGGTTTCAGGCATGGTGTGAAGGGAAAACGGGGTATCCGATCGTCGATGCAGCGATGCGCCAGATGAACGAATCGGCTTGGATGCACAACCGTTGCCGCATGATTGTTGCAAGTTTTCTCACTAAGGATCTGATTATTGATCCCCGAATGGGAGAAAAATACTTCATGCAACGGCTCTACGATGGAGATCTTTCAGCAAATAATGGTGGTTGGCAATGGAGCGCCTCTAGTGGCATGGACCCCAAGCCCCTGCGGATTTTCAACCCTGCTAGCCAATCCAAAAAATTTGATGCAGAGGCAGAGTATATTCGTCACTGGTTGCCAGAGTTGCGGGGTGTGGACACACCAGATTTGGTGATGGGAACCATCTCACCCCTGGAACGCGAACGCTGCGGCTATCCTGCCCCGATCGTGGATCATAACCAACAGCAACGCCTATTCAAACAACACTACCAGGAGCAAAAGGCTTGATTCTGGTAGGGTATTGTTGACAGCTCATTCATCCTGAACTATGCCGATCGCGATCGACTTTGGCACCAGCAACACCGTCGTTGCCCGCTGGAATGCCGCCACCCAACAGGCGGAAACCTTGACAATTCCTGGACTGTCGGTGCAGTGGGGCGACAATCCACCCGTGATCCCCAGCTTGGTTTATGTCGAAAATGCGGCTGAAGGGAAGGTTTTGGTGGGACAGCAGGTGCGCGATCGGGGCTTAGACCTCGGCCATGATCCCCGCTTTTTTCGGAACTTCAAGCGGGGCATTGGGGCTAGCATCCAGGGGTTTTTGCCAGAACTGGATGGAGTCGCAGTCACCTTTGAGCAGGTGGGGCAATGGTTTTTGCAGGCTGTGAGCCATCAGTTGCAGGCGATCGGGGCGAGTGATCCCACAGAGCCGATCGTGTTCACGGTGCCGGTGGATAGCTTTGAGTCCTATCGCCACTGGTTAGGGCAAGTTGCGCTCTCCCTCCAAGCAGACCAAGTGCGCCTGCTCGATGAACCCACTGCTGCTGCCTTGGGCTATGGCAGAGCAAACCAGGGACTTCTCCTCGTCATTGACTTTGGGGGAGGCACTCTGGATTTTTCGCTGGTGAGGCTAGACACGGCCCAACAGCCCCGATCGCAACCTTTGGGCTTCCTGCTCAAGCTGGGTCAAAAATCCTTAACCGACTCAAAACAGCGCCCCAAACTGGCTAGAGTTTTGGCCAAGGCAGGCCAGAATCTGGGCGGGGCAGATATTGATGAGTGGTTGGTGGACTATTTTGCTGCCACCCAGGGGTTGGCGAAAACTCCATTGACAACGCGCCTAGCGGAGCGGTTGAAGATTCAACTGTCCCACCAAGCCCAGGCGACTGAGGCTTATTTCAATGATGAGACCTTTGAGACGTTTGAACTCAGCCTGGATCAACCGGGGTTTGCCGCAATTCTGGCAGACCACCAATTTTTCGATCGCCTAGATGAGTCCATGCAGCAAGTGTTGCAACAAAGTCGGCGGCAAGGCATTGAGGCGGCTGAAATTGGGGCGGTGCTAGTGGTGGGCGGCACAGCCCAAATTCCAGCAGTGCAAGCGTGGGTGCAACACTATTTTGAGCCAACTCAGCTTTGCTCTGCCAAGCCGTTTGAGGCAATTGCCCAAGGTGCTTTGCAAATCACCCAAGGGATAGAGTTGCAGGACTTTCTGTACCACAGTTACGGCATTCGTTACTGGAATCGTCGCCAAAATGGCCACGATTGGCATCCTCTGATCAAGGCTGGACAAGCATACCCGATGGACAAGCCTTTGGAGTTGGTGCTGGGAGCATCGGTACAAAATCAGCCCAGTATTGAGCTAGTGGTGGGTGAGTTGGGGACAGAGGACAGTGGCACTGAGGTTTATTTTGAGAGCGATCGGCTGATCACCCGTTCCCGGACTGGCGTTCAGGTGCAGCCGTTGAATGAAAAAGCGCGATCGATCGCCCAACTCATCCCGCCAGGCTCTCCAGGCACCGATCGCATTAGAGTGCTATTTCAGGTCGATGCTCAGCGCTTTCTGCGAATGACCGTGGAGGATTTACTCACGGGACAAACCCTGCTCGACAATCAAGTTGTCGTGCAACTCAGCTAACGTGAGTCCCTAAACCGTCGGCTTTTTCTTCGCCCGTGTTGTCGTTGACGTTTTGGTTGTAGTTTTCTTCGCAGTGGTCTTAGTGGTTTTAGCGCCCGTTGTTCCTGCTTGAGCTTTGCTGGTTGTGCTGCGGCTGGTGCTAGCAGCAGTTTTGCGAGGGGTTTTCGGTTTGGCAGGCGCTTCACCCGTTTCGGATGCCGCCTCAGATGCAGCACTAGAGGACCGCGTAGTTTTACGTCCTTTTTTGGCGGGTTCCTTAGCTGCCAACAGGGTCAGTGCCATTGCCAAAGTGACACTTTCGATCGTCTCTCCTTCAGGAAGAGAAACATTGGTTTTGTCGTGCTTGATGTACGGGCCGTAGGGGCCATCGTAAATATTAACGGGTTCTTGATCCCCAGGGTGAGTTCCTAGTTCTCGCAGGGGGGCTTTTGCCTTGCCCCGTGCCCCGCGCCCTGTCTTGGGTTCATTCAGCAGGGATACTGCTCGATCGAGGTCGATCGTCAGCACATCATCCCCCGCCTTGAGCGATCGATACTCTTTTTCCTTCCCTACTTCGTTCACCACGTAGGGGCCAAAGCGTCCCAGACCTGCTTGAACCTTACCCCCTGTTTCTGGATGTAACCCCAGCAGGCGAGGCAATGACAGTAGTCCTACTGCCTCCTCCAACGTCACAGCTTCGGCACTAACTCCCTTCGGTAAGGAGGCGCGTTTAGGCTTGGGGTTGGCATCAGACACATCGCCCAACTGCACATAGGGGCCATAGGTTCCCACCAGCAAATAAATCGGTTCCCCCAATTCAGGGTGGAATCCCAGTTTGTCTGGCCCTTCTGTTTTCTGCCTCAGTAGAGTTTCCACCTGCTGGGGGTTTAAGTCCGCAGGGGTAAGGTCTTTGGGGATCGAGGTTCTGACTGTACCATCGCCATCTGCCGCTTCAATGTAGGCTCCGAAGCGACCAATCCGCACCTTGGCGGCGAGATTTTCCAGTTCCACCGTGCGGGCTTCCGCTGGGTCAATCTGGCTCTCTCGCTCCTTCACCTGAGTCTCCAACCCATTCTTGCCCAGATAAAATTCCTGCAAGTAGGGCAACCATTGCACTTCGCCTGTGGAAATATCATCCAGAGTTTGTTCCATCCGAGAGGTGAAACTGGGATCAACCAAGTCAGGGAAGTGTTTTTCAAGCAGCGTGGTGACGGCAAAGGCGGTGAATGTGGGCACCAAGGCATTGCTCACCATCTGGGCGTAACCCCGATCAATGATCGTGCCGATGATGGTGGCGTAGGTGCTGGGGCGACCAATGCCTTCACTTTCCAGGGTTTTGACCAGGGATGCTTCGGAGTAACGGGCGGGGGGTTGAGTTTCGTGGCCGATCGCCTCCAACTCAGTGCAAGTCGGGTGATCCCCAACGCGCAACGCTGGCAAAATCACTTCCTGATCTTCGATCGCAGCGGTGGGATCATCGGAACCTTCCACATAGGCCCGAAAGAAGCCGGGAAAATCAATGCGCTTCCCGCTGGCTCGGAACCCGGCATCTTCCACCTGAAATTGCACCGTCACATGGGTCAGCCGCGCCTCTGCCATTTGTGTTGCCACTGTGCGCTTCCAAATCAAGTCATAAAGCTGAAATTCCCGACCACTCAGCCCTGTTTGCTGCGGCGTACGGAAACTTTCCCCAGCGGGTCGAATCGCTTCGTGGGCTTCCTGTGCGCCCTTGCTTTTGGTGGTGTACTGGCGAGGTTCAGGGCTAAGGTAGGCGGGGCCATACATTTGCTCTACACAGCTACGGGCAGCGCCGATCGCCTGTTGCGACAAATGCACCGAATCCGTCCGCATGTAGGTGATAAACCCTTGCTCATAGAGGTTTTGAGCGGTTCTCATCGTGTCACGGGCCGAGAGCCGCAGTTTCCGGTTAGATTCTTGCTGAAGCGTTGAGGTGGTGAAGGGCGCAGAGGGCTTGCGGGTAGCAGGACGCTCTTCGGCTGCGCTTACCGTCCATGCCTTGTCCGTAATCCGTTCTTGTAGCTCCAATGCCTGGGCTTCATCCAGCAAAACGACCGTGCGTCCCTGCACAATTTGCCCCGTTGACTCATCAAAGTCACTGCCACTGGCTACTTTCACTCCTCCTAAGGTCGCTAGGCGCGCCTCGAAGCCCATTTTGTCTTTCATCAGAGAGGCTTTGAGATCCCAGTAGCTTCCTTGGCGAAAGGCGCGCCGTTGCCGCTCTCGTCGCACCAGCAACCGCACCGAAACGGACTGCACCCGTCCCGCCGAGAGTCCCCAAGCAATTTTTTTCCACAATAGGGGTGAGAGCGTGTATCCCACCAACCGATCGAGAATCCGGCGCGTCTCTTGGGCATGAACCAATTGCTCATCTACATTCCGGCAATTCTTCAATGCCTCCCGAATCGCCTCTTGGGTGATTTCGTGGAACACCATGCGCTTAATTGGCACCTTGGGCTTGAGAAGCTGAAGCAAGTGCCAGCTAATGCTTTCGCCTTCCCGGTCTTCGTCAGTTGCCAGAATCAGCTCATCGGCATCCTTCAGCGCATCCCGCAAGGTTTTCACCACCTTAGCTTTTTCTTTGGGAACCACATAAATTGGCTCAAATCCATGCTCCACATTCACCCCAAGCTGGGCCCACTTCTCTCCTTTCACGGCTTCAGGAATTTCGCTAGCGGATTGAGGCAAGTCGCGGACGTGACCCATTGACGCTTCGACGCGGTAGCCAGTGGGTAAGTAGTTCCGAATGGTGCGGGCTTTGGTGGGAGATTCAACAATGACCAGGGTTGACATGGGAGCGATCGACAGTTGATGTCGGTGAAATTGAGCAGGAGTTGGGCTAGGGCGATCGACAGAAGGCTGATTGTTCAGAGCCGATCGATACTATCTAGTTCTTTAACTTATAGCGGATGCTGATGACAACAGCTTAGCGAATGCAACCATACCTCTATTTTCATGTTTTGCATCAGAATGATTCGATCGCAAAGAGCAAAAATCTTTGATGGCCCACAAAAGCACGAACAAAGAGCTTAGGAGATTTCTAGAAGGTTTTATCCCAGGAGCCGGAAGGGCGAAGCATCCGGGCAAGAATTTGCTGGTTGATTCAAGGGCTGATCTGCCGGATGCTTCGCCCCTACAGGAGTAACATCTTTCTCAGAAATCTCCTAAGCCCCTTGGCTTTCATGACTTTCATCTTCAGCCTTAATATTGTGGACTAAGCGTATGCGCCTCAAGTCCTGTTGTAACTGCTGCAACCATTCGACTGCCAGAGGAATTTCTGTGAAGGGAATGCTAATAGTACGCAGCGGCTGCACCAGTGTGAATTCCAAGGCAATCTGGCGACCTTGATTGGGCGGATGGGCGGGGTCAATGGGCTGGCGATCGACCAAGGCTCGAATCTCCTGCACCTGCCGCAGCGAAAACGTTTCCAAGTTGACCGGCCCCAAGCGTGTCGGCGTTCCCCAGGTTAAATCATCGCCATTCTGACCCAACACAGAGTAAATATCGTACTTGCTACGCTGAAAGGTCTTGGCCCAGCCTCGATACCCCTCAATTTTGCGATATTCGTTCCAGCCTGCCCACGTCAGCCAGATGAACACAGCCAGTAATGGTAGCCACAATAAGCCCTTTTCCATCAGCTTTTTCCTAAGAATGCCGCCTACAAAGACGTAATGTTTCGTTAAAACGCGGTGCCATCAAAATGTAATGAACTGATAACGATACTCGTAATGGTAGCGACAGAGGGCGGGTGCCTGCGCTATGTTGTGAGCAGATTAGTCCTGCGATCGGCAGCTTCCCATGAAAAAATTATTTCTTTCGGTTTTGTTTGTGGTCGGATTGATGTTCGCTCTGACCACTTTTAAGGGTCTAGCAACTCAAGGAACGTATCAGTCGATCGTGATGGACTTCCGGGAAGATTTGGGTGCTGCCCAGATCCAGCAACAAGTACAGACGATCGCCAAGCAGTTCAACGTGACTCCCAAGCCCAATAGCGAATTCTCCCAAGCCGACAATATTTACATCGTCGAGGGAGATAAGAAGCTGCTGAGCCAGTTGCGGAAGTCTGAATCAAAGTACACCGAGTTTATTGAACCAAACTACGTCTACAAAGCGCTAGGAACTCCCAACGACCCAGAGTACAGCAAACAGTGGAACCTCCGCAGCATCAACGTGGAACCCGCCTGGGAAGACACCAAGGGCAGCGGCACTACTGTTGCAGTGATTGACACAGGTGTAACTCAGGTCACAGATTTGAAGGAAACAAAATTCGTACCGGGCTACGACTTTGTGAATGACAAGGTGGATGCTTCTGATGACAATGGTCACGGCACCCACGTAGCAGGGACGATCGCCCAATCCACTAACAACGATTATGGTGTGGCGGGTGTCGCCTACGAAGCCAATATCATGCCCTTGAAAGTGCTGTCCGCTGAGGGCGGCGGCACCGTGGCAGACATTGCCGAAGCGATTCGCTTTGCCGCAGACAATGGGGCGGATGTCATCAACATGAGCTTGGGTGGCGGGGGTGAAAGCCAAGCTATGCAAGAGGCGATCGACTATGCCTACCACAAAGGTGTGGTAATCATCGCCGCCGCTGGTAACTCTAACGAGGACTCTGCGTCCTACCCCGCTCGTTATCCACGGGTGATTGGCGTATCGGCCCTCGATTCTTCTGGCGAGAAAGCCTTCTACTCCAGCTACGGTGCTGGTGTTGACATTTCTGCCCCTGGTGGCTCCACCAAAGAGGGAGAAGCAGGTGGCATTTTGCAACAGACCATCAACCCTGAAACCAATGCTGAATATTTCGGGGCATTCCAAGGTACTAGCATGGCTGCTCCCCACGTTGCTGGAGTGGCTGCTCTAATTAAGGCATCGGGAGTCAAAGACCCGGAAGCCGTGACAGAAGTGCTGCAAAAATCAGCCCGCGTGATTAAGGATGATGCCTTGAACTATTACGGCGCTGGCCATTTAGATGCCAATGCCGCCGTCAAGTTGGCTGGCAAAGGAAACATCAGCATCCGCGACTTCTTCCGCTGGCTAAGAGATAATGGTTACCTCAATCCCCGGTTCTGGTTTGATGGCGGTGCAGTCGCCCTGATTCCCAAACTATTGATGGTGATTGGCTCCTACTTGCTGGCTTGGTTCCTGCGAGTTTACTGGCCCTTCACTTGGTCGTGGGCCTTCTCTGGGGGCCTGGTCGCTGGCAGTAGCGGACTCTTCTTCCTGCGTGGCTTCTACCTGTTTGACCTGCCTCAATGGCCCCTGCGCTTGCTGGGTAGCTCTCTGCCCGAATTGGGCAGTGCAGTACAGGGGACAGCCGTCTTGAATCCAATTTTCGCCAGTGTGCTGATTCCCTTTGCACTGCTAGCGCTGTTCATTGGACATCCCCAACTGAAGGGATTGGCGATCGGCACCACGATTGGGGTCGCTGCTTGCCTGGCTGTCAGCGCCTTCACCTCTCCCCAACTTTTGTGGATTGGCGGAGGTTCGGCGGCTCAAGCCTTCCTGTTGGTTAACGCTGGGCTGTGTCTCGGCTTGGCTTACTTGAACGTGAAAGGAGAGAAGTACGCATGATTACTGTAGAAGGTACTGTGGAACACAAAGCGATGGGAACCGGGGCGTGGGCTTTGGTGAGTGACGAGGGTAAAACCTATGAACTCCACAAAGCTCCCCAGGACTTGAAAAAATCAGGCCTGAAGGTCAAGGTTGAAGGCAAGGTACGAGATGATGTGGTGACACTGGCTATGATTGGGCCCGTCCTCGAAGTCCAGAGCTTTAATGTTTTGGATGACAAATAATTCTCCCGATCGGCTCATTAGTCAAGCAAAATAATTCTGAAATGAAAGGCGTAGGCAAGTTGCTTACGCCTTTTACTTATGAACTGAAACCAACATTTCTAATAGGATGGGTAAAGTATCCAAATACGGTAGACACAATGGATTACTACAAAAACTCAAAATCCAAACTCCCTAATCATCTACAAATTTGACGGTGTAGAAATCGAGATGTCAAGTTGTGTCACGATCGTCATATAAGCTCAGAAAAAACTTCTTAGATCTACCAATTCTTAAATGTTAGTCATTCCTCGCTTGGTTAACTACTTTCAAGATTTTGAGAGTTTACACTTACTTCTCTTGGAATGTCAGCAAGCTGTTGTGGAAAAAAGGCGAGAGCAGGTTGTTAGTATTTCTACGAAAATTGAATGCATTGATCCCCTAGCCGTGTTGAATGTAGTAGCTCACCCTACTCATCGGCATTTCTATTTTGAAACTAGACAGCATGGCATTCTCACGCAAGATTCTGAATTACAGCTAAAATCCCAGACTGACGAAGGCTTAGGCTTGGCGATCGTGGCCATTGATAGCGCCACTTCTTTAACTGTGAGTGGGGACGATCGCTTCAGTCAAGCCCAGCATTTTATTGATACTTGCCTTGCAGAAACTATCAAAGTTGGATGCCTAGATCTACCTTTTTCTGGGCCGCATTTCTTTTGCAGCTTTACATTTTTTCCCACTAGTTCATCGTTCCCAGCCGCCACAGTTTTCTTACCTCGCTGGCAGCTTTCTCGGTATCAGCAGCATTGCATTTTAGTTGCCAATGTTCAGTTAAATTCCACCACCAATATCCATGATCTAGCCCAAGATTTGTGGCAAAATTTTCACAAAATTACTCAGGTTAAATACTCAACTCCTCACATTACTATTCATCACCACAACACATTCAGCTATCACGATATTACAGACCCCGATCGCTTCAAAACTGCCATTGCCGCTGCACTGCAATTGATTCACAAAGGGCAATTACACAAAGTTGTTTTGGCTCATGCGATCGACATCCTTTCCCCCTTGCCCTTTCACCTCATTTATTCTCTCAATCACCTCCGCACGCTCTACCCCGATTGCTATGTTTTTTCCACCAGCAATGGCGCAGGGCAAACCTTCATAGGAGCAAGTCCAGAGCGGCTAATGCGGGTGTATAACGATGAACTGATAACCGATGCCCTCGCTGGCTCGGCTCCACGGGGAGCGACCGCGATCGAAGACACCCGTCTCGCAGAGACATTACTAAGTAGCGCCAAAGAACGCTATGAACATCAGATCGTCGTTGACTTCATCCTGCAACGACTGCACCACCTAGGCTTGGTGCCCCGCTATTTTGCCTCGCCCCAACTCCTGCAACTTACCAATATTCAACATTTACAAACGCTGATTCAGGCTGCCGTGTCTCCGGGCGTTCACCCACTCGAAATTCTGGCAGAACTACACCCTACACCTGCGGTTGCTGGAGTGCCGAGAGATTTGGCCTGTGACCAAATTCAGCAGTGTGAGAGCTTTGAACGATCGCTCTACGCTGCTCCTCTGGGTTGGATCGATCACCAAGGCAATGCCGAATTTATTGTGGGCATTCGCTCAGCCCTAATCGAGGGATGCCGCGCCCGCCTTTATGCTGGAGCCGGGATTGTCGCTGGCTCTGATCCCACGAAAGAACTAGCAGAAATTAGACTTAAATTACAAGCACTGTGGCAAGCGCTGCTTTAACCAGTAAATGATTGTCTTAGGATTAAACTCGATTGACTTATGTAGTTGTGATTTATTGCTGATACCAAGCGGCTAAAGCGACCGCTAGGGCATCCGCTGCATCGTCGGGGCGGGGGATTTTGTCTAAGCGTAATTCACGGGCGACCGCCTGTTGTACCTCGTGCTTGTCGGCACTGCCATACCCTGTGAGCGCCTGTTTGATTTGGGCAGGAGTGAACTCCACAAAGGGGAGATGGCACTGAGAAAGAACAAGCAGCAACACTCCCCGCGCTTGGGCGACCGCGATCGTATTCCCCATTTTGTAGAAAAAGAGTTTCTCGATCGCCACTAAGTCTGGTTGCCACTGCTTCACTAATGTATGCAAGTCATCGTAAATCATGCAAAGGCGGCTACCCATCTCAGTTTTAGCTGGAGTTTGAATCACGCCAAAATCCAGCAGGCTAACGGGTGTAGCTTTCAGTTGCGCCACCTCACAGGCGATCATACCAAAGCCCAAGATAGCCAATCCCGGATCGAGTCCCAGAATCCGCTTGACCGTTTTGGAGGCTGGAGTTTGGCTGCCAAGGGGGGAGGGTGCGTCTATCTCCATCAAGACGATCGCTGCACGGCTCCATTGACAGACGCGATCGGTGACTCGGCGGCATCTAGCCCAAAGACCTCATTGAACACTTTGGCCACCTTATAGCCAGAGTCGATCGATTCCAGGGGATCTTTGCGGAGCCGATGGCGCAGGCAAAGCGTCACCACGCGCCGGATGTCATCGCTGGTGACTTCTGTGCGGCCTTCAAAGGCGGCGATCGCTTTGGCAGCCCGGTTCGTGACAATATCCCCCCGCAGCCCATCCACATCTAGCTCTGCACAGACTTGGGAAATTTGTACCCGAAAGTCGTAGGTAATGGTCACCGATTTCAGAGTTTCCTGGGCCCCGATCAACCGTTGCTGCAACGCATCTTGCTCAGATTGATGGTGTTCCAGAAATTCTTTGGGGTTTTGGTCAAAGGCCGATCGCTGCTCCACAATTTGCACCCGCAGGGCTGGCTCTTTCACCGTGCGGATTTCGGCGTGCATCCCGAAGCGATCGAGCAGTTGGGGGCGCAATTCCCCTTCCTCTGGGTTGCCTGAACCGACTAGCACAAAGCGGGCAGGGTGGCGAATGGAGATGCCTTCCCGTTCCACCGTGTTCCACCCGGACGCAGCAGAGTCCAGCAGCACATCGACTAGGTGGTCATCCAGCAAATTCACTTCATCTACGTAAAGAATGCCGCGATTCGCCCGCGCCAACAGTCCTGGTTCAAAGGCCTTCACGCCTTCGGACAGGGCTTTTTCAATGTCGATCGTGCCGCACACTCGGTCTTCGGTTGCCCCCAATGGCAAATCCACCATCTGGACTTTTTGCTGGATGACTTTAAGGGGGGAATCAGATTGATGGTTGCCGTTATCTGCGACAGTTTGGAGTTGCTGCCGCACCACATCACTCATCAAATCTGGATCAGTGGGATGGCTGTTGAAGGGGTCACCTGCTACCACATCAATTTCGGGGAGCAAATCGGCGAGGGCACGAATGGTCGTAGATTTGCCGGTGCCCCGATCGCCCATGATCATGACTCCGCCAATTTTGGGATCAATTACATTGAGCAGGAGTGCTAGTTTCATTTCCGCTTGACCGACGATCGCAGTGAAGGGAAACACGAGACGGCGCAGAGCCGCAGAGCTGGCTGAGACAGTAGAATTCACGTTAGTAGGAAGGGGTTGATAGGGGAACTTGGCGATCGGACTCACGCAACTAATAGGATACTCGTCCTGAACACCAGTAAAAAAAGTAAGCCTCTCTCATTGTCCCACACTGTAGGCATCCAAGCAGAGGGACGAAGACGTTGAAATTGTAGTAGCTCCTAGGATGGGTTGGCGGTAGCGTAACCCATCATTAAATCGTGTGATGAGTTAGGCATTTGTCTAAGGGTACATCTCACTTTTGCAGATCTCCGATCCGCCCTCATCCCCAACCCTTCTCCCTAGGGAGAAGGGAGCCGGAATTCAAAGTCCCTCTCCCTAGGGAGAGGG
>JARCMD010000028.1 GCA_030248885.1 Leptolyngbyaceae cyanobacterium MP9P1.79 | reverse complement strand
TCCCTAGGGAGAAGGGAGCCGGAATTCAAAGTCCCTCTCCCTAGGGAGAGGGATTTAGGGTGAGGGTGGATCGGGCGGTTGCAAAACTGGGATGCACCCGTTCGCCTACCCCTAAACAAGGAGCTTAATCCCCTTGCCTGCAATTCCTAGTAGTCTGTCAATCACTAATTGACGGGTAGCTACAGCTTGTCCCTTCATAACTCAGTACAACAGCAATATTTAGCAAACAACAGTTCCTCGAATTTAGTCGTACTGACTATTCTGGGGAAGGGCTGTAAAAGCTGGGAGGTTAGTTGGAGTTAAATTTTGAGGGTCTTCGACCCCTCAAAATTTTCTTGACAGAACACCAGTGGTAACCTCACTCACCCTGGAGACCATTAGACCAGCAAGGGACGAAACCCATGTTTGACCGAGACCTCACCGATCTGTTCCATCTTCTCCACCGTAATTTGATTACGTCCCCAGGAGAAATTAGTGTGCCACTTTTCAAACTCCAGCAGCATGGATTCGGCAAAGCACGCAAATAGTTGACGGGCGGGAGTATCCATGTTGACGATCTTCATAATCCGCCAATCAATGTCTAGCGAATGCTCTACGATTCCACCACTCAAAACGTGGACACCGGGATATTGCACTTTTGTCGCCAGGTTTTTGGGATAGCCGCCATCAATGAGTAAACAGGGCTGCTTCAGCACCGTGGGATCAATCTCTACTCCCTTCGGCATACTTGCCACCCAGACCACAATATCTGCCAGCGGCAACGCTTCTTCCAAGCCCATAATCTTGCCCCGACCTAGTTCGTGCTGCATCTCCAGCAGTCGCTCTTGGTTACGTGCTACCAAGAGCAGTTCTGCCACATTACTACGGGCATCTAGCCAACGACACACCGCACTTCCGATATCTCCTGTGGCTCCACAAACTGCGACCGTTGCCTTAGCCAAGTCGATCCCCAATTTGCGCGATGCTTGCTCAACTTGCCGACAGATGACGTAGGCGGTATGCGTGTTCCCCGTTGTGAAGCGTTCAAACTCTAATTGAATGTTGCGAATTTGCCGAATCTCACTCAGATTGAAAGTCTCAAAAATGATTGAGGAAAATCCACCTAGAGCGGTGATGCTGATCCCATGCTTTTGGGCGTGGGCCATGGCATTGATGACTTTGCGAGTGGCGGCTTTGATGCGGCGAGTTGCTAACATTTCTGGCAAAAAGCAGGATTCAACGTATTTTCCTTCGATCTGTTGTCCTGTAATGCTTGTAACGGTGATGGTGTCTACTATCTGGGGAGGAGCGCTACACCAAAAATCCAGCCCTTGGTCTGCGTATTCTGGATAGCCTAGATCTCTGGCAACGGACTGAGCATGTTCCAAACTTGTAAGATGGCCGATTAAACCAAACATTGATGTTACTAAATATATGGGCTTGTCGAACGATAGATGTGTTGACTTGGGCGTATTGACTTGGGTGTGTTTGCGTCAGTGAGATGTAAGCTTGGAGAGTTACCGATCGCCCCCGATCGAACTACCAACTATTACAGTCAGCAGCTTTTGAACGAGCAGCGTTTGCAGCAGACTAATGATCTGGCTTTCGCAAAATCAGTCTGCTGCATCAGTTGAACTTAACCCCATTGAGCTTGCTAATCTGAGCGAGACAGACTGCTACGCAACATGCTATGCAGGAGGCGCAGAGCAGGCAATCCAGCAGCCTCTGATCAATAATGAAGGCAAATGATGAAAGCATAGGTATTATCTACTACTTCCAGTGTGCCCTTCTATGGTAGATTGCCACACAAACAGGTCAGAAAAAATCTGGAGAGAAACAACTTGGAGCGTAGAAATCGGGTCATCCCCAAAAAAGCACACCGAGAGAGGCACAGGACACCTTCGTCCCATACCTCCCTAACGATCGCCGCTTAAGGAATTAGGCACCCGTTAAACCATAGGCTGACATCCGCATGATGTCGCGGGTGGTGAAACCAATGTTACTCAGGGCTTCGCCGTACTGAATCATGAAGTCTTCAACCAGGGCTTCTTTTTCCATACCCAAGTTGTGGGCATCATCTTCAACTTGGTTGAGCATTTTCCATACCAAGGGAAGATTTTGGCGATTGGCTGCCTCTAGTTCTGCCTTGGAGGACTCAAAATTGGCTTTTAACCACTCTTCACCATAGTTGAGATGGCTATATTCTTCTTTGACAACGCCTTCAGTGATTTTGCGGGCGAAGTCGTCGGCGACAGGGATGTAAATGTTGTAGGCAGCGATCGCAAAGCATTCAATAATCAACGATTGAATGAGTAGACAAGTCACCACCTTGTTTTCAGCGGCGGCTGCTTGGAAGTTGCGATGCAAAGCACTAAAAAACTCACGGGCGAACCCCATGTCTGGCGTAACTTTGAGGTTACGTCCGCAGGCTTCAAACCCTTTCTTGTGGCGGCTCTCCATTTTAGACAGGCTAATCAGCTTGTCCTTGTCATCGGTCAACATTCCAGAGAGTTGCTGGTAGTTATCGTAGGCTTCTTGCTCCCCTTCAATCACGATCGCGTTAATTCGACTATAGGCATCTTTATAGATATCACTCTGGAAATCGAGCGTTAAACTGGCTTCAAGCTGGGGCATGGTCTTCTGTCTCCTTGGAATGAATCAGCCAATTGAATTTTGACTGTCAAAACTGTCTTCTTAATGCTGACGCAAAGCTAGCAGTAAAAGTGCCGCACGTAGGCATGGCTAACCATATCAATTTACAGCATTAATTTACAGTGACTTGGCTGGATCTATATATAGTATTTAAAAATCTGATCCCAAGTTTGCCTGTTAAAAAATTTGCCTCTTAAAAAGGTGGGTCATCGTCAGGTGTCCCCAGCTTTGAGTCATCGCGCACTGTGAGGTGGATCGTGCGTAACGCTTCGCCATCTGTGGCATTGCCTAACTGAAGCATCATTTCTCCTGTGGAAAATTCCTGGAGATGGGACAGGAGCGATCGTAACTGGGGGGTGCTAGAACCACTATCAACATATAGGCGTTCCATCAAGGCGTTGAGGCGTTTCCAACCCGTGTAGAGCTTGGCGATCGTCTGCTCCAACTGAGCCGCCTGATTCACCAATTCCGCTGCTGAGTTAAGGCAGCCCAACCGCAACGCTTCTTCCAGAGCTTGCTCTAGATTCAAAGAGTCGTCGTTTAAAGCCTGCACCTGGGTTGCATTCGTCAAGTATTTCGCCAGATAGCGTGCTTCTGCGGTGGCTTGTTTCAGCGTTTCTACATCAGGGTTTTCGGCGATCGCTTCTCGAATTGGGGTTTGGTGGATCACGGGCAACTTTTGCATTTCCTTCACCAGCGGCGCGAGATAGCGAGTGGGGATCACCTGGGTGGCGGCTTTTTCCTTCACTGCTGCGGGGATCAGGTCTGAGGTCATTGCAGTCCAGTCATCGGAGAGTTGTCGCACTTCCCGCCGGGTGATGGATTGTCGTGGTTCCGTTTGTCGAGCAAAGTCGCAGACCATTTGCTGCACTTCTGGAGCCGCCTGAGCTGTTGCGATAAACGCGCGCTTGCTAAACTGGTCGATCGTCTCTGGATCGAGGTGACCGTCTTCTAGCAAGGTGTCGGCGCTGTCTGCCAGTTCTAGCCAGGAATAAGCCTGACTTTTGCTGATTTCCCGATCTTTCAACCAGTTCAAAAAGCCAGTGCCGCGTCCTTCTCCAGAGCGTTTTTCTCGATCGCGCACGGTTCGCAAAATTCGTCCCCGCCAAATATCAGTTTGCAAGTCAAACCGATCGCACACCTGCCAAGCAGTTTCCACCTGCTGCTGAAAGTCCATCTCTGGCACCTGCTCATCATCAGGATCGGGCAGTTGAAAATCCAGTTCAACACCGCGCTGAGTCAACGGTTTGCTAGACATGGGAGGGGAAGCTGAAACCATCAGAAATTTGCTAAAAACAGTCGCATCATTATCCCACGGGAATTGCCAAAATTAAGTAAGTTTGACCTTTTGGTTTCTTAACAGATAAATAATTGCATCCCTGATGTGAACATTTCTGAACCACCCAACCCTAGGAAAGCAAGCTACACCTCAAACCCCTCTTCCAGTAGCAGGGTTAGTTTGTTGGCATTAGGAAAAACCAGTAGAAAAACTTTGAAAGCCTTGTTCTTCTGTGTCGGGTTCCTGAACTTTCGTAAGTGAACAACAAATTGATGATGATTCCTCAATTCTTATTTTCTGGATAAGTTATTCCTGCCAGAAGAAGGTGAACCTGACCCCAATTCTCTCCCTGAGGAGAGGGTTGGGATCAGGGAGAATTTAGAAACTGGCTACAAAAAAATTCCGCCCCGATCCGCCCCCTTTTCATGTATGACTGAAAGGCTTTAAGGCCCGAATTCTGGGGGACTTTGAATAAAAATAGCTCAAGGGCAAGCCAGAATTGGGGGGGTTGGGGGGCGAGTGCAAAACTACACGCTAATTTACAAACATTTCCTTGGTTTTATGTAATTCGCACTCCTTAGCTGGTAATTTCTTTACGAAAAATTGCCTAAAACAGAAAATAGCGCTGGGCCATGGGTAACACAGTGGCGGGTTCGCAGGTAAGTAACACGCCATCGGCTCTCACCTCATAGGTTTCGGGGTCAACCTCCATGTGGGGTAAGGCATCATTCAGCTTCATGCTTTGCTTACTGATCTGGCGGGTGTTGCTGACTGCCACAGCGGATTTTTGGAGTCCCAATTGTTGAGGAATGCCATTAGCCAAGGCTACCTGAGACACAAAGGTGAGCGCTGTCGCGGTTCTGGCTCCGCCAAAGCTGCCAAACATCGGGCGCATATGGACTGGCTGAGGGGTGGGAATACTGGCATTGGCATCGCCCATTTGGGCCCAGGCAATCATGCCGCCCTTGATGACCATCTCTGGTTTTACGCCAAAGAAGGCAGGTCGCCACAAACAGAGGTCTGCGAGTTTTCCCACTTCTACGGAGCCGACGTGGGTGGCAATGCCGTGGGCGATCGCCGGATTAATGGTGTATTTTGCTATATATCGTTTGGCGCGGAAGTTATCATGTTGAGCAGAATCTGGAGATAATGCCCCCCGTTGGACTTTCATCTTGTGGGCCGTTTGCCAAGTGCGGAGAATGACTTCACCAATACGTCCCATAGCCTGGGAGTCGGAGGAGATCATACTAAAGGCTCCCAGGTCATGGAGGATATCTTCAGCGGCGATCGTCTCGCGGCGAATCCTAGACTCCGCAAAGGCGACATCTTCTGGAATACTGGGATCGAGGTGATGACAGACCATCAACATATCCAGATGTTCATCCAGAGTATTAAGGGTATAAGGGCGGGTAGGATTAGTGGAAGATGGCAGTACATTGGGTTGCCCACAGATTTTGATGATATCGGGGGCATGTCCACCGCCTGCACCTTCAGTATGGTAGGTATGGATGACACGGTTTTTGAAGGCGGCGATCGTATCTTCCACAAATCCGGCTTCGTTCAAGGTATCGGTGTGAATCGCCACTTGGACATCGTATTGATCTGCCACACTCAAACAGCGATCGATCGTTGCAGGAGTGGTGCCCCAGTCTTCATGGAGTTTTAATCCGATCGCCCCCGCTTCTACCTGCTCTACCAAGCCCTCTGGCTGGCTGCTGTTGCCCTTTCCCAAAAAGCCTATGTTCATGGGGAAGGCATCCGCCGCCTGTAACATCCGATAGAGGTTCCAGGGTCCAGGGGTGCAGGTTGTGGCGCTGGTTCCCGCTGCGGGGCCAGTGCCGCCCCCAATCATCGTCGTGACCCCAGATGCGATCGCCACCTCAATCTGCTGAGGACAGATGAAGTGAATGTGGGTATCAATGCCACCCGCCGTCAAAATCATGCCTTCCCCAGCGATCGCCTCGGTACCTGGGCCAATGATGATGTCCACTCCATCTTGAACATAGGGATTACCAGCCTTGCCGATCGCTGCAATCTTGCCATCCTTAATCCCAATATCTGCCTTGACAACCCCCCACCAGTCGAGAATCAGAGCGTTGGTGATGACGGCATCCACTGCACCGTTGGCATTGGAAATCGGGGATTGTCCCATACCATCCCGAATCACCTTGCCGCCACCAAACTTCACCTCTTCACCGTAGTGGGTATAATCCTGCTCGACTTCTATGATCAAGTCTGTATCTGCCAACCGCACCCGATCGCCCACCGTGGGTCCATAGGTTTCTGCATAGGCCCGCCGACTCATCCGATAGCTCATAGTCCCCTAATCTCCTTTACTACTGGCACTTCTACTACTGG
>JARCMD010000247.1 GCA_030248885.1 Leptolyngbyaceae cyanobacterium MP9P1.79 | reverse complement strand
TTGGTGAAAGCGTTGCGGCTAGGGCATTTCAGCGAAAGTAGTCAATTTGCCGAAATCCTCTTCTGCTAAGGGTTACAGGTTAGATCTCAAATGGGTTCTGTAGAAGAGGAGATCAGGCGGGTACTTTAAAACAAAGTAGTAAAAAAAGTTGTGCTTGGATTAATTTAACCTTCTGAATGCGATCGATTCCCTCCCTTCCCTACCCAAAACAGGTTTCCCATCGTCCCTGCAAACGCTCCCTGCAACTGGTGCTGGTGGTGCCCTTTGTGCTGCAAATCTTGGGGGCAGTGGGGTTGACAGGCTATTTGTCGTTTCGCAATGGGCAGCGAGCCATTGATAATCTGACGACAACCTTAGTGAATCGAAGGGGCGATCGGATCAAGGATCGCCTGGAAGCCTATCTCACTGCGCCCCAAATTGCGAATCAAATTAATCTCAACGCCATTCAGTCAAACGAGGTCAATCCTCAAAATTTTGGGCAGCTACAGAATCACTTCTGGCGACAACAGCGCATTTTTACTTCAGTGACGGCTAACTACTACGGGAGTGCCCAAGGGGAGTTTTTGGCAGTCGGGTGTTTAAATGGAATGCCTACCCTCAGTGTTCTCAAAGCCTCCGATCGCCGAATTCGGCGCAACTACCTCCTGGATAGCCAGGGCAAGCAAGGAAAGTTGGTCGGGCAAGTGCCAAACTATGATCCCCGGCAGCGCCCTTGGTATAAAGCCGCAGCCCAAGCAGGCAAGGCGACTTGGAGTCCCATATTTCCCTATATATTCCTCCCGGCCGCTGTAGGTATTTCTGCCACTACGCCGTTATATGGGCCGACTGGACAGCTAACAGGCGTGCTATCCACTGAGCTTCAGTTGACAGAACTGAGTACGTTCTTGCACAAATTCAAGGTTTCGCCCTCTGGACAGACATTTATCCTGGAGCGCTCAGGGGATTTAGTGGCCACATCCACGCTGGAGCAGCCTTTTACGGTGGGTGCCGATCGCAGGGCCAAGGGCAGACTCCAGGCAGTGAATAGCCGCGACCCCTTAACCCGTGAAACGGCTCAGTACTTGACCCGCTATTTTGGCAAGTTTACCAACATCCAGATGACGCGTACCCTCCGCTTTGGCAAGGGAGAACAGCGTAAATTGCTTCGGGTTACGCCCTACCGAGACAAATATGGCTTGGATTGGATTGTTGTCGTTGTGGTGCCAGAATCCGATTTCATGGATCAGATCAATGCCCATACGAAAACGACGGTATTGCTGTGCATAGCAGCCTTGTCGATCGCCGTTGTCCTGGGAGTCCTCACCGCTCGGTTTATCACTGAGCCACTGCTGGAGCTAAACCGGGCAGCGCGGGAAATTGCCAATGGCAACCTTGACCAGACGGTGAATGTGGGGCGATCGGATGAAATAGGAGAGTTGTCCCAATCCTTTAACCGGATGGTCCGGCAGTTGCAAGACTACAACGACAACCTAGAAGCGCAGGTGGTGCAACGCACGGCTGAGTTGGCACAAACCAATGCTCAGCTACAACAGGAAATTATCGATCGCCAGGAAGCTCAGTCAGCCTTGGATAAGAGTCGATACTTCATTGAGCGCATTGCCGATCATTCTCCACAGGTTCTCTATGTCCTGAATGTGGAAACCTGGAGTAATGAATATGTAAATCGTCAATCCATCAACATATTGGGGTATAACCCCGAAGAAATACAGCAGCAAGGAGCGCAATTTTTCCTAAGTACCATCCATCCTGAAGATGCACTCCTGATCCAACAAAATGCTCAGCATTGGGCAACAGCGCTGGATGGTGATGTCCTCGTTACGGAGTACCGAATGCGGCATCGGGATGGCTCTTGGCGCTGGTTATGTTCCCATGATGTTGTCTTCGCGAGAGATACAAACCACCGAGTCACTAAGATTATTGGTACGGCTCACGATATTACCGATCGTAAACAAGCGGAACTGGCGTTGCAGGAGCGGGAAGCGATGCTGCGGGCGATCGGCGACAACATTCATAAGGGCATGATCTACCAATTGGTATGTGAACCCAATGGATATGTCTATTTCTCCTATGTCAGTGCCGGAGTTGAACAGCTTACGGGACTCAAGCCTGAAGCTATACTTCAAGATGCGAGTGTGCTACATAATCTCATCTTGGAAGAAGATAAGTTGTTAAATGAGCAGTTGACGCTGGAATCAATGCGGAATCTGTCAGTCTTTGAAATGCAGATGCGAAAGCAGACGCTGCAAAATACCATTCGGTGGTCATCGGTTCGATCCACGCCCCGTCGCTTGGCAGATGGCAGCACCGTTTGGGATGGGGTGGAGGTGGATATTACCGATCTGAAGCAAGCAGAAGCTGCTCTCCAGGAAAGTGAAGCCCACTATCGGGCGATCGTAGAAGACCAAACCGAACTGGTCGCCCGCTTCACTCCCCAAGGTATCTTGACGTTTGTGAATGAAGCCTTCTGCCGGTACTTTCAACAAAGCCGCGAGGACCTACTGGGACATGAGTTCCAACCGCTGATCTTCGAGGAGGATCTGGAACATGTTCTCCACGATATCAATTCTCTAACCTTAGAAGAGCAGGGGACAACGATCGAAAACCGCGTTGTGGTGGGGGGCGGAGTGCGGTGGACGCAGTGGAACAATCGGAAGATTTTTGATGGCCAAGGGCGCTTTGTGGAATTACAATCCGTGGGGCGAGATATCACCGATCGTAAACAGGCAGAGTTGGAACTAATCCAGAACCGAGATTTGAAAGAGTCCATCTTTAATGAATCGACAGATGCGCTCTTTTTGGTTAATCCCTCCACGCTGTTGATCATGGACTGCAATCTACGCGCCGCTGAACTGTTTGAAGCCAGTAAGCATGAACTCATCAACACATCGGGAATCGTTCTACATAAGCAGCCTTTTACAACAGATGAATTGGCTATGTTGACCCAAGAAATTCGCGAGTTTGGCTTTGCTAGCCGAGAAATTGAGTATCTGACTAAAAAAGGCAATAGCTTTTGGGGTAACTTGGCAGTCAAGAATATTACGATCGGGGGTCAGGTAGCGCAGTTGGTGCGGGTGACGGATATCACAAAGCGCTATTTGCTCGATCGCATGAAAGATGAGTTTCTGTCCGTCGTCAGTCACGAACTCCGCACCCCTTTGACCACCATTCATGGGGCCCTCAACCTGCTCTCTGAAGGGCTGATTGCTCCCCAATCGGAGCGGGGGCAACGCATGATCCAAATTGCCGCAGCGGGAGCCGATCGTCTAGTGCGCCTGGTCAACGACATCCTGGATCTAGAACGCCTGGAATCGAGTAAAGTCCCCCTGGAAAAGCATCTATTCAATGCGGCTGATTTGATGACTAGGGCCAATGAGTTTATGCAGTTGCTGGCAACCCACGCTGGCATCTCCTTGCTCGTCTCGCCCGTTTCCATTGTGCTAGATGTGGATGGCGATCGGATTATTCAAGTCCTGACTAATCTCCTAAGTAATGCCATCAAGTTTTCACCCAGCGACTCCACTATTTCCCTCACTGCCGAAGTCATCGCTGCTGAGACCCACGCCGCCCCGTGTTCCTGCCTCCAGTTCGCTGTGCAAGACTCAGGACGGGGGATTCCGATCGATAATCTGGAAACCATTTTTGAGCGATTTCACCAAGTGGATGCCTCCGACTCCCGCCAAAAGGGAGGCACCGGATTAGGACTTGCCATTTGTCAGAGTATCATTCAGCAGCACGGCGGCAAAATTTGGGTAGAAAGTACACTGAATCAAGGGAGTTGTTTTTATTTCACCCTGCCGATCGCTGACAATGACAAACCCAGTGACACGCCCACATAACGAGCCAACCCATGACAACTAAGCGTATCTTGGTCATAGATGATGAAGATGGAGTTCGGGAAATCATTCAATTCAGCTTAGAAGTTGTCGCAAAATGGCAGGTATTCACCGCTACTTCAGGCAAAGAGGGGCTAGTCATGGCCCCAGCCAATTTGCCCGATGCGATTCTCCTGGATGTGATGATGCCCGATTTGGATGGCCCTGGCACTTTTCAACTGTTGCAAGCCAATCCGTTAACCCAACCCATTCCCACAATTTTTCTCACAGCAAAGGCCTCGACTAATGAACATCAACAGTTGATGAGCCTTGGCGTAGCAGGCGTGATCACTAAACCCTTTAAAGCACAAGATTTAGTCGCCCAGATTCAGAAAATTCTTCATTGGTAGAACTAAACTAGAGATAGCCCTCGTCATTCCCCCCTCCCCATGACCTCTGCCCTCAACCTCATCCTCGAAACCCTAGACAACCAAAAAATCTCCGCTCGATCGGCAGAGTTTCCTGACTGCATCGCAATTGCTGATACAAGAGAAGATGCGATTGCCATCATTCAGCACAAACTATTTGATCGCTTGAAAGCGATCGAATTTATATCCATTCCACTCCCGATCGCAACCCCACCCACTCATAACCTAGCTGATTCATTCGGCGTATTCAAAGACGATCCCTACTTTGCCGAAATTCTGCAACAAATGCGGGACGAGCGTGAACTAGACTCTCACAATCCTGCCTACACCTAAACCGATGACCCTCCGCGTCCTCGATCGCGATCACATTTCCCTCATCCTGCGGGGTCACCATCAAGTCATCGATCGCTTGCAATCGCTGAATTCTATACAATGGGCATTCACCATCATCTCCATTCAGGAAATCTTCAATGGTTGGATTGTTCACCTCAATGACCCACGGTATCAAGATCAGCAAGTCGAGCTTTATACTCGCCTTTGGCAGTCCAACCAGTTTTTCAAAAAGGCTCAGATTTTGAATTTCGATGCCGCTGCTCAGCGATGCTATGATTCGCTGCGATCGACTTATCCCAATCTCAACAAGCGTCGGCTAGAAAAAGATGTCAAGATCGCGGCAATTGCACGGGTCAATCAAGCCATCACTGTTACCCGCAATCAGCGTGATTTTACTTTGGTGCCGGATCTGCAATTAGACAATTGGACACTTTAGTCTTCTGCAAAGTTTATCAAGAGCGTCTGGAAAACGACTCTCACCTTCGATGGATTAGGCTACTTGTTTGATCGTAACTACTCAAGCTGCTAGCTCAATGTCGAGCTTGCCCTCATCCCCCAGCCCCTTCTCCCGGTGGGAGAAGGGGAGCCGGATTGAAATCCCTCTCCCTAGGGAGCTTGTTATTACCAACATTTTTGAGAAATCTTCGATTTCTCAAAAGTGTGAATTCTAAACCTCTCAGAAAGTCCAAATTGTCGCCCGAACCGCCCCCCTGCCCCCCAATTCTGGGGGGTTCTGAGATCGAAGTCCCCCAGAATTGGGGCCTTAAAGCCTTTCAGGCATAC
>JARCMD010000246.1 GCA_030248885.1 Leptolyngbyaceae cyanobacterium MP9P1.79 | reverse complement strand
ATGGCAGGCATCTTCGCTCAACGGGGGGAGGTCGATCGCGCTCTGGACTTGTACCAACAATCTTTGGAAATCTATGAGCAAATTAACGATGTTCGAGGCAAGGCGGCGACGTTGGCTAGTATGGCCTATTGGGCGGGTGAAGCGGGCGATAAAATCCGCCAGCTAGACCTGAATTTGCAAGCCGCCCAGATGTTGGGACAGATGCGGGCCTACGGCGATCTCGTCACTGTCTTAGGTAACTTAGGGGGAACGGCGGAAACGAAGGCTCAGGCGTATCTTGCCCAAGCCCTTTGGCTGTGCCTGCGGATTCAATCGCCCTTGGTCAATGCGATCGCGTTAGTCAAAACCCTGTACGAGCGGGTGCCCCAGGGCGATGAGTTGGAAGCTTTGTTGGCGGCAATGGCGCTGTACTTCTGTGCCCAGCGCGGTCAGGGGCATCCCCAACTGGCCCAACTCCAAGAACGAAGCTGGGAAATGCTGTCGGGGGCGGCGGGTGCCCAAGGCGTTGCCACCCAGGAAGCTTTTGATGCCTGGTTTGCCCAGCAGCGACTCAATGACTCTGCTTTCGTTCTGTCCCAACTGAGTCACCGTTTGGAAGGGCTGATTGGGGAGGGTTGGGTGTTTGATCCGAGTCTTTTGAAAGGGTGAAGGGTGAAGGGTGGAGGGGTAGATGGGTAGATGGGTGGATGGGTGGAGGGGTGGAAACGGCTCAGGCTAGAAACCGGGGTTCTGCGAAGATTGGGGCTAAGGGTGTTGATTTGGGACAGAACCCCGGTTTCTCGTGTTCTGCATCCCACACATAAAATTGGCTCTCCTGGGAGGGTTGGGGGCGAGTGTAAGGAGTTTTGAGTTTTGAGTTTTGAGTTTTGAGTTTTGAGTTTTGAGTTTTGAGGAGGGGTGGAAACGGCTCAGGCTAGAAACCGGGGTTCTGCGAGGATTGGGTGGATGATTGCAAGCTGGTTGCAATCGAGTCCAGGTTCAGTTGCAACTAATCCTGGTTCGAGCGTTTTTATAGTTGCAATTAATCCTGGTTTGAAAATGTCTTGATTGCAGGTTTGACGACTTATGATTGCAGGTCGCTACACTTAGCCGTTGTACAGAACCAGAGGTTCAAGAAGGTTCGCAGAAAAGTTTATCTCATCCCACCATCCCAGGAAACAGAAGGTCGAGACTCTTGCCAATGATGGGTTGTGATACCGCTAACCCACTCTACGATCGCCCCTAGTGCAGGCTGACAGAAGTAAGTTAAGTGGGTAGCACTCAAAACTCAAAACTCAAAACTATCCTCCACTAGGAGTGGTGGATAGGATGGGCCGATCGCAGGGATTGAATGGTGGCGATCGTGGCAGCAACTACGCGATCGATTTCGGCGACCGTATTGAAGCGACCGATGCCGCAGCGAATTGAGGCATAGGCTAGGGCGGGCGATCGTCCCAACGCGGTTAAAACGTGGGAAGGAGTCATTTTGGCAGAGGTGCAGGCTGAACCAGAGGACACCGCCACCACAGGTTGCAGCCCCAGCAACAAGGCTTGCCCATCCACCCCCGCCACACTGAAGTTGAGGTTGCCGGGCAGCCGCTGGGTGGGATGTCCATTCAGGTAGATCTCTGGAATCTGGCTGAGGGATTTCCAGAGTCGATCGCGCAGTTCCGTGAGCCGCTGTGCCTCAGATTCCCGCTCCGACAACGCAACTTCTACAGCCTTGGCAAAGCCGACAATCTGCGGCGTGTAGAGGGTGCCAGAGCGCAGTCCCCGCTCGTGTCCGCCTCCGTGCAATTGGGGTGCAAGTTGCACTCTGGGGTTGCGCCTGCGGACATACAGCGCTCCAATTCCTTTGGGGCCATAGATTTTGTGCGCCGTCAGGGACATGAGATCGATGTGCATCTCTTCGACATTGAGCGGAATCTTGCCGATCGCTTGGGCTGCATCGGTGTGAAACAAAACCTGGTGGGCGTGGCACAGCGCCCCAATCTCTGCGAGGGGCTGCAACACGCCAATTTCGTTATTGGCTGCCATCACCGAAACCAAAATGGTGTCAGGACGCAATGACTGTGCCAATTGCTTCAGGTCAATTAAGCCATCTGCTTGTACGGGCAGAACTGTGACTTCAAAACCCAGGGATTGCAGGTAGTGGCAGGGGTCAAGAACCGCACTATGCTCTGTTTGAATCGTAACCAGATGACGACCTTTGTTGAGGTAAGCTTCCGCCACTCCCTTAATCGCGAGATTGTTGGCTTCGGTAGCCCCACTGGTAAAAATAATGTCTTCAGGACTGCAACCGATCGCCCCCGCCAAAATTTCCCGCCCCTGCTGCACCGCTGCCTCAGCCTCCCAGCCATACTGGTGGCTCACACTAGCAGGGTTACCGAAATGCTCAGTAAAGTAGGGCCACATGGCATCCAGCACCCGGCGATCGATCGGAGTGGTGCTGTTGTTGTCAAGATAGATTGGGCGTTGGGGCGGACGTTGGGGCATCATTGAAGACGGGTAGTTTCTGAACCCGTAACCTCCTGAATCCTTTCTTGCAGCAAGGCTTGAAAGCGAGTGTCTTGATGAAGACAGTTAAAATTAGCGTCAATTTTGGCCATGGTCCGGTACAAGTTGGGGCTGAGGTTAATGGCCTGCTTGAGGCAACTGACCGCCAGACCAATATCGTCCATCAGGGCGTAGCTGCGGGCTTTGCCATACCAGGCACCCGGATGGTTGGGACGAATCGCCAGGCACTGATCAAAACTTTTAAGGGCCTCCTCGTAGCGATAGATCTTAAACAACACGATGCCGCGATAGTTCCAGGCGTAGTAGCAACTGTGCTTGACGACAACAGCGGTATCAAAGCTATTGATCGCCTCTTCGTTACGATCCAGGGCGGACAAGGCCATCCCCCGGTGATACCAAGCGCGGTAATTGTCGGGTTTGTGTTCCACAGTTTTGTTGAAGCTGTCGATCGCCTCCTTGTAACGATTCAGCCGCATCAACGCACTGCCCCGGTTGTACCAAACTTTGTAGTCATCTGGAGTGAACTTCAGCACGCGATCGAAGGTGACCACAGCCTCATCGTAGCGCCCTAGATTTCCCAGGGAAAGCGCTTTTCCATGCCATGCTAGGGGGATCTTGGGACTAATTCCGATCGCTTCGTTGAAGCTGTCGATCGCCTCCTCATGCCGCCCCAAGTGCGCCAGAGCATACCCCCGAAAACTCCACGCATCGTAAGAATTAGGATGCATTTCCAGCACTTTATCGTACCGGGTGATCGCCCATTCGTAGCGCCCCAGCTCATGCAATGCTTTTCCGTGGCTGTACCATGCGTGAGAGTCTTGGTCTTGACTCATAAAATTTCGGTACGTCATATTCTAAATTGAGTATGCGAAGCTTCCTGCCCATCGTTGTATTAGACGGCCTTTTACAGGACATAGGCATACTCAAAGTCTACCCAGGTTACGAAAAGTCTACCTTTAGCATCGCTATGATTTTACAAATAGAGGTAACTGCTCAGACTACTAGCTCAGTGTCGAGCCTGCCCTCATCCCCCAGCCCCTTCTCCCACTGGGAGAAGGGGAGCCGGATTGAAGTCCCTCGCCCTAGGGAAAGGGATTTAGGGTCAGAAAGTGTTTGTAAATTAGCGTGTAGTTTTGCACTCGCCCCCCCAATTCTGGGGGCTTTTGAGCCGTTTTTGTTCAAAGTCCCTCAGAATTGGGGACTTGAAGCCCTTCAGGCATAAATGAAAAGGGGGCGAATCGGGGCGCAATTTGTGTTTACAAACATTTTCTCAGGGCGATCCGAGTAGTTACAAATAGGGCGTGATCTACTGATGACTTGGGTCTGAAGTAATAGAACATTTTAGCATTTCACTTCTTTAAATTGCCACTGGTAGCGTTGGAAATCCACCCGTCCTTTAGGGCTGAACATGACACCTTCCTGCTCTAGGAGCGATCGTTGCACATCATCTCCCCCCAATCGCAGCGGTGACTCCGAAATCTCGCCCTTGGCATTGATCACACGATGCCAGGGAATACCTGAGGCGATGTCTACTCGGTACAGCGCATAGCCCACCAGTCGCGCCTGTCCTGCCAGATTCGCCAAGGTTGCCACCTGTCCGTAGGTCGCCACGGTGCCAGCGGGAATCTGTCGGACGATCGCATAGATGCGTTCGTAGGTGGAGGCTGATTTGGCGATCGTCATCGGTTTTTGGGTTCAAGCAGGACTTGTCCAAAGGGACATAGATCTAGCACAGGGCAACGGTTGCAGGCAGGGTTCTGGTAGAAGCAACAGCGCTGACCGTGCAGCATCATCACTTCATGGTTGTCATACACCTGCTGGGCTGCCCAATCCTGGGGCAGTTGCGCTTCCAGCAGAGCATGGGACGGCCCCACCGCCACTTTAGCGGGGATCAATCCCAGGCGCACGGCGACCCGATGGTGGTGGCTATCCACGGGCAGAGCCGATCGCCGCAACTGACTAAAGGACATCACGGCTGCACTGGTTTTTGGCCCAACACCGGGAAGCGCCTCTAGCCACGCCCTTGCTGCGGGAACGGATAGATCTGCCAAAAAATCCAAGGATAAATCTCCCTCTCGCCGATCGGTAATGAGGCGTAACACTTGTTGAATGCGGGGCGCTTTTTGCTCGGGCCAAGTGCAGGCAACGATCGCCCGCTCCACTGCCTCCACGGGAGCATCGCGCACGGTGGCCCAATCCACAAAGCGTTCGGTCAACTGCTGAAAGGACTGCCCTGAGTCAGCATTGCGGGTGCGATGGGACAACAGAGCAGAAACCAGTTCGCTGAGCGGGTCTAAATCACGAAAGTAGGCGATCGGACATCCATAGGCGATGCAGAGGCGATCGTGTACCTGCAAAACCTTCTGTCGCACAACTGCTGCATCTGATTCGGCGATCGGAAACTTTAAATTCACAAGAACCCTGACCCCCAACTCTGTTCGCTAGACTACGCCAAAAATAACGTCACAGGTCACACGCGCAGGGTGTAGATTTTTACAAACAGTCTTTTACAATAGTTCGGACATTTTTGTGATAGCTAGCCCTCATCCCCCAACCCCTTCTCCCAGAACGGGAGAAGGGGTTGGGGGATTGAAGTCCTTCTCCCCTCTTGGGAGAGGGATTTAGGGTGAGGGTCTATACTGGCTGTACAACAGGGTTTCCAGCACCTCCACAAAAACTGTGCGAAGCATTGTTACATAAATTCTGTTAATAAACCCATCGTTCTAAAGCGATAGTTCTAAAGCGATCGTCCTGACGTAAAATGGTCAAATCCACTTTCGTGTTCAGCTTTAGTCACCCCCAACGATCGGCGCAATTTGTGAGATAAACTTTGTGAGACAAATTGTCCCTTTGAGGGGTCATCGCTGCATTATTCATTGAGTCCTAGTCCTGCCATGCTAAATCCCAACCTGAACGAGATCCAACTCAGTAAAGAAGAATACGATCGCTACTCACGGCATTTAATTTTGCCAGAAGTGGGATTGGAGGGACAAAAGCGGCTTAAGGCAGCCAGCGTTCTGTGTATTGGTACAGGTGGGCTAGGTTCGCCATTGTTGTTATACCTCGCAGCAGCCGGTGTGGGGCGGTTGGGGATCGTTGACTTTGATGTCGTCGATCGCTCCAACCTCCAGCGACAGGTGATTCATAGCACCTCTGGTATTGGCAAACCCAAGATTATTTCTGCCAAAGAACGAATTCTGGAAATTAATCCCCATTGCCAGGTGGACTTGTATGAAACACGCCTCAGTTCTGAAAACGCTTTAGACATCGTGGCTCCCTACGACATTGTGGTAGACGGCACCGACAACTTCCCCACACGCTACCTCGTCAACGATGCCTGTGTTTTGCTGAACAAACCCAACGTCTACGGTTCCATCTTCCGCTTTGAGGGACAGGCAACCGTGTTTAATTACCAGGATGGGCCAAATTACCGCGACCTCTACCCAGAACCACCGCCTCCAGGCTTGGTGCCCTCCTGTTCTGAAGGGGGAGTGCTGGGAATTTTGCCGGGCATTATTGGCGTGATTCAAGCTACGGAGACAGTCAAAATCATTTTGGGACAGGGCAACACATTGAGTGGACGCTTATTGCTCTACGATGCCTTGGGGATGAAGTTCCGAGAACTGAACCTGCGTCCCAATCCTGTCCGTCCAGTCATTGAGAAACTGATTGACTACGAAGAGTTTTGTGGCATTCCCCAAGCTAAGGCAGCAGAGGCACGGCAAAGTATGGATATTCCTGAGATGACGGTACAAGCATTGAAGCAATTGCTGGACAGTGGCGACAAGGACATTCTGTTGCTGGATGTCCGAAATCCCAATGAGTACGAGATTGCCCGGATTCCTGGCTCGGTGCTAGTGCCTTTGCCCGATATCGAGAATGGAGAGGGGATTGCTAAGGTGCAGGAACTGCTCCAAGGTCACACCGATCGGGAACTGATTGTCCATTGCAAACTGGGGGGACGATCGGCAAAAGCTTTGGGGTTGCTGAAACAAGCAGGCATCACTGGCACCAATGTCAAAGGCGGGATTCAAGCATGGAGCCGCGAGGTGGATGCCTCGGTGCCAGAGTATTAAGTCAGTAAAGAGTGCATCTCACTTTTGCAGATCTCCGATCCGCCCACCCTTCGGGAAGCAAGCTACATCCCCAACCCTTCTCCCTAGGGAGAAGGGAGCCGGAATT
>JARCMD010000245.1 GCA_030248885.1 Leptolyngbyaceae cyanobacterium MP9P1.79 | reverse complement strand
CTTATTGCCTCAATGCTCATCTTTTGTATCAGTTGGGGCACTACAAGCTTGCTGTTAACAAATAAGAGATTCGCTCAGATTTTGTAAGATTTAGCATCGGCGTATTCCGTAAAGCGGGACACCAGGAAGGTTCAGAGCAAGCTCAGAGCACCAAAAAGAAAAGCCCTACGCTAGCAGCCTGTCGGGGAATTCAACTTCAGGCTTGTTTTCCGCCAGGAAATCAATTTCCTGGCTCAGAGCGAAAGTCCATTAAAATGGACTGTCAGCCTTTCAGAGAAACCTTTTCATTCCGTTTCAACGGACTTTTGCTGTTAGAGTGATGTGTTGGCGCAAATGTTTTGTCGCATCCGGGGTTGCATCTCGACTCTGAGAAAACAAGGCAGTAATGTCTTGGATGCTCTCATCGCTCTATTCTCTGGTCATCCTCAATCTCTGCCACTTCATCAGCCTGAGCAGTAACGTGCTCTTTTTCTTGCGCTTACCCTGGACTTTATCTGAACTTTATAAGGCTTTGTGGAAGGAACATGAAAATTTGCAGCATTCTAGATAAAAATAGTGAGGAACAGATTAAGTCCACTAGATGAAGAATTGTTTCTGTCTCGGTCTATTCTGATTTGGTTTCAGGTTGCAAAGAACTACTTCCACCGCCTATGCATTGTTTTCCTGCAGGAGGAAATAGGGGGAGGTAAATTGTAGATGATTTCGCAGAATGTTCGATTCGTAAACCTCATCCCAGGCTAGGGAAGGACGTTATTCGGATTCCGCCAGCTTTTGCTTATACTCCGTACATTGGATGAATACTATCACCCTTGCTGTTGGAAGGATGCATCCTTTTCCCAGGTTCGTCAGCAAAACATTCAGCCCCGATCGCGCAAGTCACACATTTACAGTCATTTCAAGTTAGACGATTTTTTGACCGAAGTTCTAGCTGTTACGATGTTTTGCCTTAGCTCAATCGGTTAGCCTTTCAAACAATGCTTTGAGAGGGTCTGTTCACCTTCGACAATAAAGGATTTTCCATGAATATTTGTGAGCAATCAAATTTAGAGCCGTTTCTTGTGACTGATCATGCTGTCAGTTTTCAAGACAGCATTCCTGTCTGCCCCATTGTGAAGACTCGCGCTGTTGAAGCAAATAGCGTTTATTTCAGCCATCCAGTCTGGGCACAAACGTACTTTGAAGCTTGTCACCGCGATGCAGCCTTTAAAGAGCGTTGGCTGGCTGCGGCTGGGAGTTGGGATGACAAAATTGTGGTCGATATCGGGTGTGGGCCTGGAAACCTCTATGCCAATTTGGGCGGTAATCCAAAGATGTTGATTGGGGTGGATGTCGCGCGCGGGTCCCTGGAAATGGCGCAGCAAATCGGCTATACGCCTTTGTTGGCAAATGCCATGAACGTGCCGCTGCAGTCAGGTTTCGCCGATTTGGTGGCGATTAATGCCAGTCTGCATCACTGCGATGATATGTCCGCCGTGTTGGCAGAGGCGGCACGCTTGGTGCGTCCCGGTGGTTTGCTGGTCGCTGACCATGATCCACAGTTGAGCGCTTGGGATTACAAGGGCTTAGGGCTACTGCTTTATAAGATCCGTCTGAGCGTGATTTACCGCTTTTTCCTGCGAGATTTAGATGCTTCCGATGAGGACAGAGCCACGGCGCTCGCAACCGAAGTGCATCATCAACCCGGTCATGGTGTGACAGATGCGCTCTTTCGTGAAACGTTGGAGCCAATGGGTTTTACGGTCAATTTGTATCCCCATAACAATGCGATCGGGGCTGAGGCTCTGGTAGGCGATTTGGGCGAACCACCCCATTGGCGTTACCGCATTGGGCAACTGCTGTCTGGGATTAATCCTTATGGGGCAGAAGCAGCCTTATCCTTGATGTGTGTCGCCAAGCGGAACGATTGATCGTTTCAATTGCCGATTCAAACTTGAAGTGCATCAGGGTCTGATTTATTAGAATAGAATACTTCAAAAGGCGTCTGATACAGAAAGATTCCGTCTAACAACAAGTTAGGCGCGCGACTCGAAGTCGTTCGGGGGAGTTGGAAGGATTCCCAAAGAGTTCTTCCCTCCCAATGTTCAGGCAGATGTCCGCCTCGGAATGTTCACTTAGTAATAAGGGGGCAGTATCAGCAGACGAGGTTAAGTGTCGAAGCACCTTTGAAGCCAAATTGAGGGTGCAGGCTAGGGCAAGGGCATTCGACAAGCTCAGCCGAGCATTGCTAAGGATAATGCAAATGAATCCTTGATGAGGCTTCGTTAATTTAGGTGCTCGAAAGGGCTGATACGAGCATGTTGGGGCAAATGAGGGTCGGTAGCGTCTAAAGATCGACCGCGTTCGCGCAGCGTCTCCGAAGGAGAAACACCTCGCCCCCGGAGTAAAGAGGAGTCCCAAGGTAATCAGATCTCCACCCCGTGCGAAGGATGCTCCGATCGAGTCCTGGCAATGCCTTCATTCCCAGGTAAGCAAAGGGCAACCGGTGCAGACACCTCTAGCGGATACAGGATGTCCCAAGACGCGAATGCTGCCCGCCGAAAGGCAACCGGAAATCATAACGGGGCAAATAGGGCGAATGCTCAACCTAAAAGGGTGCAGACGTGGGACAGTCGATCGCGTTAATTGGCAAATCCGGTGCTGGAAAAACATCGCTTGTGGATGTCTTCCTGGGCTTACTGATTCCTCAGTCTGGTGATATTCAAGTTGACGGTCATTCAGTCTATCAGGATTTGACGGCATGGCAACGGTCAATCGGGTACATTCCCCAATCGATCTTTTTAATGGATGACACGATTCGGCGGAACATTGCCTTCGGGGTTACCGATCATTTGGTGGATGAGAAAAGATTAAGTTATGCCCTTGAGCTAGCGCAGTTGTCAGAGTTAGTCAAAGAATTGCCAGAAGGGTTGCAAACATCGGTTGGAGAGCGCGGGGTTCGTTTGTCGGGGGGGCAACGTCAACGAATTGGCATCGCCAGGGCACTTTATCATGAGCGTGAAATTCTAGTGCTGGATGAGGCGACTTCTGCCCTCGACAATGAAACTGAAGCAATGGTAAGTGAGGCAATCCGTGCCTTGAGCGGTACGAAAACAATGATCATTATTGCTCATCGGTTGACTACTGTTGAGCATTGCGATCG
>JARCMD010000244.1 GCA_030248885.1 Leptolyngbyaceae cyanobacterium MP9P1.79 | reverse complement strand
GACTGGTACCGCTCGTTGAAGTAGTAACGCACCATCCGGTCTATGATCTCTGCTAATTCTGGTTGGATGGAGGTGAGGGAGCGCCAGATTACTGTTCCTGTCGTGGGGTCTTGCTGGAGTTGGTGAGGACGCACTCCAGTTGCGGCTTGAATCGCAATCATGCCGAGGGCATAAATGTCGCTGTTGAGTCCGGGGTGCCCGGCCAGTTGCTCTGGGGGAGAGTAGCCACGGGTGCCGATCGCAATGGTGAAATCCAATTCATCAAGACTTGGCGGCTGCATTTGCTTCACCGCCCCAAAGTCAATCAACACCAGGCGTTCATCCCGCGATCGGCGAATCATATTACTGGGTTTGATATCTCGGTGGATCACCCGATAGCCATGGATAAAGCTCAATACCTCTAAACTATCTTTTAGGATATTAATAATTTGGCTTTGGGAATTGGGTTCCCCAGATTGCAGTTCTTGGCTTAAGGGATGTCCCTCAATTAATTCCTCAACCAGGTAGAATTCATCTCCATCCTCAAACGAAGCCAAAAGCTGGGGAATTTGGTCATGACTTCCCAACTTTTCTAAGATCTCTGCTTCAGTCTTAAATAACCGGCGGGCAGTTTGCAAAAATTTGGTATCTTGGCGGGCGGGGAGCAAGTGTTTAACCACACAGGTTGGGTGTCCAGGACGTAGGGTATCCTCGGCACGATAGGTCATGCCAAATCCCCCAGACCCCAGCACTTGCAAGAGGCGATAACGCTCTTTCAAAAGGGGAGGCGGGCGATCGGTCGCTCTGACCATAGGTTTGGTAATGCCTGTGGTGACTCTATCTGATAGTTCCACCCCGGCGGCGGAATTTTCCAGAGTCAATTCAGCAGGGCTATTGGGGATTCCTTCTCCTCCTTCCAACAGGGATCGCCGCTCCAAGGTGGGCATAACTGTTCCCGCCATTGTTCCACCGATCGTAGAAAAATCGGGAATTGCCAGGAGAGTGCGGAGGAGAGCAATGGTTTTTTCTTGTTCCTGAGCTTGTTGGGCGATCGTTTGCTGGGTTCGGTAGCTTTGATAAGCAGTGTAGGTCATCATGCTAGCTGCGGTGCCCACAAATCCTAGAGCTGGGACGGCCAAGGGCACCCAGCCCGACTGCATGAACAAGGCAAATCCTGTTCCTCCTAAACTAAGTAGGGCGGCGCTGCTAGCAACTCCCAAGTGCAGTGGATGCCGTAAGTACCCCGCCAGAATGCCACCAAACAGGGCCCATCCCCCTAACCACACAATTTCTACCCATCCTGGCCAAAACCAAAAGGAAGGACGATCGCCCGTCACCGCATCTAGAAATTGGCTGACCATTTGGGCGTGAATCAACACCCCCGACATCTTAGGATGGTCTCGCTCGGTCGCACTGTAGGGTGTAAAAAACAAATCTTTGGCACTGGGAGCCGTTGTGCCCACCAGGATAATTTTGTCCTTAACCCACCCAGGTTGCAATTTTCCTTGCAATACCTCTTCCAAACTGACAATCCGTGCGATGTCATTGCCCGTGCGGTAGTTCAGCAAAATTTGGTAACCCCCATCGTCCACGGACTGATAGCCCCCATCATTCGGCTTCAGGGGCTGAAACACTGCCTTACCCCAGGACACCTGATTGGGATCATTGTGGCTTTGTTGTGGCAGCAGCTTGCTGGGGGCGAAGTAAAACAAGGCAAGTTGAAACGCCAAGGACGTTTTAATAGACGTATCTGGGGAAAAGGCAAAGTTGCGCCGAACTGCCCCATCTGCATCTAACACAATGTCGTTGAACCCAACGCGGGTTTTGGGTACTCCCTGTGGCGGGGGAGTGCCGGTTGGTTCATCTGAGGCGGGAAGCTTGCTGATGGTAATGACGTTATCGGCACGAAGTTGAGTGGCTAGGGCTGCTTCCCCTGGCGCGATCGATACATCTCGATAGATGTCCACCCCAACTACCCTGGGTTTATGCTGCTGAATTTGCTGAAGCGCTTTGGCCAAAATTTGGTCAGACAGAGGCAAGCGATAACGCCCGATGTCGGCTTCGGTCACTGCCACAATGAGGAGCCGGGGATCACGGCCGCGATCGGGACGCAACCGCACCATTTGATCGAAGGCAGCGAGTTCTAGCCCCTGCAACGCTCCCAGGGACTGGCCCAGCCACAGCACCCCGGTAATTGCCGCAGTTGTGAGCAGAATTGGTCGTCCCAGCCCTACTAACCGCCGCAGCTCCTTTAGGCTGGACGCAAGGACACTTCGCTGAAAAAACTGAGACATCATACAAATCTCGATCGCAGCCTTGGGTGTGGTAGATATTTCTCCATCCAAGATGTTTGCTGCATTGCTAAATATACCCCCACTATCCCAGACAATCTCTGATCTATCCCATTCGACTTTGAGGGCTTAGCAAATCAAAATGGGTTAAGATATTTGCAGAGCAAATTAAAGCCGTCTCAGCAGCGAGCTTAACAATTGCGGTCAATAACTATTCACTGGGGCGATCGACTCTGGGCGATCGGCTTAACTGAGCAACATGAACCACGCCAGAGGATGCTCGGTTTGGCTCAGCTTTGGAAAACTCATCAAAGAGTTCAAAAAATTGTTCAAGTGCTTTCTCAATTCTTGCCAGCAAATCCCCTTATTTCGCTTCCATCCAGTTCTGTCCCACATTGATATCCACAACCAGAGGCACACTCAACTGCACCGCTGATTCCATCACCGACTTAATTTGAGGTTGGAGGTCTTCCCACTCCTCCGGAGGTACTTCAAATACCAATTCATCATGCACTTGCAGCAGCAACCTGGCACGGTAGGGCTGAATCACCTCATGCAACTTGACCATCGCAATTTTGATGATGTCGGCACTGGAGCCTTGAATTGGGGCATTGGCGGCAGCGCGGAGCAAACCGGCATCGTACTGGTCACGGGCTTGAATTTTGGTCAGGTCAATCTCAGCGGGATTGCTTCCCTGAAGCCGACGGAGGACATCGCTATTGAAGTTGAAATAGCGACGGCGACCCAGAATTGTTTCCACATAACCATTGGCGATCGATTCCCGCTGCATTTGCTGCAAATAGCCAAAGACTAAGGGATAGCGCTGGTTGAACCGTTCAATAAACCCCTTCGCCTCAGCAGTTGTTACCTTAGCTTCGCGCGCGAACCGCTGCGCTCCCATGCCATAAATCACGCCAAAGTTGATTACCTTCGCCAGACGGCGTTCCTCAGAGGTAATGGTTTCTTTCTCAAAGAGGAGTTTGGCGGTGAGGGTATGGATGTCCTGATTTTGCTGGTAGGTGTCCAGTAAAATTGGCTCCTGACTCAGGTGAGCCAGAATGCGGAGTTCAATTTGGGAGTAGTCCGCTGCCACAAGCAGCCAGCCCGCTTCCGGCAAAAAGGCGCGACGAATTTGGCGACTAAAGGCCGTCCGAATGGGGATATTTTGCAGGTTGGGGCTGGAAGAAGACAACCGTCCCGTGCTAGTGACTGCCTGGTTGAAATCGGTATGCACCCGCTGGGTTTCAGGGCGCACCAGATTAGGCAAGGCATCGACGTAGGTGGATTTCAGTTTGGACAAGGTGCGATATTCGACGATCGCATCTACCACAGGATGATCCCCTTGTAGCTTTTCCAAGGTCGCCGCATCTGTAGAGTAGCCAGTTTTCATCTTGCGGGATTTTTTGCGGTCTAATCCCAATTTTTCAAAGAACAATTCTGCCAATTGCTTCGGTGATCCCAGGTTAAACTGCTCTCCAGCAGAGGCATAGGCTTGTTGCTCGATCGCCCCCAAGTCGTGTTCCAGAGTCTTAGAAAATTGGTGTAAATAGTCTCGATCGATGCGAATGCCACAACACTCCATCTCAGCCAGGACAGGTTCCAAGGGTTGCTCTACAGCCAACAATAAATGGTGTACTTTTGGCAGAACCTCCAAATCTGCGGTCAGCTTGGGCACCAAATGAAAGGCCGTGTAGACATCCATGCCGCAGTAATGGGCAACAGGTGCGATCGGCAGGTCGGCGATCGTTTGACCCTTAGGCACCAACTGCTCATAGCTTTTAGCCTTGATCCCCAGATGCCGCAATCCCAAATCGCCCAAATTATGGGTGGTGTCTGGGTTGAGTAGATAACTGGCTAACATTGTGTCAAACACGACACCTGCTAATCGAATGCCCTGAAAACGCAGCACGAGGCGATCGAATTTGGCATTCTGCAACACCTTGGGATAATTAGCACCCTCTAAAATGGGGCGCAACATTTCCAGTACGGTTGCTTTGTCTAGGTTGTCACCACTTTGGTGTCCGAGGGGAATGTAGGCAACGATCGCCTCAGCCGTGGGATCAGCCACAGGATAGCAACACCCAATGCCTACCAAATCCGCATCCCGTGGTTCCAAGGCAGTGGTCTCCGTGTCCCAGGCCACCGGAGTAGCGGGATCAGTGCAATGGTGGAGGCGATCGATCAACGCTTGTAACTTTGGCAGAGTATCGATAATCTGGGGTGCAATGGCGATCGGCGTTTGCTCCTGCTGTTCGGCAGTGTCCTGGGCGCTGAAAAACCAAAGGTCATTGCTATCAAAGGCTGCATCGCTGGCCGCAATCGCTGCATCAGATTCCTCAGATACATCTTCTGCGCTTGCCTTCGCTACAGCTAGGATCACCTCAGATTGCCCTCCCAGAATGCCTTGCAGCTTTGGCAGCTTGTTGAGGAACCCCTTCAACTCCAGCTTTTCCAAAATGGGCAGAACCTCAGCGCGATCGAATCCAGTTAGTTTGCAATCGTCCAACGCCAAGTCCATGGGCGCATTGAGGGCAATCTGAGCCATATATTGCGAGTGACAGGCGCTATCACGCCCCACTTCCAGCTTTTGCTTCACAGCCCCCTTAATTTCATCTAGAGACGCATAAATTCCTTCCAGAGAACCATAGGCGCTGAGGAGTTGGGCGGCCGTTTTCGCCCCAATTCCCTTCACTCCAGGAATATTGTCCGACGTGTCGCCGCACAACGCCTTGTAATCCACAACTTGATTGGGCAACACGCCCAGCTTTTGCTTCACCTGCTCTGGCCCATACTCGATCGGCCCTCCACCACTCCCACGGGAAGCAAAGGCATTGCTCAGATGCAGCACCGTCACTCCCTTCTCAGCATCAATCAACTGAAATAAATCCTGATCCCCGCTTAATATCTTGACCTGATACCCGATCGCGCTCGCCTGCCGCGCCAAGGTACCAATCACATCATCTGCCTCAAACCCAGCGACCGTCGTCATCGGCAGATGAAAGGCTTGTAACAACTCCCTCAGATTCTCCAGATCGGGCTTGAAATCCTCTGGGGCTTCGGGTCTCCCTTCCTTATAGGTTTCGTCGGCTTCGTGGCGAAACGTTGGGGTGCTGAGGTCAAAGGCGATCGCTAAATATTGGGGCTTTTCCGACTCAATCACCTCTACCAAGGCTTTGAAAAACCCAAAGGTGATGCTCGTCGGAATGCCTGTACTGGTACGCAAGCCCCCATCTCTCCCCTTGGAGTGGGCATAGTAGGAACGGAATGCCAAGGAATGGCCGTCCACTAGAATGAACTTTGGAGGAGTTGTCACAGGATTAGCACTCACGAAATTTTGATAGTCCAGCAGTACAGCCTTATTTTAGCCAGTTAACCGATCGCGACTGCCAGAGTTGGGAGTTACTCTCCTTCTACCTGAGCCACCAAATCACTCGGCGCAGACAACACCTTCACCTCAGACAAGATCCCCGCATCGGTTCTATAGTTTGACAGGTCATCGTCTTATGCTTCTGAAAAGCAGGATACAGGGATTCTCCTAGCTTGAAACAAAGCCCAACCTAAGGAGATTTCCGAGAAAGATGTTACCCCTTTAGGGGCGAAGCATTCGGCAGACAAGTCTTGGATCGACCAGAACGTCATTGCCCGGATGCTTCGCCCTTCCGGTGCCTGGTATAAACTTTTCCAGAAATCTCCCAAAGCCTAAAAAAAGCCTCAATTTCTAGGTTGTCACATTATGGAAATTAAAGATTTGACACCTATCTTAGGAATAGATATAATATTGTCTTTGTAGCGTCGCCAGTACAAAGGCATGAAAGTTCGAGCATCCGTCCGTAAAATCTGTGAGAAATGCTCCATTATTCGCCGTAAGGGCCGAGTTATGGTAATTTGTTCCAACCCCAAGCACAAGCAACGACAGGGCTAGTGCATTCAATCGACTGTCTCCCATTGGTTCATCAAATTCAACTGCAAAGAAATAGTATCTAGGAGAGTTAAGCGTGGCACGGATTGCCGGAGTAGACCTTCCGCGCGATAAACGCATCGAGATTGGTCTGACATACATCTATGGAATCGGGTTAACCCGATCGCAAGAAATATTGGCGGAGACTGGCGTTAACCCAGACACACGCACCAAAGACCTGACTGATGCAGATATCGCCGCTCTACGACAAGCAGCGGATGGTTATCAACTTGAAGGAGATCTGAGACGACTGGAGTCCATGAACATCAAGCGATTGGTGGACATTGGTACCTACAGGGGCCGTCGTCATCGTCTTGGTTTACCAGTCCGAGGACAAAGAACTCGCACCAACGCACGGACTCGTCGCGGTGGACGCAGAACAGTTGCTGGGAAGAAGAAAGCGCCTAGCAAGAAATAGTTTGACTGTGTTATCTGAGTGGCTTCACGCTCGTGTCGCTTGAGTTACGATCGCTCTTCCTCACAAGGCATTTCTGTTACCTGACTTAGGACAGTTAACAGAAATTTGAGTCCCCTAAATTTTTGTTCTCAAGCCTAGTTAAGCTCTTAGATCTGGCTAACTTGGTTTTTGGTTAAATGTTTAGGACTAGCGGCTCAGAGTTGCCAGCGGTCAGCCCATTAGAAATGAGCAGATGGGTGTGAAGTATGGCTCAGTTACTAGAACTAGAGTACTGCAATTAGATTGTTAAGGTTTGAGTAAGTAGGGAATTAGTAGCAAGAGGCTAACATGGCACGACAACCAACAAAAAAAACGGGTGGGGCGAGAAAACAGAAAAAGCACGTACCCAGTGGAGTGGCACACATCCAATCCACCTTCAACAATACGATCGTCACCATCACCGACACGATCGGCGAGGTGATCTCTTGGGCTTCTTCGGGGTCTAGTGGCTTCAAAGGAGCCAAGAAAGGCACTCCTTTTGCGGCTCAAACTGCGGCTGAAGGTGCCGCCCGACGCGCTGCCGATCAAGGAATGCGCCAGATTGAAGTCATGGTCAGCGGTCCAGGTGCTGGCCGGGAAACCGCAATTCGGGCCCTGCAAGGTGCGGGACTAGAAATCACCCTGATCAGAGACGTTACCCCCATTCCCCACAATGGCTGTCGTCCTCCCAAGCGGCGACGCGTCTAACTTTTGTTCCTGCTGAACCAAATCCCCTGTCCGATTTTCACCTGTCGATGCGCTGTCTATAAGTGTCATCTGCGTTTGGGCTTTAGCTTAAACAAAGGTGTCGGCTGAGGCAAAACTGGAATTTTTTTATAAATAGCTTAGCCAATTAGGAGTCCCTCTATGGCACAGTTTCAAGTTGAGTGTATAGAGTCCAATACCGAGAAAAACCAAAGCCAGTACAGCCGCTTTGTTCTAGAACCTTTAGAGCGAGGTCAGGGCACAACGGTTGGAAACGCGCTTCGCCGTATCCTTCTGTCTAATTTGGAAGGAGCCGCTGTGACTGCTGTCCGCATTGCTGGCGTTAGTCATGAGTTCGCCACGATTCCAGGTGTCAGGGAAGATGTTCTAGATATTCTCTTGAACATGAAAGAAATTGTGTTCAAAAACCATTCGTCCCAACCTCAGTTGGGTCGGCTTCTGGCCCACGGCCCAGCAACAGTGACCGCAGCCCAGTTTGATCTTCCCTCTGAACTTGACTTGGTTAACCCCGATCAATACATTGCCACTCTCGCCCCCGGAGCCATGCTGGAAATGGAATTCCGAGTCGAGAAAGGAAAAGGCTATAAAGCGGTGGGTCGCAGTCGGGATGAATCCGTCGCCTTAGACTTTTTGCAGATCGATGCTATTTTTATGCCCGTTCGCAAGGTTAACTACAGCGTTGAAGAGATGCGAGTGGGTGGCTTTTTTGACCGCGATCGGCTGACAATCGAAATCTGGACGAACGGCAGTTTCACTCCCCAGGAAGCCTTGAGCCAAGCTGCCAACATTTTGGTTGACTTGTTTGACCCCCTAAAGGACATCACCATTGAACCGACTAAGGACGATTCACCCAGTGATGAAGACCCAACTAGCCAAATTCCGATCGAAGAGCTACAACTTTCAGTCCGCGCTTACAACTGCCTGAAGCGTGCCCAAATCAACTCCGTAGCAGATTTGCTGGACTACACCCAAGAAGATTTGCTGGAAATCAAAAACTTCGGTCAGAAGTCGGCTGAGGAAGTGATTGAGGCATTGCAACAACGCTTAGGGATTACTCTTCCCCAAGACAAAGCATCTAGGGGTAGCTAAACTTGCTTGGTTCCTCCTTCGTGATTGTTTAACGTTCATTATTCATACTGGAATTTTAAGGATATGCGTCATCGCTGCCGTACCCCCGAACTCAGCAAACCCGCTGACCAACGTCGTGCCCTCCTCAGAGCATTGACTACTGAACTCATCCGCCACGGTCGCATTACCACAACGGTTCCCCGTGCGAAGGCATTGCGATCGGAAGCTGAAAAAATGATTACCTTGGCAAAAAATGGCTCCCTCGCTGCTCGTCGGCAAGCAATGGGATACATCTATGACAAACAGCTTGTTCATGCCCTATTTGAGCAGGCTGGGACTCGCTACGCCAACCGCGACGGAGGCTACACTCGCATTCTTCGCACCATATCCCGTCGCGGAGACAACTCCGAGATGGCCATTATTGAGTTGGTTTAGCTGTTCTATTAATGCTTTCTACGGTTTCACTTTTGAACCAACGTGTTGCCCTAGTGATTCAATACTTGGGCACACACTTTCATGGATGGCAGCGGCAAGCTAGTCACCGCACCGTTCAAGAGGAAATCGAAACCGTTTTGCAAACTGTACTCCAACGATCGGTGACCTTGCACGGCGCAGGTAGAACTGATTCTGGAGTTCATGCAGCGGCTCAGATCGCCCACTTTGAAGCACCTAGTCTGATTCCAGCTCACCGCTGGGCTGCCATTCTGAATTCTCGCCTCCCCAAGGATGTGTTGATTCGGGCTTCGGCAGCGGTTGACGATCGCTGGCATTCTCGTTTTTCGGCGATTTGGCGGCGCTATCGTTACACCCTTTACACAGAGTCTCTGCCTAATCTGTTCGTGGCTCCCTTCGCGTGGCATTACTATCACACGCCGCTAGATGAGTCTTCCATGCAAGCTGCATTACAGCCTCTGCAAGGTCACCACCATCTGGCAGCCTTCCACCGCGCTAATTCCAGCCGAGTCCACTCCTGGGTTGATGTGCAGGAAGCAAGATGCGATCGTCAGGGCCCCTTCATTTATGTTGAAGTGCAAGCTAATGGATTTCTTTACGGGATGATGCGGCTTCTGGTGGGCTTACTGGTAGATGTGGGGCGGGGACTTCGATCGCCTGAGAGTTTCACCGAACTCTGGCTGAACGAGCGTCGGGATCAGGTGAAATATGCGGCTCCACCTCATGGACTTTGCCTACTGCGGGTTGGTTACCCCGAAACACCGTTCCCCCCAGAAGTTTGGTTTGACACCCAACCTCAACTTGTTTTCAGTGGACATCACCCATTTGTCCAGACTAAATGTTAATATCAGTTTTCTGCCTTTAAACTAGAGTCGAATTTCTCTCACTAAAACTCTCTCTCACTCATTTTTTGCACCCAGTAGTTCCATGAACAAGACTTACCTCCCTCCCCAAGACACTCTGCAACGTGATTGGTACGTTGTTGATGCCACAGATAAACGCCTGGGTCGCCTTGCTAGCGAGGTGGCAATGGTACTACGGGGCAAGAACAAACCCATCTACACCCCCCACCTCGACACCGGGGACTTTGTGATTATCATCAATGCTGAGAAAGTAGCAGTTACAGGTAAAAAGCGGACTCAGAAGCTTTACCGTCGTCACTCTGGTCGCCCAGGTGGGATGAAAACGGAGACCTTTGCCAAATTGCAAGCCCGTGTGCCTGAACGCATTGTGGAACATGCCATTCAAGGAATGCTGCCTAAAAACACCTTAGGGCGGCAGTTATTCACAAAGCTTAAGGTTTATGCCGGATCTGAGCATCCCCATCAAGCTCAACAACCCCAAGTATTAGAAATCAAGACAATTCCAGGAGAACAGGATTAATGCAAGCGCTAGAACAAACCGATCGCGTCGTGTATTGGGGAACAGGCCGTCGCAAATCTGCTACAGCACGGGTGCGTCTCGTTCCTGGTACTGGTCAGCTTACGATTAATGGCAAACCTGGTGATTTGTATCTTCAGTTCAATCCTGATTACATTGCTGGTGCCAAGGCTCCTTTGGAAACGCTGGGTTTAGAGGCGGAGTATGACATTCTGGTCAACACTCAAGGGGGTGGACTGACGGGGCAAGCTGACTCCATCCGGCTGGGAGTCGCCCGTGCCCTTTGCCAACTTGATCCAGAAAATCGTAAGCCCTTAAAGGTTGAAGGCTATCTTACCCGTGATCCCCGCGCTAAAGAGCGCCGCAAGTATGGATTGCGTAAAGCTCGGAAGGCTCCTCAATACTCCAAGCGTTAAACCTCTTCATAGACTAAGGTGCGTTTTCAGCGTTAGCTGAACACTAAAAGCAACCCTGTAAATATTAATCAAGACAAACATAAGGTAAGGAAAATGCCGAAGGAAAAGATTCATCCCACTTGGTATCCAGAAGCCAAGGTTTACTGCAACGGAGAACTGGTCATGACCGTAGGGTCAACGAGGCCGGAACTTCATGTTGATATCTGGTCAGGTAACCATCCCTTTTACACTGGAACCCAAAAAATTATCGATACTGAAGGTCGTGTGGAACGCTTTATGCGGAAGTACGGCATGATGGAAGGAGGCGAGGAGCAACCTGCTGAGGCTGCTGATGCTTCCACTCAGCGCAAAAAGCGGCGGTAGGGTGACGACAGAGTCGATATTGGCGATCGGATTACAGTAGTCTTCCAACACGTTGACGTTTGACGTTAAGATTTCTTGGCAAATAGTCACCTGACTTTCGTGCCCGTTTGCCAAGTTTAAATTGTTGGTTAGAATACTTATCCAGTACGCGATCGTCGAAGTGTTGCTTCCCCCTGTCGATTTTTAGCAAAGGCAATGTCCTATGGCGGAAACTTACCTGCTGGAAAAGCTCAAATCCGTTGAACAAACCTTCAACGAACTCACCCGTAGGATGGCTGATCCTGATGTTGCCAAGAATCCGGGGGAATTTCAGCGCGTCGCCAAGTCGCGATCGTCCTTAGAGGAAGTAGTTCTGACCTATGAGAATTGGCAGGCAGTTCAAGCAGAACTCGTTGATGTGCGCCAATTGGTAAAGGAGTCGGGTAACGACCCTGAGCTGAGAGAGATGGCGGCATTAGAGCTTCAGTCTCTAGAGGAAAAGTCAGAATACCTGGAAACTCGCCTTAAAGTGCTATTGCTTCCCCGCGATCCCAATGATGACAAGAACATCATGTTGGAAATCCGCGCTGGAACGGGGGGCGATGAGGCCAGTATCTGGGCAGGCGATTTGGTGCGAATGTATCTGCGCTATGCAGAAACGCAACGTTGGCGTGTGAGTCTTCTCAGTGAGTCCCTGGCTGAGATGGGCGGCTTCAAGGAAGCAATTTTGGAGATCCAAGGAGATCAGGTTTATAGCCAACTTAAGTTTGAAGCCGGGGTGCATCGGGTGCAGCGAGTGCCGCTGACTGAAGCATCGGGACGAGTCCACACGTCTACGGCAACGGTTGCAGTGATGCCTGAGGTAGATGAGGTGGAAGTTCACATCGATCCTAAGGATATTGAACTGACGACGGCTCGTTCTGGGGGCGCGGGTGGACAGAACGTGAACAAGGTGGAAACAGCGGTAGACCTAATCCACAAGCCTACAGGGATTCGAGTGTTTTGTACTGAAGAACGATCGCAACTCCAAAACCGAGAGCGAGCGATGCAAATTCTACGGGCCAAGCTCTACGAGATCAAGCTGCGGGAACAACAGGATGCAGTGACTTCAATGCGCCGATCGCAGGTTGGCACTGGCTCCCGCTCTGACAAAATTCGCACCTATAACTACAAAGACAATCGGGTGACCGATCATCGCCTAGAACAAAACTTTGCCCTCAATCCAGTCCTCGAAGGCGATATCGATGTTCTCATTCAATCTTGCATCGCCAAGGATCAGCAAGAACGTCTGCAAGAATTGGCTTCTTCTATCTCAGAATCTGCGTAGTAGGGCAACGTTCAATAGTTATCCCTCACCTGATCTGTGCCTAAATTAAGGATTTAAGAGTGGGGACATGTTAGAATGACGTAATGAACAGGTCAACCGCCTTCACTATATATTTGTTTCACGGTTCCAGGATTGTATTTGAGGCGAATTTCTCCAGACTTTTTCATATCCTCCCAATTCATATAGTTGTTCTCTGGCTGGCAAATGTAAACTCCTGACTCATAGCTTTCAGCGATCGACAACATCATAGTAGTTAGGCTGTTAAAGACAAGTGATGTCCCGCCTTCTGAACCAATATGAAAGACAAGTGATGTTTCAGCTTCAGCAACATCTCCCTGGACTGCGAAGTATTCACCTTCAAACTCAAAAACTGGGAAGAGATAGGGAGGATCATTATCCTCAATTCGTATATCGATTCCTTCAGGATAATTGGTGAATTCACTATTCTCTAAAGCTCGCTCAAGGGGGGAGTGATGGAGGTAGAGAAAAATTCCTGATTCAGAAGCACTGCCGTTGCGCCATTGATAGAGGTCATAGACTTCCTGGGGCAGTTTAAACGGTAAATCTTTTACCTTTTCCTCAATTTCTCCATGGGTTAACCCTGGCAAAAAATCATCCTCATATTCAGGAACATTACTTTTCAACCAGTTTAAGATGCGTTCTAAGGAATCAATCAAAAGCATTTTCCGGAGTTCACTAAAACCGCTTCCTAAGGTTTGCCATCTTTCGATAACCTGTTGGATTTTTGGTTCTATGCGATTTTGCAGAATAGAGTAGGCTACCCAAAAGCTTGACTCTGAATGATCTTGAGTGGCTTGGGACAGAAGATGCAAATCATCATTGATATTTAACTCGTGTAGAACTCGGTCATAGCCGATCTTATCCACCAAAAGTCTCCTGAGAATTGTATTCTCCTCTTCAAGTAACCAATTAACCTGCAACTGTTCCGGTGGTAATGCCTCAATTAGAGCCTGTCTCAAACGGTTTTCAGGTTCTTCCTGATACCACTGCGGCTGCCATTGTGAAGGTGGAACAGCAGTATATTTATCTGGGAATAAGGTTCCATGATAGGCATGAATTTGAAAGCCATCGGGATACTCGATCGCTGGTTCTCCCCACGCATGAACGCGTTGATTCTCATCAAGTGAGATTTTAGTGGGACGATCGCAGACATAACAAGTATTCTCAAATGGATAGACATCTCCACAGGTTTGCAAGATATCCATGGAAACTTGCCAACGAGCCTGATCACACTCACAGCCAAGAACCGAAATACTGAAGTCACACCAGTTGTAATTATCAGCAAGACTGCCAGAGATGGAATTGTACACTAACCCTGGAATCAGGTTTTCAGTGTAAGGTCTAAGTGCATTGTCAATCAAGTTGTGAAGTCTACCTGGCACAAATTCACTGTTGCCAAGTAAGTTTGAGATACGACTTCTTAGCTCATGGGTGATCTGTGAAGGAATTTGAAAGAATAGTTCGTTACCACACTGCAATTCTGTATTGAGACGTTCGCCAAGCTCCTCTGGAAGGTTTAATTCTGGAAAATCTTCTTTCAGTTCTTGTTCGAGTTGCTTTGAAAATTCTTTCTTCTCTATTTCCTCCTGCTCTGCATTGCTTTTCAGTGCATCCAGATTGAAAACCGCAGGCAAGCCTTGTTGCAAGGCTTCGTCTACCAAGTTTTGCATTTGGGGGTTTAAACCTACAGATGTACTCTCAATCTCTGTAGCTAGTTTCATTAACTCGCCTAATGGTTGAAACATACCACTGAGATGTTGATTGAGTTTCGTAAACAAGCTCGGATAATCAGGTTTCTGTTTTTTGCAAAAACAGAAACCTGATTGATGTAGTCACGGGGGCTACCGCAAAAGACGATCGCAGGTACTGGTTTGCCAATTAGAGAATACGCTCTGCCGATGACTTCTGTAGCTTTTGCACGATCGATGCGCTCAGTGGAATAGGCAATGTCTCGCCACTTTCTGGCATAGTAGGGGATTTGCGCTTCCTGCTCAGGTTTTAAGTTCTGCATACAAGAATTTAATAACAAGTATTCTTCTACCACAACAGTAGTCCTGAAAGAACCAAGATGCGATGTCTAGAGATTTGCAAGCTGGGGTTTCAAACAAACTGATATGAGTATAACGGAGATGGTAATCTTGTATTACTTCAGATCAAAAAACTTTACGCAACTATTATACATATCTCTAACTGTTGGCTAGGGCGTGTTATCAATTGGCTGGTATTCCTTACAGAGCCTGGATTCCAGCCTTAAGCCCATTTTTGATGGGTAGCCATGAAGGCCTTGCCCTGACTAAATTTCAGATTTGAATGATGATATGTTCTAGGCAGTTACGTTGTAGCAAAGTTACTGAACATTGGGGCAATGCTATGCTCTAGCAATCAATTACGAAATTACTTTGCTCACTGCGGCTACTGTATTGAATAGTTGAGCAAAGTGCTGTATCACTCTAAATTGGGTGGATCTGCGGAAGGTTTCTGCACATTTTTAAATGTCTACAGGTAAATTAATGAGTGTTGTCAGACACCTAGTGTATCGGTGTGACTCAACTGCCTATAGAGCGGCATCCCTAGTTGCAGAGATTCTATTGGCGAGGATGGGAGAAAAAGATTGAAACCGCTCAAGAAGACGGGAAGCTTGATGAACCGTTGGGAGTGATCGACCTTCAATCTAAACATTGAGCAATGCTTACAAGCAGTGGTGCAGAGAAAAGGCACTCTCTACACCACTGCACTGAACTCATGGAGTTAGCAATTGAGAGGAGCGTTGTTTTCTAGGTCAAGGCGGAGTCAACCTTAAAAAATACTCAGGCTTTTAGAACTTTAGTTCTAAAAGCCTGATGGGATCGTTCAAAAAACTGTCTAGAGTATTGCTTGAGACAAAAACTAAGAAGCCAAGGCAACTTCCAGCGTTTCTTGCAATTCGCCCTTTTGGTAAAGCTCGATCAAAATATCAGACCCGCCCATAAACTTACCGTTGATGTAAACCTGGGGAATCGTTGGCCAAGCGGAATACTCTTTGATGCCTTGCCGAATTTCTTGATCGTCGAGGACATCGATCGTTTCGTAGGGAACGCCCATCGTATTCAAAATCTGCACCACATTATTCGAGAAACCACACTGAGGCATAAGCTTATTGCCCTTCATGAAGACCAGAATTTTGTGTTGATTCACTAATTGGTCAAGCCGTTCTTTTAATTGGGGGGACATAGTTTCTCCTAAGTATTAGATAAATTCCTTATACAATTCTGTAATGCTTGACGGGCTGAAAATCAGCTTAACGTTCCATTTGAGTGGTTGCAATTAATCTTCTCATCACTCCTAAAGCTTTGGATCAATTTACCCAAACTGGGTCACTAATCTGCTGCGATCACCTTGATGTTTTATTGTCCACGTCCTGGCTTGCAATCGGCAAAACCTAACGCCTCTGTATCAAGAAAACTAGCGATCGCCATCTCAACGACTGCTTCAATTGGATACTCAATTTCAGCGGCACGCGCAATAAGAGCCGATCGAATTCGCTCAGGCAAGCGAACTAAGATAGCTTCAGCATCAGCGGGGGAAAGCTGCTCTTGAAGTTTAACTTGCATAGCTTTACCTTTCGGTTGGAATCTGGACATTGTAAGGAGGTTCAGTGGCTCTTAAAATAATAGCCTCTAGCTCCAATAGTAACGCGGAGTTTCCCCAATGAGAAATAAATCCTGCCGCAATCCGCACATCTTCATCATTATATTTGTCGAGCCACGCCCACAGAAAAGCTTTATGTCCACCACTAAAGCGACCTCGTAGACTCTTGGTTTTACCGATGTAGAGCAACCCATCGGTTTTGTGCCTAATTGCATAAATTCCAGGACGTGCAGGAATGCTATCAAACTCGCGGCTTAGGGGTTGACACTGCTCAAAGGGGGTGAAAGCGATCACATCCAGGATTCTCCGAGCATAGATTTGCAATTCAGAGTCATTGGTTGGCATGGAAGCAAGCGAGTTAGAGGCACAAAAAATATGCTCCCACAAATCCTGCCACAGCCTGCTCAATTAGTGAAGACAACAATGATCAAAACAGTTGTCGGCTGTAGTGCTTTAGTTACATGCCTTTCCATCAACGACTTAAACCAACGGCTTGTGAAGCATTGCTCTTACGAGGATTAGATTCAGACTCCATCTGATAAAGCCAATCTTAGACCACCATCTAACTCACTGCTGCCCAATCTCGTGGGGTGTGGGTTTTAAGGGAAAGAGCATGGATCGCTTCCGTGGCCATTGCCTGTTGCAATGCACCATAGACGAGTTGGTGCTGCTGCACCCGACTTTTGCCCTCAAAGAGTGAGGAAACGATCGTGACTTGATAGTGGTCTCCACCGCCAGTCAGATCTTGAACCTGAATTTGAGCATCAGGTAGCGCCGTTTTGATCATCGTTTCGACTTGCTCTGGTTTAATCATAAAGAAATTCGGAGGTCGGGGTTAGGGCAAGGGTTGGCACTGAATGGGTGCGAAAAATAGGTGGGCGATCGATTACTTAGGTAGCGAACTGGCAGGAGTACCTGATCCAGTTGGATAGGGGGCATCCACAAAGCCCAATTCAAACAGTTGTTGATAGGCTTTACGTCCCAAATCGCGGGTGGGTTGTTGGCTGCGAATGATTTGGATCAGCAGCGGCACCGCCAGTTCTGGCTGATTTTGGGCGCGGTGGGCCAGGGCGAGTTGGTAGGTTGCTTGGTCGCGCATCTGAGCCGTGTCTAGAGCTTTGCGGCGTTGTGCGTCAGCAATTCGGTTGTCAATGCCATTAAAACTAGAGGCTAATTCTTGGTAGAAGTTAGAAAGCTGGTTGAAAACCTGCCGGGCTTCTTGCAGTTTCTGCACGGCGAGGGGATAGTTTTGGGCTGAGAACGCATTGCTAGCCTCCGTCATCAGTCGCTGCCCTCCCTGTAAACTCAGAGCGCTGCCATCTTGGGAGAGCGGCCGCAAATTGTTCAGGTCTTCGGGATTGGCGGGTTGAGCTTGACTGGGGTTCGTGGGGAGAGTGGGGACGGGAACCTGAGCTTGAGCGGGTTGCAGAAGCACCAGCAAGGCAAAGGATGGAAGGAGAGCCAAACCAACTGAGCGGAGGAGACGAGCGGTGCCAAGCATGATCATGGAAGGGGTTAACAAAGTTATGTGCAGAAAACTCGGAACTTAGGCTGCGGGTATTTTACCATTGCTAACATATCCTACACCTTACTTATATATTTGTAGTCTGGGGATTTATAGTTTGGGTTGTAGTTTGGGTTAGGCTGAATGACCAGTTGTAGGGACAGCCATAGGGAGCGTCAACGTGACCAACGAT
>JARCMD010000243.1 GCA_030248885.1 Leptolyngbyaceae cyanobacterium MP9P1.79 | reverse complement strand
AGATTTGAGAGAAGGGCAAGCGCTCCTGACGCAAAGTTTTGCCCAACAGCAGGAAGCAATGGTTGAGTTTCGCCAAGGCACCCGATCGGCCCTCGATAGGATCGATCGTACCCTGGATTATTTGAGACGAGAGCGGGAATAATACCCAAATCAGCTTTGCTTAGACATAACTTCGAGGGGTATAAACCCATACTTTTCCATTGTCCCGTTGAATGATACGGGTTTTACTGGAACCAATAAGGATTACCGTTCGCATGTCCGCTTGGGACTGGCTTAGCTGGTTAAGGGAAACAACTTCAATATGTTCTGCCGATCGCCCCATATTTCGGGCCAGAACTACAGGAGTTTCCGGCAACCGCCACTGCAACAGAATTGTCTGCGCCTCTGTAAGTTGCCAGGTGCGTTGGGTGGAAATGGGATTATAGAAAGCAATCACAAAATCTGCTTGAGCCGCTGCTGCGATCCGTTGGGCGATCGTCTCCCAAGGTTTGAGGATATCTGATAGGGAAATCGCACAAAAATCATGTCCTAGGGGGGCACCGATCGCCGCTGCTGCTGCTTGCATGGCAGAGATACCAGGGGCAACATGAATGTCGATCGCCTGCCATTCTGGTTTTGCTTCCCTGTCTAATACCTCAAATACCGCTGATGCCATCGCGTATATTCCGGGATCACCGGATGAAACGACGACAACCGATCGCCCGGCTGCTGCTAGTTCCAGGGCATGGCGAGCGCGATCGAGTTCAACACGATTATCTGATTCGTGTCGCTGCTTGCCCTGGATAAAATCCGCGACTAAATCCAAATAGGTTTTATACCCTACAAAATCCGTAGCAGTTTGCAAAATAGCTTTCACTTCCGGCGACATCCAGCGGGCGGCTCCTGGGCCAGTGCCAATGATGGATAGTTTACCTGAGCCAAGGGCGACGGGATGATAGACCAAATGCGTTGCACTGCCTATAGTGGGGCGATCGGTAATCTCGATAACATTAGTGCTATCCGCAGCTACGGGAAGATTACTTTGACTCAACCACGGGGCATGTCCGATAATCCGCACGGTTGCCCCAGCCAATAAATCAGACGTAAAAGATTTGGCATGTTCTGGATTGGACAAGCGATAGCCAGCCGGGGGCGACTCCAATACCAAGTTAAATCGTAGTTGTCCTGTAGCGGTTAGGGCAGGTTTGATATTTAGCGTGTGGGCGATCGTCTTAGCCAACTCATTTGCTCCAGTTAAGCCACCTAGCAGTGGCACTACAGCACTGCCATTTTCGGCGACTGCAATTACCGGCGGTTCAGCGCGTTTATCACTGAGCAGCGGTGCCAGAGTGCGAATTAAGATCCCGGCTGCACAAACACCAATGATGGGGGTGCCGGCGGTATATAACTCGCGCACCGTTTCCCCAAAGTTATCATAGGATACCTCTACGGTTTGAGTCCGTCCCACCAACCCGTAAAGCTTTGCCCCTGGTAGGACGGACTGGATTTGCTGCGCTACAGCAACGCTGGCTTCTCCCAGAATGACGATCGCAGGCGGTTTCATAGGGGCAGTTTTATTGAGAGGAATTATTGCTATGGTGTTGCCGCTCTGCCAACATCTGACTAAAAGCTAAATGTGCTGGGGAACTGATTCCGGCTTGCAGGACAGATAATACTGCTCCCATATCTTCTTGCCCGATCGCACTAGCATCCAACCATAAGCCTGGAAAAACCTGACTATGAATGATGCCCTGTTCATCAGGCAGTAAGGAAATATAGTCACCATCCTGAAGCTGAAACCAATTAATTTTCTGCTCAAATATTTGCCAGACGATATATTCTTGAACACCACTCCGCCGATAGGCTCGCTTTTTGTCCCCAAGGTCGATCGTCGCACTACTTGCCGCAATTTCTGCTACCAGTTCGGGTGCCCCTTCTATATACCCATCTTCGGTGATGATGGAGCATCCCCCACTTTGGGAATTGATAATTAACACACCATCGGGCTGGGGTTCATTGTCGGTATCTAGGCGGACTGTTGGTTCAATTCCCATTTCCACTTGTGGAATGGAAGCTACATATACTCCCAACCATATAATTAAATGCCCGTGGGGTTTGGCGTGGAGTCTGAAACGGAGGGGTGATGCCATGTAAACGACTCCTTCAATCAGTTCAGCTTTCTTGAGGTCTGTCATGGCGGTATAGCGACGCTCGAATTCAGAGCGAGTTAGCCGATCGCCATTCTCCAAGGGGGGCAATTGATGAGTTATAAGGGTTGTCATGGTTGCAGCCTCGATCGATATATAGGAGTAGTTTATTGAGGTCGGGTTTGGCTAGGAATCAGAATCAGCGCCCAGTAGGGAACCTCGGCGGGATCAACCTCGGCGATCGGACGAATCCGCTGATTGGGCATGGTGGCCCGTTCGATGTAGAGGGCCCGTGAGAATAATCCTAGCGTTTCCAAAACCCGCCGCACCTTGGCGAAGTGCCGACCTAGTTTGATAATTACAGCGGCATCGACCCCTATGAGGCGATCGTGCAGAGTGGATTCATCCAAAGTAGCAGGCATAATACTCAATACATCATTGCGGTAGGTCAGGGGTGCGCCGAGCATAGCCGCACTGGCAAAGGTGGAGGAAATTCCCGGTATAACCTCTGTATCAAACCGTCCCGCTAGACGATTAAAAATGTACATAAAGGAGCCATAGAGCATGGGTTCTCCTTCACATAACACGGCCACATCCCGCCCTGCCGCCAAGTGCTGGGCAATGGTTTCAGCACCAATATCGTAGTAGGGTTGGGACGATCGCTCCACGCTAAAGGGCAGTGGCATGGGCACTTCAATCTGGTGGGGACGGATAAAATCGGCGACGATCGCCCGGGCCAATACCTTGCCATTTTCCATGGTGGGATAGGCGATCACGGGCACCGAGGTAAGAATCCGGTGGGCTTTGAGGGTCAACAGTTCTGGGTCGCCTGGTCCAATGCCCAAGCCATAGAGCCGACCTTTAATGGAAGTTCCTATCATATCCGTTGTGTTTAGTTCAGTCATAGCTCGTTCTCCTTTGCTAACGCATTTACGGCTGCGGCTGCCAGGGCACTGCCTCCCCTGCGCCCGTGGAGGGTCAAGAAGGCGACCCCCCGGCTATTGGCTGCCAGGGCTGCTTTTGACTCTGCTGCCCCCACAAACCCCACAGGAAATCCGAGGATGAGGGCGGGTTTTGGTGCCCCTGCATCCAGGAGTTCTAGCAACCGAAATAGCGCCGTGGGAGCATTGCCGATCGCCACCACTGCCCCTGCCATATAGGGATGCCACAGTTCCATCGCCGCCGCCGATCGGGTATTTTGCAAGGTGTGGGCGATCGTAGGAACGTCTGGCTCATTTAGGGTACATATCACAGCATTGTTGGCGGGTAGGCGTTTGCGAGTCACTCCATTCGCCACCATTTGGGCATCGCACAAAATGGGTGCGCCATTGGCCAGGGCTGCCCGTCCGATCGCTCCGGCATCGGGGGAATAGTCCAAGTTATGTACAATGTCTGTCATGCCACAGGCATGAATCAGCCGCACTGCCACGGTTTCTAAGTCGTTGGGCAACATAGTCAAATCTGCCTCGGCTCGAATGATCGCGAAGGAGTTTTGGTAGATTTCATTGCCATCTCGGATGTAATCAATCATGATTTTGTGCCGTAATTACCAGCATTTCGTTGCCGCCTTTTTGAAACTCATAAGGCACCTTGACAATCTTTGGAGAGTAGCCCTGCTCTTGCAGCGTTTGCATGATGGGAGCAAGGTGGGGCGATCGTTCCAGCATGAGGGTCAAGAGCGGGAAAATCCGTACCTCCCGACTCACCTTGAGCATGGCTTGAATGGACTCCAGATGAAAGGAGTAGGGCAGTTGAGCAGAATATAGAAACAGTAAATGGGAGCATAATACCAAATCAAATTGCTGGTTTGGGATATTGAGACGGGGAAGTTCTGCGGTTACATAACGCCCAGCAGCCTTGCCACGATCGTAGTCCGCAATGAAGGTATGAATCGCTTCTACCCGATTTTTACGGAGGTCATCTGGGGAGTGGTGGTAATCCCATACCCAGTCGTTAGGTGTGGCTCTGACTTGGTTGATAATGTCATCCACAACGGCATCAAAGCGCTGTAGGATTTCTTGCCCCCTAAATTGGTAAATGGGATCGATGGATGTGACCGCATAACCTAACGCTGTCGCTTCGGCATTAAAGCTGGCGGGCCCATCCCCAACTCCCAAAATCTGCTTTTTCAAATCATTCATGGTGAGGTTGAACATTCCAATATACTCAGCCAGCGATCGACCGAAAGGAACCACAGTGCTTAAGGTCATAACCATTAGGTTTCTCCTCCTGTGGCGAGGTTGGGGGTTGAAATCATTTGCCTCAACTCAGCGATCGAATGGCGACTGGCAAACTCACCCAAGGTTTCATCAGGATTAATCCGGTGATTCTGGTATGTTTGCCACAGATGGGCAATCATGACAGGTAAGGACTCAAACGCCTGCTCCCGATAGAGTTCCTGCCCAAATTGGGTAGAACCGCTACCCACATAAATGGTGTAAGAGGGACGATCGGCAGTTGCCACACCCACCAAGGCAATATCGCTGGGGTAATGCTGGGCACAGGATTTTTCGCAGCCGCTGAGGTGAATATTCAGGGGGCGATCGAGCGTTACATGTTGCTCCAGATAGCTGGCAAGGGCAAGGGCATGGCTTTGGGTATCCGTGGCAGAGGATTTACACCCCGTCATTCCAGAGCAGGACACGATCGCACTCCAAGGATGGGTGGTAGAGGTGGATAATCCCAATGCTTCGATGCCCTGCTGCACCGCTATAATGTGGGCGTTGGCAATATCAGGGAGTAATACATTCTGCCAGGGCGTTAACCGTAATGTGCTGCTTCCATACTGAGTCGCCAGGGAAGTCAATCCCTGCAACTGATGCGTAGTCAGCCGACCGAGGGGCAGGACAACTCCTACATAGGAAAAATTAAGCTGCCGTTGGGGATGTACACCCAGGTGGCCCGTTTTATTGGCTGGAGCAGGATTGATTCTAGGTTCCGATCGCTGCAATCGCCACGAGAGCCGCTTTTCTGCTAACCGAAGATAAGCTTCAACTCCCCAATTGTGCAAAAGCTCTCTGAGTCGAGGTTTGGGGGCACGATCGCTCCCCTGGATGGTATAATCCCGATATACCTCTGCTAACGCCGCCAATACTTCTAGGGTTGACTCTGGTTTGATTAGCACTCCCACTGCTTGGGGTGTGTCTCCTCGCTCACCCAAACTCAGGTGCAATTGAAAGTGAATTTGCCCGTCTACTTCCAAAGCAACGAGACTAATGTCATTGGGTCGATCGCCCACGCAGACCGACTCACCGCCAGCAAAACAAACGCTAAATTTAGGCGACAGCACGGCAAAATCGGGGCGGCTGATGAGATAGCGATTCCAACTCTGCACCAAGGGACGAGTATCAACAAGTTGCTGCCGATCGATGCCAGCGGTTGGACTGCCCATGATGTTGCGAATAGCATCCACGGAGGCGATCGGTGACGCTAAGCCCATAGCTTGTAAGTGTTTCAGAGTGGCAGTTGGGATGCCAGATTGCACCCCCCGAATTTGCACATTGGCACGATTGGTAATCTGCACAGCGCCAACACCAAATTGGTCAGCTAAGTGGACGATCGCCTCACTTTGTGGCGCTGTGAGGAGTCCGGCCGGTATCCGTAGGCGAGAAAGGGGGCCATCCTGGGCGGGTGTAGAATAAAATAACCCAGGGCAAGTAGTTGGTTCCAGCAATAACATTTGAAGTTCCTTCTCTGTGTGACGCAGAGAGCAGACGTTAAACATGCGAGACGCACGTTACCTGAGTCGGCATTCTGACTTCTGAAGCATTAAAAATTGACCGTATATTGACAGGGCAATTTTTAATTTCCATTACAGTTGCGGCACAGTACCGGGATCTCACCGGACTTTCCCGACTCCAAGCTTGAACACCATAGCATAAGACAGCGATCGGTACCCCAGCCCCTGAACGCTTCGTTACAAATCACCATCGACCCAATCAAAATTTGATACTTTTCCTCGGCAGCAAACTGTATATACCTAAAAGAGGAATATATTCAAGAATTGATGGTTATAGAACTGTTGACGCTATTTCCAGAAAAGGTTATTTCAGGGAATGTAGGGGCGAAGCATTCGGCAGCAATCTTTTGGTCAATTAAAAGGCTTATCTGCCGAATGCTAAGTGCAAAACACACGCTACGCGAACGCCCGTACAGCGGTAAAATTCTCCTCAGTGGTCTCCTTAATCAACATGACTCAGAAATGGCTATCGATCGTTGGCATTGGAGAAGATGGATTATTAGGATTGAGCCTTGCCGCCCGTGCCCTCGTCGATCGCGCTGAGATTTTGGTAGGGGGCGATCGGCATCTATCCATGTTGCCCTTGGATGACCCGCGCCCCAAGCTCCTCTGGGAATCGCCCATCAGCACCACGGTCGCAAAAATCCAGCACTACCGTGGACAAGCGGTATGTGTGTTGGCTAGCGGCGATCCGCTCTGGTATGGCATTGGCGTAACCCTAACTCGCCAGATTCCGATCGCCGAAATCACCATCATTCCGACATCCTCCGCCTTCAGCCTCGCCTGTGCCCGGTTAGGCTGGGCTTTGGCTGAAGTGGAAACCTTGAGTCTGTGTGGTCGTCCCCCTGCCTTATTGAATTCCTATGTTTACCCCAGTGCAAAACTCCTGATTTTGAGTGAAGGAAAGCAAACGCCTGCGATCGTGGCTGACTTGCTCACCCAGCGCGGTTATGGCAATAGTTCCATGACAGTATTGGAACATCTGGGCGGCTTACAAGAGCGATTAATTACGGGAACTGCCAATCAATGGAAAGCCACAGATAGCGCAGTTTTGAACACGATCGCGGTTCATTGCCAGCCTAACCCAAATACTCCTATCCTCCCGCGCACTTCTGGACTCCCCGATAGCGCCTATTCCCACGATGGACAGCTAACCAAACGGGAAGTGCGGGCGATGACCTTAGCTGCCCTAGCCCCCAATCCAGGAGAACTACTGTGGGATATCGGCGCAGGGTGTGGTTCCATCAGTATTGAGTGGATGCGGAGCCATCCTCGCTGTCGAGCCGTGGCGATCGAAAAATCCAGAACATCCTATATTGCAGATAATGCCATAGCCTTGGGCACCCCGAATCTACAAATTATTGCGGGAACGGCACCGATGGCTCTCCAAGATTTACCCCCGCCCGACGCTATTTTCATTGGAGGAGGAGTCACTGCAACCGGATTGTGGGAGGTATGCTGGCCGGCGCTGAAACCGGGTGGGCGCTTAGTAGCGAATGTGGTGACGATCGAAGGTGAACAAACGCTCTTCCAGTGGTATCAGGCGGTGGGAGGCACCTTTACCCGCATCACCATTCAGCGAGCAGAGCCGATCGGTACGTTTTTAGGGTGGCGATCGTTGGCAACCATTACGCAATGGGTAGTAGTCAAGTCATAATAAACTAACGTCCTGCTGGAGCCTCTACCCCCTATGACTGCCCAAATGTCCCCCTCGATTTATGACTTTTCTGCAACGAGTATTGATGGCAAACCAACTGAATTAAGCGCCTATCGAGGCAAAGTATTACTCATCGTCAATACTGCCAGTCAGTGCGGATTTACTCCCCAATATCAAGGACTGCAAGCACTCTACGATAAATATGCTAGTCAAGGACTCGTGATTCTTGGATTTCCCTGCAACCAGTTTGGACAGCAGGAACCCGACACCGAGACGGCAATTCAATCTTTCTGTGAAACCCGCTTTGGAGTCACGTTTCCGCTCTTTCAAAAGATTGATGTCAATGGTAAAAGTGCCCATCCCCTTTACCAATACTTAACCAAAGCCGCGCCGGGTATTTTGGGTACAGAAGCGATCAAATGGAACTTCACCAAGTTTCTTGTCGATCGCCAAGGTGAGGTGGTGGAGCGCTATGGCTCAATGACCAAACCAGAGGATATAGCCCAGGCAATTCAAGCATTGCTATAACGAGCTTATCTGGATTGTGGGAAGGGATTTTTACAGAATTCCTTCTCGCAAAATCTCTCATCTTTACAGACAATTCTGGACTGCCATATAAATTAGATATGAATTAAAATCTCTAGAGCCTTTTCGTCACCCACGATACCGCGCTTGCCACATCAATAGCTCGCTCTCCCAATGGCACTGCCGGACGCTGCACCATGACAACAGGAATCTCTAACTCTCGTGCCGCTATAATCTTGGCATAGGTGGCATCACCACCGCTATTTTTACTGACGATCGCCTCAATTTGATACTCCCGCAGTAGTTGCCGCTCTTGCTCTAGGCTAAAGGGGCCGCGATCGAGCAAGATTTGTCCATTGGAAATAAAGATATCTGGTGGGTCGATCGATCGAATCAGAAACCAGGTCTCTACCAAGGGTACAAACGGAGCGAGTTGCTGCCTCCCAATGGTGAGAAATACTCGCTGCGCCAACCCAGGAATCACCTTAGCAGCCACTTCCATACTCTCAACCTCTATCCATTGATCACCTGCCACCTTTTCCCATGACGGACGCAGGAGGATTAAATGGGGAATACCAGCGTCGATCGCGGCCGCTGCTGCATTCCACGAGATCTGGGCTGCAAACGGATGGGTGGCATCAATGAGCAGATCAATCTCTTGCTCCCGCAAATAATCACTCAATCCTGTAGCACCTCCAAACCTGCCAACCCGCACGTCTCCTGAAGGCACAGCGGGGTTACGAGTTCGCCCAGCCAAGGAGGTAATTATCTCCAGATTGGGGAATCCCATTACTTGGGCGGCCAGCTCGATCGCGTCCCCTGTACCACCTAAAATCAGCAGTCGTTTCATCGCTTTGATCTGCTACTGAAGAAATTAAGGGTATTTGACCTATTGTAGTTTAATTCTACCCTTCTATTTATAGGTGAGAACATACCCACTTGATTCATGTTTGAAACTCACTTGTGCAGCTTTTCCCTATATCTAGAGCAACCAGACAACAACGCGATCGATGCCATAAAGAGAGTTAGAAAAACCCTGCGCCTCATGGTTGTGTCTCCTAAATCATTAAACGCTCGTTCAGCTTCTAAGTTATAACAACAATTTGCCAACACCCGCTATTCTTTGCCATAGCTTGATACAGTCTTCTCAGAGTTTATAGTTCAGGATTATAGGAATCATCTAATTGCTCTCCCCATCTACTGTGGTGAGGCATGGGTATAAATCTGCCCAATGCCTCACATAATCCGATTTACGCCGGAAAATCGTCTGCATGATCGATTTAAGGTTTGCCGAGATAATCCATTTTTCCCAGTTCTACCCCACAATGTCTCAAAATGTCATAGCTGGTCGTGACATGAAAGTAGACATTGGGTAAGATGAAAAATAGAAGGTAGGGCAATCCCTCAAAGGTCATCGTCTGATTTCCCATTGGTAGGGCAATCGACTTTTCCTCTGACCCATCAATCTGCTCAGCAGTTAGAGATTCCAGGTAAGCAGTCGTTTTATGGACGCGATCGACCAGTTCTGGGAACGTCGTTTCGCTATCTTCCATGGCGGGTGCTTCTAAACTAGCCAAACGTGCGGCTCCCCGTCTGGCAATGTCTGTAGCAATTTGTACTTGCCGCCCCAAATGAAACATATCTGGATACAGACGAGTGTTGATCAGCACAGCGGGATCAATTTTCTTGGATTCCGCATGGGCAGCGGCCTTTTCTAGAATGGCAGCGAGATTATTCAGCGATCGAATCAGCGATGGCACGGTAGCTTGATACATGGAAATCGTCATGGATATCTCTCCTAGAATTAGGTTGCTAAGCCCATTGTCTATTAGTCGAAACACTTTGTAACCGGAGGTTTAATTTGGATCATTCTTGCTTCCCCAACATCCACAGTGCAACTAAAGCCGATCGCTGGACTGGAGACCTGATTGCAGAATTCCGAGAAAAATGAGGGTAATTGAGCGCACAAAAACTCCTGGGTGATCTAAGATGCGTTCCAGATCGTAGACAGCAGAGCACCTTGTCAGCGGCAAAAGGAGAACGATCGCCTCTCCTACACCAACCCAATACAGGTACGATCGGCCCTCGACTCATTATCCCTGGAATAATTAGAAGCACTAGGCGAAGCATTATTGGACTTCAGTACGTTGGCGTAGCCTCTCTGAAAGAGAATCGCTGGACTAGAACATTAGGTTGCAAGAATATCAGCAAGGCGATGGCTCTCTTGGGTTTTTCTGATGAGGACAAACTACAAACTTGGTTATAAAACCATCAGTTAAGGTAAATGACGATCGCATTTCGTTAAAGATATTGGGTGAAGCAGACCGGAACCCAACCTAAAAGGGCGATCGCACTAGGAGAGACGGCATTATATCTCTTCCGAAAGATGGGAGAAATTGTTTATGAATCCTCATCGATCAGTTCTCCAGAGTTTTCATCGACAAAGTAAAACCCTGTGCGATAATTCTCTGCTATTTCAAGCATAATCTCAGTCAAGCTAGAATAGCGCAGTGTTGGCTCTGGGAACTCAATATCTCCATAGAAAACAGGAGATGATTCATTTCTCTCCATTGAACCAACAATGAAAAAGTAAGATTTCGGTTCACAGTACAAGAAGGGAAACCACATATGATTCCAGCTTGTTTCCCAATACTCGAGCTTTTCCCTATATCTTGTCAACGCCTGCCCTAATGGATTAATAGTAAAATGTGGAGAAAATAGAGAATCTCTATAGAAATAGTTTTCCTGATACATTCCATTTCGCCATTGATAAAGAGTATATATCTCTTGCGGCAATCTGAAAGGTAGATGATTAAGTTCTTGATCGATCTCATCATAGGATAATCCTGGCTGTAGAGCCTCAGCGTACTCTGGCTTGAGTCGTTCAAGGTATCCTAGGATTTCGTCTAAAGCATTCGTTAATAGAGACATACTAAGTCCAGTGAATTAGTAGAGTATAGCTATAAAAGTTGAGTAATTGGCTAGTAGATAGGGAAAGAATTTCCAAGCCTACCATAACCATAAGATTTAGCAAAGTCAGTGTTAGCTCTAACTATAAAGAATCTTAGAAGTGGATTTTGTGCAGAAATACGACCTCGATCATAAAAACTTTCCAACATATTAGCTGGATTAATAGGGTTTAATTCTTCTTTTACTTACTCATATCTCGGAACAAGTGCGATCGCCCTCGTAGGTTAGGTGGAGCGGAACGCAACCCAACATCTTTAACGAAATGCGATCGTTCTTTACCTTAACTGATTGATGGTTTTGCAATCAAGTTTCTAGGTTGTCTTCATTAGAGAAACCCAACAGAGCCACTGCTAGCGTCTCCATCTGCTTCAGGTTAAGGTTGATAATTTCCTCAGAAGTACGCTCAGTAGGGTGCCAAACTTTTGGGTGAGGAGAAGCAGGAGGGGCGATCGGTCCTCACCCTTCCTGATGTTCTTGTAGCCAATGTTCTAGGTCAGCGATCGTATTGAAGCCTAGCAGTGATACAGCCAGCGCCTCCATCTGCTCTAGATTAAGGTTGCTAATTTCCTCAGAAGTGCGATCGGGTAGGGTGCCAAACTTTTGGGTGAGGAGAAGAAGAATGAGCGATCGTTCTCCTTCTTGTCGTCCTTCTTGTTGTCCTTCCTGCCGTCCTTCCTGCCGTCCGCGTTGGACTCCAATTTCCTCTCCCTCAGCCTTCGCTTCCTGGTACACCCGTGTCTCTTGCAACGTGATTCCTAACATTTCTTCAACCTCCTGCCGACTCAAATTCGTGAACTTGTACACCATGATCCGGGTCACCATTTCCATAATGGCACGACTGACTTCAACTGTTTGCCCCGATCGCGCCAATAGGGAACGAGCCGCTGCGGGTGCGTTGTCCTCATCCACCATCGTTAGTACCATTAAGGCGACTCCTGAGGGTAACTGGGACATCTCTCCAAGTTCCTCTAGATAAATCCGATGCACCTGCTCGCTAGCTAGGAGCGATCGATAGGGATGGGTCTGGTTTTGCTCAGTGACACGATTGGGATAAATCACCACCGCTTGCCAATCACTGAAGCGCGATCGGTTGCGGTAGAAGTACAAAAATGACTCTCCGAACAGCCGTTCATAAAGTTGCTCATCTTTTTGAAACTGAACTTCACAAAAATACACAACTCCTGTACCATCGGTTTCTGGAGGTAGAAACACGCCATCGATTTCAAATTTGGGTTCTTTGACGGCAACCGAATCAAAGCGGTAATTAGCAGCATTGGGAGGTACAACATTGAGCAACTCAAACAGCAAGCTGGGAGACTGCTGAAATAACTGGTAAAAAATGGAATCCCGTCGCATGGTCACTGCCTAAAAGGATAGAAGCAATTGTACTACTAATAGCCTGACATTGATTAAAACAAGACTTCACGCTCACGGCACTGGTAAACCACCCCCCAGCGCTGCGATCTGAGGCAGGATACCGCGACTTATGATGCCTATGGCAATCTGAGCCAGAAGACGGGGACGACAGAGAACAACTATCGCTTTGCTGGGGAACAGTTTGACTCAAACTTAGACCAGTATTATCTCAGGGCGAGGTATTACGATACGAACAATGGTAGGTTTGCCGGGAGAGACCCGTTTGAGGGGGAGATGACTGAGCCGTTGTCTTTGGCGAAGTATCCCTATGTGCATGGAAACCCGGTGAATGCCACAGACCCAAGCGGGATGATGCTCCTAATGGGATTAATGACGGTTGTAGATAAGCCAAAACAGTATGTACAAGAAACTCAAAAAATCAATAGGCAATTGACTGTCGCACAAAAAGTCCTAGTTGTAGCGCTTGGAGGTATAGTCATTGCTGGAACAATTTGGACTATCTTTAACCTTGATAGCATTGCTTTTCAAATAAAACTGCTTGATAGCAAACGTAAACTGCGGGAGTGTTTTGAACAGCAGGACAAGGATTGTGAACTTGATATTCCAATTGTTTTTTGCGAAGATCGTTACAAACGGCAACCCTTAGCTGAAACAACTCGACATATTTATGATGCGATTAGTGGAAATGCAATTCGAGGACTTCCTCTCACGTCTCTTCTAAGTGCTACAAAGGCAGGAAAGGATCAGTGGTACCGCGGACAAGAGGAGTGTAACAAAGAGGCTAGAGAGGCTTATCGAGCCAAGTTCTCTCAAACTGGTGCCTGTGACGAGTATCCCTTCCATGCGTCTGAGCAAGGTGGGTTGAGAAATTATGATAGCTATAGAGGGAAGACAGTTTCTCTTAGGTTAGTTCCTGAGAAAGAAGCAGGTCCACAAGGCGAACTAATGAACGCAGAAGGAGCAATGGGGCGGGCAGGCGTAGTACCAAATCACCCTCGTAAAAAATGGTATGGGGTGATTCCACTTCCTGGGTTACCTTTTTCATTTTGGAAACCTGCTAAACCGTAAAAACTCTCAACGCAAAGTTATGTCACAACTTCTTGATGCTTTGAATAGAATTTCTGACTGGTTAGAGGCTTACTACCCTAAGGCAGCAGATTTTCGTCCTGGACTAAGCCTAGAGCGAATTCAAGAATTAACTAAAGATTTACCTTTCAAGTTTCCTATAGAACTTTGTGAGTTATATCAGTGGCGCAACGGAGGTGCTAGGGGTCCTTCCTTTAATGCCGAGTTATTCCCTGATGCATGGTTCCGCTCTTTAGAAGAAGTTATTGAAGAATACAATAGAATACTTGAAAATACTTTTCATGAAGATGAGAGATTAATGTACTTGTGCAGGCTTACTTTTATCTCTCGAGGTGACGCTTGGTTTTTCATGAATTGTGACAAAGAGGATGATGAGAGTAATCAACTGATTTGGCTCTATCAGCAAGGTTTTTATAAGGTTCCTTGCTTCAAAAATTTGACTCAAATGATGTTAACGATTCTGGAATGCTACGAAACCAATGTCTTCTATATTGACTCTAATGGTTACTTGGATGCTGACTGGGAAAAGTGGAGTTCTTCTTCTATACTTCGAGAACTTCGAGATTCTAATTCTGATACTGTCAACCACAATGATGTAGAAGCAAAGCATCTTCTAAGAAGGTGGTATGAAGTCATCACTGACTGGTTTTCATTTTTCTCTGGGATTAAGTAGACTAAATTTAGTCCGATCGCATCTCACCTTTACTAGCATCCCGATCGCTCCTCATATATGCCGATCGCACTCAACAAGAATATTGAATCAGGAGCCGATCGTACTTCGCTTTTAGTGGGAGTTCGATCGCACTTCACCTATGCCGATCGCCCTGAATATGAATGCTGATGTAGGAGATCGATCGCACCTCGCTTTTAGTGGGAGTTCGATCGCACTTCACCTATGCCGATCGCAGTGAATGTGAATGTTGAGGTAGGAGCCGATCGCACCTCTCTTTT
>JARCMD010000242.1 GCA_030248885.1 Leptolyngbyaceae cyanobacterium MP9P1.79 | reverse complement strand
GTTCATATTATGGAAGACATTACCAAGCCCCGGCGCGACAGTTCTGTAACGGCTTGGGTGAATGTAATTTATGGCTGCAACGAGCGCTGTACCTACTGCGTAGTACCGGGCGTACGGGGCGTCGAACAGTCTCGCACCCCTGCCGCCATTCGGGCTGAAATGGAAGAGCTAGGGCGACAGGGCTATCGGGAGGTCACGTTACTAGGCCAAAACATTGACGCCTATGGCCGCGATCTGCCCGGCAGCACTGCCGAAGGTCGCCATCTCAACACCCTCACCGACCTGCTTTACTTCGTTCATGATGTCCCTGGGATTGAGCGCATCCGGTTTGCGACCAGCCACCCACGCTACTTTACCGAGCGGCTGATTCGCGCCTGCGCCGAGTTGCCCAAGGTTTGCGAGCATTTTCATATTCCGTTTCAGTCGGGTGATAACGACGTGCTAAAGGCGATGAGCCGGGGCTATACCCACGAAAAGTATCGCCGGATTATCGACACGGTGCGGCGGTATGTGCCCGATGCATCTCTGAGTGCTGATGCAATTGTGGGTTTTCCGGGCGAGACGGAAGCGCAGTTTCAAAACACCCTAACGTTAGTGGAAGACATTGGCTTTGACTTGCTGAACACAGCCGCCTATTCACCCCGACCCGGCACCCCGGCGGCTCTTTGGCAGAACCAGCTGGCAGAAGACGTGAAGGGCGATCGCCTCCAACGACTCAACCATCTGGTGTCGATCCAGGCGGCTGAGCGATCGCAGCGCTATCAGGGGCGGGTTGAAGAAGTGCTCGTCGAAGCCCAAAACCCCAAAGACCCCACCCAAGTCATGGGACGCGCGCGCGGCAATCGGCTCACCTACTTCCCCGGTCAGCTAGACGACCTCAAAGGCCAACTTGTCCCCATCAAAATTACTACCGTCCGAGCGTTTAGCCTCACCGGAGAAAGAGTGCAACGCGAGACGCCCTTACTGGCAGCGACCAGCCCGTAAAAAGTCAGGATTAAACCTCCCCCACTCCTAGCTCTAATTTGCTGTACGCTGCCCCATCCCCCGATCCCGTGATACGCTAGCTGCGAGGAACCGTGGTGGGAGGAAAGTCAGCATGGCAAAAATACGAGTCGGGTTGCTGTTTGGCGGATGTTCTGGTGAGCACGAGGTCTCCCTCCGCTCCGCCCAGGCGATCGCCCGCGCCCTAGAGGCAGGGCAAAATGCAGACCAGTATCAAATCACCCCGGTTTACATTCAAAAAGATGGGCGGTGGCAGCCGGGAGAGCAAGCTCAGCAAGTGCTAGCGGCGGGTGTGCCCCCTGGGATGCTGGAGGATGAAGCGATTGGCTCAGCCGCAGATCCATCTAGCTCTACGACTGCTGCCCTTCAGCCCACCAGACCCGCCGCACTAGAGCGGTGGCAATCGGCGGCGACAGTGACCGAGGTCGATGTTTGGTTTCCCATTCTGCATGGTCCCAATGGCGAAGACGGTACCGTGCAGGGGCTGTTGCAGCTGATGCAGGTGCCCTTTGTTGGGTCGGGAGTGTTGGGATCGGCCCTGGGCATGGATAAAATTGCCATGAAAATGGCCTTTGCCCAAGTCGGCTTGCCTCAGGCCAACTATGTGGCGGTGACGCGATCGCAAGTCTGGTCAAACCCCTGCATCTTCCCGAAGCTCTGTGACCAAATTGAAGCAGAGCTAGACTATCCCTGTTTTGTCAAACCTGCCAACCTTGGCTCATCGGTAGGTATCGCCAAAGTCCGCACCCGCTCACAGCTAGAAGCTGCCCTCGATAGCGCCGCTAGCTACGATCGCCGCCTGATTGTGGAAGCTGCTGTGCCCTCCCCCCGCGAGCTGGAATGTGCAGTACTGGGCAACGACCACCCCCAAGCTTCTGTAGTGGGTGAAATTACGTATCAGAGCGATTTCTACGACTACCAGACCAAATACACTGAGGGGCTGGCACAGCTACATATTCCCGCTAACGTATCCGAGGCGATCGCCCGTCAAATTCAAGAGATGTCCATTCGCGCCTTTGAAGCCGTCGATGGGGCTGGCCTCGCCCGAGTTGACTTCTTTTATGCCGAATCTACGGGCGAGGTCTTTATCAACGAAATCAATACCCTGCCTGGTTTTACGGCCACTAGCATGTACCCACAGCTGTGGGCTGCCAGCGGTGTCTCCTTTGCAGAATTAGTCGATCGGCTGGTTCAGCTGGCGCTAGAGTCGCGATAAGGGCAAGTCGGGCAAAAGGTCAATCAGCGATTATCTTTTATTAAGATTATTTTATTAGGAGAGTTGGGTGTATGCGAGTCAACTTGCTCAGGGTCATGTTCAGGGCTTCACTGTCCCTGATGAGTACTGTTGCTATCGGTCAACTGGCAACCCCTAGTGCTGCCGCCCCGCCTCGTGCCCCAACTCCTGCGATTGTGCTGGCTCAACAGCCGACTTCAGATTCAATTACTGAGGAAACACCTCGGTTTGCCCAATGGTTATTGGCGATCGCTATTCTTGCCGGGGTAATCTCGCTCACCATCGGCATCGTTCGCTACAACCGTAACGAAAAATGGTATCGAATTGAATTTTTGCGTAAAGCAGTTCGAGAATTTGAAGATGATCCAGATATTCGCAGAGCCTTAAAAATCTTAGACTTTGAAGAATATCGAGACTACGCAGTCTCTTTGCCCAATCACGATAAACCAGTTGCCTTTCAAGTCACCAATGAGCTACTTTGCGCTGCCCTAGGAAATCATGAGGAGCGGATTCAACGCAAACAGGCTATTGATACCCTAAAAGCTAAAGGGACGTTGACTGAGGAGATTCTAGACGAATACCAAATTGAAACGGTATTGAGAGATTGGTTTAACAAAATGCTCAACGGGTTAGAGCATTTTGGCTACTTTGTAGAATCGGAACTATTTACCGCCAATGAAATTCGTCCCTGGATGATTTATTGGATTCGCCTCATTGCCGATCGCGCCTACAAACGTCCGGGCGCATCCAAATTCTACGATCAGCTTTACAGCTACACCCATGACTATGGTTTTTCTGGAGTTATTAAACTATTTGAACAATTTGGCTATCGCATTTTGCCGACTCCTTACAAAGAAACAGATTTTGCAGATCTATCTGGGGGTCTGCAAAAATTTGATTTACAAACGGCGCTGACTTTAGCTAAAGCGGCCTATCTGACTTACGAAGATAAGAGCTATGTGCGCGAAATCTGCCAGCGATGGGGCATTGTAGACGATGATAGCTTGCGCTACTTTAATAGCCGAGTGCAAGATACTCAGGCATTTATGCTCAAGACTAATGACTTTATCGTGTTGGCATTTCGAGGCAGTCAGGAGCTAAAAGATTGGCAAACAAACTTCAGCACGCGGCTCAAAAGGTTTAACTTGGGGACGACGATGGAACCGCTACAGGAGGACGTAATTCCGCCACGAGGTCAAGTTCATCGTGGGTTTCAAACTGCCTGGGAAAGCGTTGAAGGAAATGTGATTCGGCAACTGCAAAAGTGGAGTCAAGAGCAGTCGAGTAACCTGCCGCTGTTTATTACCGGACATAGTTTGGGTGGCGCTTTGGCTACAGTGGCGGCAGCTTCGTTGACCAAACAAAAATTTATTGTTCAAGGGCTTTATACCTTTGGTCAACCCCGAGTCGGAGATTTAGTTTTTGCGGCTGAAATGCGTCTGATGTTGGATGGAAAAGTTTTCCGTTTTGTCAACAACAATGATATTGTTCCCCACATCCCGCCGCCCTATTTGCCCTGGAATCCCTTCCGACTTTATGTCCATGTCGGGCAACGGATCTATTTCGATTTTCGCGGCAATATGTATCCTCATCCCAACCCCGTATTGCGATTTGTTGACTTTTTAGTTGGGCTGTTGCGCGATGCATTTGAACCTGGTTTTGACGCGATTAATGACCACCGGATGGAATATTATGTGAGCAATTTAAGAAAGGCACTAGAGCTAGAGCGAGAACGCAAACGGCTAGAAGCTGAAGAAATGGTTGGGTAAATTCAGAAATCAACAGGAGCTGTTGATCACGTCAACCGCTAGAGCGATCGCCCTTTTGTGACTGTTAAACAGTTCGCTTAGCACCATCACGGCCTCAGGAAATTCCGGTTCCTGAGGCCGTAATCGTGTAAATTCCTCAAACTTTTCCTTCAGCGCTAATCGCCAAGTAGATCCATTCCCTAGCCAAGTCTCGTACTACAGATAGAGCGGCACTGTGTAGATCAACTAGATCGGCGCTGCTGAAACGATCGCGATCGCTGGGGTGATAAATACTATCTGTGGGTGAGGCTTTGAGTCAGGAGTGAGGTGGCGAAGTCTACTGCTACAGCTTCAAAATAAAGAACCGATGAACTACTAATTTCCCTCTATCGTTGGGTAGAGATTGCCCAAATACTACACAAGACTTCATTAAAGAATGTAAATTGGTTCTGATACTGAAAGAGAAAGACTAAAGCCATGATTCCTCAACGCATAGCAACGAGATTAATGACAGCTCTCCTCTGCACCGTATCAACGTGTGGAACATTAGCGCTATTCAGCAGCGTTCCCCTGATTGCCCACGTAGTATCGTCTCTTGAAAAATCACACGACCAGTCGCTCAAGCTGGCTAAAAATCCGGTCAATTTGGTTAAAAATTCCTCTAATTGGCTCAAAACCTCTGCTTCTAGCCGCCTCACTTACCCTAGCCGTTAGAGTATAAAGCTACGCGTCGATCAAGCTGGGATCAGAGCCGGATCAGAGCGGGGATCAAGCTTGGCTCAAAAACTCAAAAACTATGTGTCCGTGCTCTAATGCCGGACATTTTTGATTGGGTATGATTGAGTGTTGTTCGGATGAAGGATTGATTTGCCTGTATGAAGAAAAAGGGGGGGAGAGTTTGTGAGAAAAGCTAAAGTGCGTTAATTAATAGTGGAATTCGATCCGAGAGCTTTATATATGTTCCACGCGTGGGTTAGAGGCGATAGGACATCTTTTTTGTTAGAAAACAGTTAATCCACCCTTGAGGTGAACTTGGATCAAAAGTTTTGCAGGCCGTACTCAGTGACGCCGCCGACTGCTAAAAGAGTTGCTAGATCAGTTAGTCTGCGAGTTAAGCTGCTAGTCGGCTTCAGCCTGGTCTTCAGTCTGGCATTGGCTGGCGCATTTTATTGGTTTTACTCCTACACCACTGAGAAGGCCATAGCCCGTTTGCGGGAAGACATTCGCTCTACGTTAAGTGGGGCGCTGGCGGGGGTCAACGCTGACGAGTTGATGGCCCTTTACGCTACAGGTCAAGCAAACTCTGAAGGATTTTCGGATGACCCTCGCTACCTCAGCCAGCTTGCCTGGTTTGAGACGGTTCATAAGATTGAACCACGGGCTTGGCTCTATTCCTATGCCATTGGCCCATCAAATACTAACCGTCGAATCGGGCAACCTGCTGTCCAGCCAGATGAACTAGAAATTGTTTATTTAGTAGATTTATGGTCGCGGTACGATCCCGCAAAGGCCGCCAAATTTTTAGAATCTGATGCCGCCGGCGGTGTAGCTCGTCGGGTTTTTAATCAAGGCAATTTCGAAGAGTCAAAACTTTATTCTGATAAATGGGGAACTTGGATTTCTGCCTTTGCGCCATTAAAAGACCGAACTGGAAAAGTAGTGGCCGTGCTGGGACTGGATATTGATGCGGGCTATGTACGGCAATTGCAGCAGGCCATTCGAGGTCGGATGATTCTGTCTTTTGTGGTGACCTATAGCATCTTTTTTGTGCTGATCTATTTGCTGTCAGGCATTTTGACGCGCCATCTGGCAGAGCTAACCCACTCGGCGAAGCAGATTGGGGTAGGAAATTACGTTTTAGACTTATCGTCGGCACAAAACGTTCGATTTCCAGATGAAATGACAACACTGGCGAACGTGTTTGCTGGGATGGTGGAAAGTATCCGCATCCGTGAGCAAATGATTCGCGAGGGTCAGCAAGCAGAAGATGAAATGCGGCTGGCGTTGGCAGAGGAGAAGGAGGTCAATGAATTAAAGTCTCGCTTTGTGTCGATGGTGTCTCATGAGTTGCGGACACCGCTAACCGTGATCCGGACTTCGTTGGAGCTACTGGATCGATATGGGCATGTTGCTTCCGCAGAACAGCAACAAAAATATTTTCAGCGCAGTCGAATG
>JARCMD010000241.1 GCA_030248885.1 Leptolyngbyaceae cyanobacterium MP9P1.79 | reverse complement strand
TGCCCAGCGAAGCCGAATGGGAATATGCCTGTCGCGCTGGGTCGGATAAAAAATGGTGTTTTGGGGACAACGAGGGCGATCTAAAAAACTATGCCTGGTGTAACGCTAACTCCAACAGTCAAACGCATCCTGTAGGAGAGAAGAAGCCCAATGCTTGGGGGCTGTACGACATGCACGGCAACGTGCGGGAATGGTGCTTAGATCAGCGGCACCAGAACTACGAGGGCGCACCCACCGATGGCAGTGCTTGGATAAGTGATAATGATAACAATTTTCATTCCCGCCTCCTACGCGGCGGTTCTTGGGTCGACCTTCCCAGGAATTGCCGTTCTGCCTATCGCCTCAACTCTTCGCCCGACCTCCGCTACGGCAGTGTCGGTTTTCGGGTCGTCTGTCGTGCTCCGAGGACTCTGTAGCCCTTTGCTCTCTTGCCCTTTTGCCCTCTGCCCTCTGCCCTCTTTCCTTTTACGCTTCTTCTGTCTTTCCGCCTCTGGCGGATCGAATTTTTTTGAGGTTTTTGGCGAGGGCGAGAAACCGAGGTTCTGCGAAAATTTGGGGCTAGAGCGAGAAACCGGGGTTCTTTAGGAAGTTTGGGGCGATCGAGATAATCCTGGACAGAACCCCGGTTTCTCGTGCCCTGCATCCCATCAACGGAACTCCGGTTTCTATGGGACTAGACCGCAGCGTACTAACCGCCATTTCCCAGCACTTCGCCAACGCTCAAGCGGTTGCCATTGGCGAAATCCCAGCCTGACTGAGGGCGCTTGCCTGCCAGTTGCACTTCTCGCACCAGCAGGAGTCCGTCACGCGTTTGCATGAGCGGCCCCAATCCTTTCAGTAGGGCAACGATCGCCCCTTGAGGGAATGTGCGATCGGCGGGCAACACCACCGACTTGCCTAACAACTCAAACTCAGGGGGCAAAAGCGCCCAGTATGTGGGCAAAAACGGCACTGTAGCGGTGATCTTCAGCGCTTCACCCCGAAACTCAGCCACGCAATTGGGAAAAAATCCCCGCACTTGGTTATGGAGTTCGATCGCCGATCGAGACCAATCCAAGCCATAATCCGACTTTTGAATCAGCGGCGCATAGGTTGCCTGGGTTGGATCTTGGGGAGTTGGGTTCAGGTCTCCCCGGTCTAATCTGGCGAGGGTTTCCACCAACAACACAGCACTGAGAACCGCCAGCCGCTCCGCGAGTTCATGGGCTGTTTCCAACAGTCCAATGGCAGTGACCACCTTTAGCAACATTGCCCCCGTATCCATCCCTGCATCCATCAGCATGGTGGTGATGCCAGTTTCAGTTTCACCGTGATAGAGGCACCACTGAATCGGAGCCGCCCCCCGATATCGCGGCAAAATTGAGCCGTGGGCATTCACACATCCCAGGCGAGGCATGTCCAGAATGGTTTGGGATAGGATCTGTCCGTAGGCTACGACAACAAATATATCTGCTTGGGCAGCAGCTAGTTTTTCTAATGTTTCTGTGTCCTTCTTAATCCGGGCTGGTTGCCAGATGGGGAGGTTATGGGCTAGGGCGATCGACTTCACCGGGGAAGGTGTCAACTGGTTCCCTCGACCCCGGCGCTTATCCGGCTGAGTCACAACTGCCAATACTTCCAGCCCTGGCTCATCTAAAAGCCGCTGCAAACTAGGAACTGCAAACTCAGGGGTGCCAAAGAAGATAACCTTCACAGTTTTAGCGGAATGAAAGAGCAGGAAGAATAGAAGTGAGAAGCACTCTATCCCTCAACGGGGATCGATCGCAATCTCAATGCGGCGGTTACGTAATCGATTGGTATCAGTCGTATTTTCCACGATCGGGGCTTGGTCACCATACCCCAAAACCACCCAGTGATATTGCCCTCCTAGGGCACTTGACAGATATTGCTGCACCGCCTGGGCTTGTCGCAGCGAGAGATCCTGGGTGTTTTCGCCCAAGTCATCCGTGTAGGCTGCAATGCGAATCGTTGCCCCTTCATAGCGCCGCAAATCCACCAAAATAGTGCTGAAAATCTCCTCAGTCCCCGATCGCAGGACACTCTGATTGTCCTTAAACAGCACATCGCTGGGCAAAATCAGCTTCGGAGCATCGCCCTGGGAAGTCGTAGAAGTTGCAGGCTGACCTCGGCGTTTCAACAGGGGACTGACACGCCGCAACACCCCCTCCAGGAGGGGCACATCAGACATGGTTGTGGGGTAAAAGTGCGCCACTGCCAATCCCACACCGCTTGCCAAGCCAGCCGTTAGCAGCAGCAGCATCGATCGCCAAACGAGACTGAGTAAAAAATTTCCCTTGGGCGCTACCGGGGGATCGGAATTCGTTGCAGAAGACTTCGTAGATTTAGTCACAGGCGATCGGGTCACAGCAAATAGAACAAAAAAACGTCAGGTAGGGCGTTCCACAAACTATTCTGTGTCTCACAACGCCTTGAACGATGCTACCTTAACTTCCGCCGGAACTCCACCGCCTACCCCGCTGGTAAACCACGTCCTCAGCTACTTACATAAAACGAGAGAGCAAATTGTAAATCAACCGAAACAGCGTTGTCATGGCGACTCCCACCAATCCCGATAAGCCTGCCAATAGCATTGTAGCGATCCACGAACCCCCAAATTGCAAGGCGGGTACAAACATAATTAACACCGTGATCCCCGCAATGATGAGGAGGTCAAACCTTTCGATCGTGCGGCGCGACTGCAAAAAGACCAAGCCTCCAATAATAGCAAGGGCGACACCAAACCCAATCAACGGAGTCCCTTTCAGAAGGCTGGTTAAGGCGATCGCCACCAATCCCCCCTCAAACCCCGTAAACGCCGCACCGCCCAATAACTCCAAAAGGGAAAAGGGAGTTCCTGTTGGCTTGGGGGCAAGGGGTCTAGCAGGAGCCTGCTGGATGGGAGCCTGTGGAACGGGAGCCTGTGAAACGGGGATGGGGGGTGGG
>JARCMD010000027.1 GCA_030248885.1 Leptolyngbyaceae cyanobacterium MP9P1.79 | reverse complement strand
TTGCCATTGCCATTGCCATTGCCATTGCCATTACCATTACCTGTTAGCTCCGGCACGGGTATCGATTGCAAGACTGACTGTAAGACCGAAGTAGAGTTAGGCTTGATTGGAGGTGGTGTGCCACCAAAGCTTTCTTCTTGGTAGTTCTGCATCGGAAATTGCAGGGTTTCCAGTAGAGCACGAATGGACTGCATAAATTCTGCTGGACCACACACATAGACCACGCGATCGCCCAAATCGGAGACAACATATTGCAGCATAGATTGAGAGATGCGCCCAGTCAAACCCATCCAGGCGCGTCCTACAGATTGCTGAGTTAGAGTGATTGCAAGCTGAAAATTTGGCATTTGAGCGGTGATTGACTCTAACTCAGCCCGAAACACAATATCTTCTAACGTTCGAGCAGAGTGAAGAAAGAGAATATCGCAGTCTATCAGCGAATCTTGAATCCAGCGTGATATCGACATCATCGGTGTAATGCCGCTTCCAGCCGAGATCAGCAGCATTTTACGAGGGATATTGGGTAGACAGGTAAAATTGCCCAACGCTCCCCCTAGCAACCGGACGCGATCGCCCACCTTGAGATAATCATGCATCCAGTTAGAGACTAGCCCCGCTGGTAGTTCTGGCTGATCAATCGGTCGGGGGACTCGCTTAATCGTCAAGCTGAGGTGATAAGGACGAGTGGGAGACGACGAAATTGAGTAAGAGCGTATGACAGGTTTGCCCTCAATCTCTATCTTCAAATTGACAAATTGTCCAGGCTGATAGTGAAATAGGACACCGGGTTCTGCTACGAAGTAAAACGTTTTCACATCAGGAGTTTCGTCTACAATCCGACAGCAGCGGCACAGCAAATCTTCCCCTACCCATTGCTGCTCCGGAATCACAAAAGACGGCTGTAAAGTAGCTTCAGCCCCATTGAGGATAGGTGGAGTTAAGGCTTCTACATGCAAAAACGTTTCTCCAATCTGAAGTAGATCGCCTAGATGCAGTTGACGGTTATCGTTTACCAAAATGCTTTCGCCGTTGAGCAAAGAACCTGATGTACTGCCATCATCAATGTAGTAATAAGCACTATCAATGTAGACAATGCGCCCATGGACACGACTCACCTCTGGGCTAGGCAAAACTAAGTCACAGGTCGTATTTCGTCCAATCAACCACTCAGTTTGGTCAGCGTGAGATGGTTCTAAACAATGCGTTTGAAATTGCTGTTGCTCAAAATTAACTGACTTCAAGTTCAACATGGGGGACTAACTCCTTGTATGGCAAGTGAGATTGAGGCGACTAATTTACCGAAATGTCGATTTTCTAGAGGGTTTAGCGATCGTTCTGGCTAAGGTGACTGCATCGTGAATGTGGGCAAGCGATCGCTGAGAACGGGCAGACTTTAAAACTTCTGGACGAGTAGCCGCGATCGACTCCATCGCCGTAAAGTGATCAGAATCCTTCAGTTGCAGATCTTGTCGCAGCTTTTTGCAATGCTCAAAACTGTTACTAGCGCTTGTTGTCTGTTGCTCTAACAAATCCAGCACAACGCCCGTGTAGGTATTTAACCGCAACTGCTGCGAGAATCCTTGCAAGACTTTGACCAGTGTATAAATCTCGTTGGGCGCTAACTCATCGATCGATCGCCCTTCCAACAACATCGGATCTAACTCTAATCGTTGTAGTTGTTTCCGTAGACTCATTGCCATATGTTCACGATCATACTGGTCACGAGTGCGCCTGAGCGTACGATAGAGCCAGATCGAGCCAACTAGCACAATTAATGAATTGAAGGCGAGTATTAGAATAGAGGGCAATCGATTGAGTGAAGGACGCGCACCATAGGAAAAGAACGTCCAGAAGGATGCTGCCGTAAATAGCGTAAACACGATATGTTGCGCTTGCTCAGCGGAGATAGGACGACCGCGCCACGGGTAGATGCGACACAGCTTCTCTAAAATCAAACCCCAGGCTAGGGTGATGGTAATCAAGATGCCAAAGGTCAAGAATACCGCCACTGCTTTAGGAATGGGAATCGCGCGATCGTAGAGATAGAACCCGATATCAAAGGCTTTAGCCACTTGATCACTTTCGTGAGTCCATGCCCCGGTAAAGTAATAATCCCAGTTGCCAGCATAAAGAAAGTAGTAGAGATAGAACGCAATCACCATCCCCAGATAGCCGTATTGAACCAGCCGTCGTCCGGGCTTATTCAGATCTGTCCAGTAGGTTTTTTCTGCATCAATGTCAAAACAGACTGGCTTGCAACCCACGCAGGCACTACATTCTTTACCCGTATTGGACTCTACAGTACGGCACATCGATTGAGTGATGGCTGGTTTTTGCTCCTGGTGGGTTTGGCTGCCCAACAGCGATCGCGGTCCGGTGTAAACCAGTTGCACAGGTGCCATCGGGCAAAAGTAGTGACACCAACTTTTGCCTGCGTACAAATAGCCAATTGAGATCGCGCACAAAATTGTACCAATCAAAAAACCACCTAAGGCAACGCGATCAGAGTTGATGAATAAAATGCGAATGCCTAGCCCTAAAACAAACAATCCAAACTGAACGTATAGATGATTTCGACCTAGCCAAGACTTTTCATCGATCGCAATTAACTCCCGCCGCTTCTCACCTGTGAGCGGATCTGTCACCATTCGCCGTCGCTGAATGCCCAATGCACGGGGGATTTGAGACAGAAATGAAAGGGGACAAATTCGCCGCCAAAATTCATGCCCAAACACTAACAAAATAAAGATGGCACAGGGTACGATCATTGCCCACCAAATCAGCGCAGTCATCGCAAACGGCTCTTGTGGCACACAGGTTTCTCGAATTTTGATGCAGCGATCGAGGTCTATCCGAAAGGGACTCGCCAGATTATCAGGTTGAGTCCACATCACTGTAATTGGGTCATAGAACAGTGAAGCGATTAACAATAACCAGCCGATGGTTAATCCCCAGCGAACCCGGTGCATGGTTGTTTCTGAAACTTTATGCAGCATAACTATCTCCTTTTTACTGAATATTGCTGGCATTGATTTGCCAAATCCGTAATCGCTGATCGGCGCTCCAATTGGCTAAATAGTGATGATTTGGACTGAGCGCTACATCCAAATTTCGGCTTAAGGTGCCTGCTTTTTTGGGCACGAGTTGTCCTGCTTTGCGAACCCAGACCCGAATGTTGCCGTTGCTGTTCACTGTGACAATGGTGCGATCGTTGAGTGAAGCAGTCACCGATTTTGCCGAGTCTTCAGGCAATGCCAGCACGAGTTCTTCCCGGTCGAGATCCCACACCAGTCCCCGATCTTCACCAAAGCTAAATAGGGTATGGTCATTGGCTACCTCAAGATCAACGATCGCTTTGGTGTGTCCGGCAAATGTTCGCTGGAGTTGCCCCGTACGGAGATTCCAGACTTGAAGCTGGCGATCGCTGCTAGCACTAATCAAACTACCCGGCGCAATGCCATAGGTAACTGCGGTCACTGCTGCACCGGGAATTTTTAAAGTGCGCTGCCGGATGCCAGTTTGCAAATCCCAACAGCGGAGTGTGCCATCCTCACTACCGCTCACCAACTTCCGGGCATCGGCACTGATGGCAACGGCGGTCACCGATTTCTGGTGTCCTCCAAAAGTATGCAGAAGTTGCCCAGAGTCTATATTCCAAACTTGAACAGTGCCATCTTCGCTGCCACTTGCCAGAAATTTACTGTTTTTGCTGATCGTCAAGGTTGTGACTTTACCCACTTGACTAGATAAGGATTTGAGTAAGGTGCCATTGGGCAATGACCACAGACTCAAGACATGATTGGATCCGGCTGTGACCAAAATCTGGTTGTTCGGTGCAATCACTAAGCGATCGACCTCAGACTGAACGGGTAAATCTCGCAGCATTGTTAGCTGATTATTAGACTGAGGAAGCGCCTGCTTGAGTTGGCTAATCAACGATGTTGCTTGTTTGCTATGACTTGAAAAATACTGTGCGCCCAGCCCTCCCATGATTAGCATCGCCGCCATGGGTACTGCCAGTTGTGATGTCAATTTCTGCCACTTAGAAGATTTCCACCATTGTTGCAAAGACGTTGTTTTAGGTAAGGCTTTGAGATCTGCTAATACCTCCGAGGCTTGCTGATAGCGATCGCGACATTGAGGCTGCACCAAGTGATCGAGGATTTTAATCAATTTTGGCTCAAGGATTTGCTTACCCAAATGAGGCTGCCAGTCCAAGTTTCCTGAAATCGGATTCTGTTGAAACTGGCGTGGATGAACTCTCGTCAGCAGATGAATGATCAAAATTCCTAAGGAATACAAGTCACTATTCGACTGAGATATGCCCTGGTGTTGCTCGTCTGGCATATAACCTGGAGTGCCCATCACTAGGGAATTTGCCTCGCCATCAAGCTTTGCGCTCGATTGCGTCTCTGGCAGCAGACAAGCAACCCCAAAGTCAATTAAAAACACTCTGCCATCGCGGCGACGACGAATCAAATTGCTTGGTTTAATGTCGCCATGAACGACTCGATGAGAATGAATATAGTCGAGCACTGGCAATAGGTCTAACAGGAGGGCGATCGCTGCTTTTGAAGTCAAACGCTTTCCCCCAGCAAGATAACTGTCAAGATTTTCGCCCTCAACATACTCTTGAACTAGATACATCTGCTCTTGCTCATGGCAATAAGCAAACAGCGTCGGAATTTGAGCATAATCTCGCCCTAACCGCTCCAAAAGGCGTGCTTCATTCTCAAACAATTGCTGTGCTACTTCCGGTGAAATCTCGTTGCTAGATGACAGCTTGAGATATTTGACAACACACAATGGATGCCGAGGGAGATATTTATCGCGAGCTAGATAGGTTTCGCTAAATCCACCTACTCCCAATTTTTCTAGAATGAGGTAGCGTCCAGTTAATAGTTGTCCAATCATATCTATTTCACCTTTTGTGGTGTGATATCTACCAGTTTGCGCTGCCGCAATCAGTAGACTTTTCAATTCACTGAAACCAGTTTTAAGAGGCTTTCAAGATACGGATTGCAGGACATATTTTGCATGGCACTTACTTAATGTGCAAAAATGCGATCGCTGCAATTATCCTGCTTACTTTGTAGAAATCAAGCAATCGATTAGAGAGTTTTCGAGAAAAGAGATATCGCTGTTGTTGGGTAGATTTAGCTAAGATTTACGGTGCTGTTAGCACAACTACAAAACTTGCACTTGCAGGTATTTGGTTTGCTAGAAATCGCTTAAACGCGCTCAAGCTTACAAAATAGTGTGGCTTGAGTACTTTGTATTACGAGGCATTGCTAATCAACCCGCCCAAATATAGGCGTTAAATAACTTGCTCTAAATCAGTTGAAGTGGAGTTGAAAAATAGTCCTCAAATGCACAGTAACGAGTGTTGCTGTGATCATCTATTCCGCTAACGACCAGTTATGTATTCTGTAAAATCACCAAAACCCAGTTGTAACTACAAAATTTTTCGCAATCCGCAGTGCGATCGCTCCCTCACCCTTAATCAACAGCACTCTCAAATCAATCAACAGAGTCTGCTAAATCCAATCAAATCAAAACGGTAGATGAAACTTTGCTTAACCCTAGTTCAATCGTCACTCAGTGTCAAGGTTGGCTAGATGCTTGTGTAAATTATAATAGCCGAAAACATAATTGACTACGCCTTGTGACAGAACTGAATGCATTTAAGAGATGCATCTAATTAGAACTCATCTGACAATCTGGTTCTAGTTAACTCTATAATGGGCGGGTGCAGCTTGACTGGCACAAGTGAGAAAATACTGTGACAATCTACAAACAAGCATACAGCTAGTTTTCAGCCTGGATGGGATGGATAATTATAAGTGACGTTAATCGGTGACTTTTGCATCTACTACAAAATCTAAAGATCGCAAGAAACCGATGAATGAAGAGGAGTGGATTAAGTGAATTGCCAGTTGTCAGATCACTTACAGCTCGCTTGCCCTAGGGAAAGACTAGCTACTGGAAGCAGCGGTATCGCTTCTGGCATGACTCTATCTGAAATGCAAGGACACACTCGAAAATGGTTTCTACTTTGTGGAATATTCCTGGAATTTGCTCCAAACAGTCGCAAAAGCTTCTGGAGCGATCGCTCAGCCCGATCTGTGTTTACGATGAACAAGGACAGCCAATCTATGTCAGTCAAAGTTTCTTAGACTTGTTGCAAACTGGGGCGGGAGAAGTTAGCTTCTTTGACTATTTTTTATCTAAGTCAACAACACTAACAGCCCTAACAACTTTTTGGCAGCGATCGCGACAAGGAGAGGCGATCAATTTTCCTGTGAAAACTCAAGACAATGAGCAGACTATTGAGTGTTCCCTCCAGTTTGATTTAGATGCAAAACTCATGTTTTTGACTGCTGAAAAAGCCAACTCAAGTGGCTCTATTTGTAACTTGATGGAAGAATATGAGCGAGCGAGCGCCCTGTTTGGTGGCTCTAATATCGCAACTGCCTTAGTGAATCCGAATGGAGTCATCATCAAGTGCAATCAAAAATTCCATGGACTTTTTGGAGTAGCCAAACCAAACCCACACATCGAAAAATTTGTTCATTTAGAAGATAGACTGATTGATGCGGATTTGAGGCAAGAGTTACTGAATGGAAACATCAACTCTTACACCATTGAAAAACGCTTTATTTCTAAAGAGAATGAAGTCATTTGGATTAATTTCAATATTTCACTGATTGATTTGGCTGTTTCAGTAAATGGACACAAGCAATACTTTGCTGTTTTGTTAGAGGATGTCACAGAGAGTCGAACGACTTATAACGCATTAGTTAGAACAGAAGAAAAATGGAAGACATTTGTCTTAAATAGTCCCCATCTGTTTATTCAAACTAGCAATGCTGGACGGATTATCTATATCAGTCCTGCGGTTGAGCGATTATTGGGCTACAAAAAGGAAGAATTGCTGGGTCAACGTCTCACTGACTTGGTTCATCCTTGTAACTGCAATGAATTTACTCTGGTATTTCAGGTGTGGATGAGCAATATTCAATCCACTCAGTCAGGTATTGAGTGTTGGTGGAGAGCAAAGTCTGGTGGATGGGTCTCGTTATATATTCAAGGACAACGATATCCATCGATGTTAGAAAGCGATGGTGTTGTGATCAGTGGATACAACACCACCGATCGCAAACGGTTAGAGGTGGAGTTAAGAGCAAGCGAAGAGAGATTTAAAGTGTTGACGCTCAACATTCCAGGTGCCGTGTTTCGATGTAATCCAGTCTATAGAATGGAGTACATCAGTCATGGAATTGAGGATATTACTGGCTATCCTGCTGCCGCATTTGTTGAAAATCAGGCAATGTCTTACCTCAGCATTATTTATTCAGACGATATGGTACAAATTAAAGACTCATTGATTCAATCTGCTCTCGATCATCATCGTTCTGAGATTGAGTATCGAATTATTCATGCCAATGGCAATATTATTTGGCTGTCTGAGCGGAAGCAGGGAGTCTTTGATCACAACGGCAGTTTACTTTGGCTCGATGGAGTTCTCACAGATATTAGCGATCGCAAACGGGTCGAGGGCGATCGCCACCAACAGTATCAATTTAAGCGATAGTACTTATGCTGGCGGTTGCAGAGATGCTAAGACTGTGGCAACTTCTGGCGGAATAGAAGTGAAGCGAATTAAGAAATGATCCTCTCGATCTGCAACTTTTTTTAGAACTTTGGCGTACAAATCACCTGCAATGGGAGCGCGATCGCGTCCGGTTTGGAGATGTAGTTTTAGATTAGTCAGCAAATCTAGTGTGTGGTCTGTTTGCAACTCAGCACTAGACTCGGATAAACGGGTCAGAGCGCCTTGAAACAGAGTGCCAACGGCGTGTTTCCCTTCTAGAACGGTGTATTCCAGAGAGACTGATTGCTCAAGGGGCAGCAAAACATCGGTTGCTTGAGGAAGCGCAAGATTATAGGGAATACCAATGCCGCCTACTTCATACAGCGTGATTGGAACGCGAATCCCTTTTGGTTCTACTTGAA
>JARCMD010000026.1 GCA_030248885.1 Leptolyngbyaceae cyanobacterium MP9P1.79 | reverse complement strand
TTAAGACCACGCTTCCAAAGGCCATCTGCTTGATCGAACCCGTCAAGTCAGTCCTTTCATTGGTGTTTAACACCACCTCGTAGGGTGCAAGCATCACCCCCCGTGCAACGATGTCGGCACTGATGAGCATCATCGCTGGATGAGAAGCTAATGCTAGGTTATCGCCGCCAACTCTATAACGGCTGCGTAACATTTGGCTGATACGGTTACTCCAGGTAGCGGTATCATGCATTAACAGCTAGACCAAAGAGCTGGACTTAAACTTTTCACTATTCTTTCTTTAAGCTTATAGCAAAGGAAAAACAGCTAACCAGGCTTCCTATGTCAAGGGTTGATTTAGCTGAGGTTTGGCGATACTCTCTTATCTGAGCCTTCATGCGCTAGCACCATCGCTAGAACGCTTCTTGCACAGCCAGCGCCGGCGGTGACGAGCAAGAGCGTACTTAACTGGGAAAGACGATCCAGTTTCCTCATAATGAAGCGTAAGTTTCAGACGCGAGGCTGTCTATAGCTCAATCGTCTGGACGGTAAATGTTAGCAAGCAACCTGTCTGCGTTACGTGCTCTCACCAAGGTTTGCCCTCAGACGTGAATGCTTTGAGCCTTTACTGTCGTTCAATAATGGGTCAAAACGTTTATGTTGCTTAGTTTATTGCCCAGATTTTTGAAAGAAATACTTCAAGCTGGTGGTGAAACTGCGAGCGCAGAACCATCACTCATGCCCGCTGTTGAGTCACCTGCCCTTGAAGCGCCTATACTTAGCAACGCTAAGGTCAAAGAGCTTATTCAAAAAGTTCGCCCTTACAGCATGGTGCCAGATTCAGGACTAGAGTTTCTGATTGAGTCCGTCCAGTCTGTCATCGATCAGAAAATTGCTGGAGATTTTATCGAATGCGGTGTTTGGAAAGGCGGCTGCGCAGCGGCAATGAAGCTGACTGAAAGCGCCTTACAGCCTCGATCGACGCGGTTACTCCACCTGTTTGATAGTTATGAGGGGTTGCCGCCCACACAGCCAGTAGATGGTCCGATGGCGCAAAGCTGGCAGCAAGCAGTTGATAGTCCTTGGTATTTTGATAACTGTATGGCTTCACTAGAGCTGGTACAGCAAAACTTTAGTCAGCTTGGGCTTTTGGATACCACAGTGCGATTTTATAAGGGATGGTTTGAAGCAACTGTTCCTCAGTTTGTGCAACATAATCCTGAAACAAAGATTGCTATCCTTCGATTGGATGGTGACTGGTATGAGTCAACCAAAGTGTGCCTTGAAAACCTGTATCCGCTTGTTTCTGAGAAGGGGATTGTTATTATTGACGACTATTATGCTTGGGATGGTTGCGCGGTAGCAGTCCATGAGTATCTAGGCAAACATGGGTTCAACCATCGCATTCGATCCTTACCCGACTTTTCGTCAGCTTATATTATCAAACAAGCTCATCGTGATGTTTAGGAATCTAAATTGATGCAAGGTCTTCATTATTATCTTAACCCTCATCCCCAAGATCCACACTATATCGCCCGCTCAACGATTATTGCGGCGCTAGCAAAATTGGCTCCCACTGTTAAAGGGCGAATGGTAGACATTGGTAGTGGTCACTCGCGTGGATATGAAGACTTGTTCAAAACCCGTGTGGACGAGTATCTTTGTATAGATCAACAGTATGCGGAAAACGTTGATATTTGCACGGATTGTTATGACGTACCACTACCTGATGATTCAGTTGATACAATCCTTTCAACTCAAATGTTGGAACACTTAGATACCCCCGCTCTCATGCTTCAGGAGACTTATCGACTATTAAAATCTAACGGTAAGCTCATCTTAACTGTTCCAATGGTTTGGGGCTTGCATGAAGAGCCTATAGACTTTTACCGTTATACAGAGTACGGTTTACGCTATTTGTTGGAACAAGCTGGATATATTGATATTGAAGTGCAACCGCTGGAAGGTTTGTTTTCAGTCTTAATTCAAATGTTTGTTGATGAGTATCATGCTGGCTGGCTAGCCAAGCATCAACGCTTTGCTTCTTTTGGCATTAGAGCATTGAATCGAGTTGCTCAATGGCTTGATCAAGCCTTTCCGACACGACGGCTTTGTCTGACCTATCTTGCTACAGCTACCAAGCGAAGAGGAGAAACTAATGCAATTTTACCGTCGCAAAGTATGAGTCAACCGATGCCTTCAGATTCTTTCGGTAGGCAAGCTTCGCCTCTGTATGATCAAGCGTTCTTTGACTCGCTTTTAGAGGGTGCTCGGGGTTCAGCAAGGCAGGTTGTACCAATGATTCTAGAATGGCTTCAACCCCAAAGCGTTGTAGATGTCGGTTGTGGTCTCGGTGCGTGGCTATCGGTATTTCAGGAGTTAGGCATACAGGATTATTTAGGGGTGGACGGCGACTATGTTGACACCAGTCGATTGCAAATTCCGATCGAAACCTTCTTGGCTAAGGATTTGACTCAACCGCTTAGACTCGATCGGCGGTTCGACTTAGCGATCTCTTTAGAAGTGGCAGAGCATCTACCTGCTGCCTCAGCAAGTATCTTTATCGAATCCCTGGTTAGCCTAGCAGATGCAGTTTTGTTTTCGGCAGCCGTGCCCTTTCAAGGGGGAACAGGGCATTTAAATGAACAGTGGACAAGTTACTGGGTAACGCTCTTTAAACAGCAAGATTATGTCGCGATCGATTGTCTACGTCATCGCTTTTGGTCGAATGACCATGTTCAACCTTGGTATATTCAAAACTCGCTGTTATTTGTGAAGTCTACTCGAATTGAACATTATCCCCACCTGCCAAAACCTGATTTAGATCCTGTTCACTTCCCGCTGGAAGTGGTACACCCTAAAACCTATCAAAGTAGCTTGGGTTACTATACTGAACCCCTAAAAGCTCAAGTTTTTCAAATGAAAGCTGAAGTTGAGGCTACTCAAGCGGCTCTCTTAACAACTCAAAATGAGCTTATGGTTGTACAGAATACGCTTTTAGAGGCAAGAAATGAAATTGCAGCCATGAAAACTTCTAAGTTTTGGCGCTTACGTATTTACTGGCTACGACTTAAACAGCGGTTGCTTAAAACTGAAGTGGCATCTTAAGTTGAAAAGCTGATTCCTTCAAGGATTTTTGAGAAACGTACTAGTAAAAGTTCACCTGCACAGCTATCAGTGTCTTTTGGCTACTTTTTGAGGCAATCTCGTAAACTATTAAACACTTTCATATGTCAGCTCAATCTGTTGTCCTTTCTGTTATCATTCCTTGTTACAACCAAGGTGAGTATCTGTCAGACGCGCTATCCAGCGTTCAGACTTGTCTCGACCCCGTTTATGAGGTCATCATTGTCAATGATGGTTCTCATGATCCACTGACAGTTAAGCTTTTAGGTTATCTAAAAGATCAGGGGTATTTTGTTCTTGATCAGGAAAATCAGGGTTTGGCTCATGCTCGCAATAATGGCATTGCTAAAGCGGTAGGGCGCTACATTTTGCCTTTAGATGCAGATAACAAAATACGCGCTGATTACATCCTTAAGGGGATTGAATTTCTCGATCAAAACTCAGAAGTGGGTGTTGTGTATGGTAAGCCTGAGTGGTTTGGTGAGATTGAACGATCGTGGCAACTGCCAGAAAAATTTGATGCCGACCGACTCATCTCAGGCAACTATATCGATGCCTGTGCTGTTTACCGAAAGTCTATGTGGGAAGACTGTGGGGGCTACGACCCCTATATGCCAGTCGCTGGGTTGGAAGATTGGGATCTCTGGCTGGGCGCGATCGAACGCGGATGGAAATTCCATTATATTCCTGAAGTGCTCTACGACTATCGAGTACGAGCAAATTCAATGGTGACACAATGTGCTTTACCTGAGAATCGCGGTCGTTTGTTGAAGTATATCTGCACCAAGCACGCCAGTCTTTACCATACCAACTTTGCTCAAATGATTGGCGATCGCGAGTTGCGTATTGGCATCTTAGAGGAACACAGCAATAATCTCATAAAACAGAAAGATGGATTAGAGAAAGCATTGGAGCAGACTCGGACTCAACTGGAGCAGATTCAGACGCAGTTCCAGCAAACTCAGACCCAATTGGAGCAAACTCAGACGCAGTTCCAGCAAACTCAGACCCAATTGGAGCAAACTCAGCAGAGAAATGCTGCTATGGAAAGCAGCAAATTCTGGAAGCTGAGACAAACTTGGTTTCGCCTAAAACAAAGTGTAGGATGGATCTGAGTGAGTGGAGTATAAAATAATCTTGGCGCGAATGAGTAATAGATGTTCACAGTACTAACGAAAATTAAGGCGTATGGGAACTATCCAATTGGCTATTGGTATCGTACTGTATAAAAATGATCTAAACCTCCTCTACAAAAGCCTACTCAGCTTTAAAGAGCAACTACTGTCTTCTGTTTTAATAAGTGTCGAATTTGGAATTATAGATAACAATAATGGCTCTCAGTTAGGGCAAGTCTTAAAAATCGCAAAAGACCTTAATCTGTCTGTTTCGGTGAGCCAGGAGGGTGCAAACATTGGTTTTGGCGCAGGGCATAATTATCTATTTAGTAGCTTTCAAGCAATGAACAGGGGGACGGATTACTACCTTTGTATTAATCCAGATGGAATTCCTCATCATCAAATGGTTGAAAATCTAGTTAGATTTGCTCAGACTCGAAATAATCAGGGGTTGTTTGAAGCTAGTCAATTTCCTATCGAACACCCAAAAGTTTATAATCCAAAAACCTTTGCAACTGGATGGTGTTCCGGCTGCTGCTTATTAATACCGTTTCCGGTTTATGAGAGCTTAGATGGATTTGACGAGTCTTTTTTCCTGTACTGCGAAGATGTTGACCTTTCATGGCGTGCTCAGATGCTTGGCTATCAATGTTATACAGTACCAAATGCTCTCTTTTACCACTATGTGTTTGGTGAAGATAGGAACCTGCACCGCCAAGACTTAGAAATGACTATTTCTGCTTACAAATTAGCCGTAAAGTATGGAAATATTGATGCGATCCAGAAAGAGTCTTTAAGACTATGCCAATTAACAAGCGAAGAAGAGCTACGAAAAATTTACTCTGCTGAGATCAAGAAGCTCTCGTTAGAGGAGGTGCCCAGCTATATTGACTTTAATCATGGCAGATACTTTTCTCCGTCTAGGTGGTAGCTCTGATGCAAAATACAACAGTGTCTATCGTGATACGTACAGTTCCTAACCGAATTGATTTTTTAGATCAAGCCCTGTTTAGCGTTCTTTGTAACACCTACCCAAAGTGCGAAGCAGTGGTAGTTGTACAGTCTGAAAATAATGATTATTATATACAGGTAGCAGAGCTCTGCAGTACTTACGCCCTGCGCGGTTTATCTGTACAAACTGTCAGGAATTGCACTAATTTAGATCAACGTGCTAAGAACTTAAATTTGGGTATCGTAGCAGCCACAGGCAGGTACATTGGTTTTTTAGATGACGATGATATTTTATATCCCACTCATCTTGCCTCTTTGATAAAGATTCTGGAGGCAAATTACTCGTCAGCTTGGGCTTATGCAGATGCAGTGGGCACACTTTGTGAGACTGACGCAATGGGCAACCTGTATGTTCAGTCGCGTCATTTTTTCTTTAGGAAGCCCAAGTTTTCTTACCCAGAGCTGTGGTTTGATAATTTTATACCAGTGCATAGCTACTTAATTGATCGTTATCGAGTTAGAGATGATCTTATCTGTTTTGATGAATCATTTGAAGTTCTAGAGGATTATGCTTTTCTCCTAAAGTTAGCGATCGAGCACGAACCCAAATATCATCCTGAAGTCACTTGTGAATACCGCTTTCGACTAGACGGAAGTAACTCAAGTATTTTCACCGATGAACTAAGTGGAACTTCTAATTTTGAAAAGCAAGATCGCTGGAGAACGGCAAGAGAGAAAATAGTATCACTAAAGCAGGACTTAATTTTTCCCCCTTCACCAGGTTCTAAAAAAAGGAGTCTAGATTTTCTCAATACTTTAATTAGTCAGTCACAAACTGAATTTCAGGACATGAAGCTTAAGG
>JARCMD010000240.1 GCA_030248885.1 Leptolyngbyaceae cyanobacterium MP9P1.79 | reverse complement strand
CCTTGATGCTGGAGTAAGGGTTCAACTTTCTGGACTGCAACGCCTGTATGGACGGGCAGTTTGAAGTAGTCGGCAACGGTTTCCAAATACTGGGCATATTGCTTACCGCTCAGGTGTTCTCGCCGGAAGCTGATCGCGGGCGATGTTTTGCGGGCGATCGCATTCAAGTCGAGATGTCCAAAACTGTGACTGGGAAACGACGGGGTAATGAAGTGCATCTCCTGAGGCCAGCGCCGGAAGGACTCGCCAATCTGATGCCGCTCCAGAATAGCGAAATCCTCCAGCCCTAAGTCTTTCAGCACAACCCCAACCCCAATGCCTGCTGCACCTGCACCGACGACAATAACATCAAACGCTTCCGGCTTTTTCATGAGGAGCAGTAAGTAAATTTAATTGATAATGATAATCATTCTATATTTTTTCCCTTAACTTTAACAGGACGACCAAACAAACAATTCGCCTCGCTGCCCTCCGGCTGCTAAGTGTTGTCCATTAGGATGCCATGCTAGACAAGAAAATCCCTTCTCTGCTCCTTCAAGTATCTGCACCACCTCCAGTGCTGCTTGCCAGAGGATGATCCAGCCATCATCTGAAAGAGAGGCAAGCAACCCAGTCTTGGATTGAAATGCCACATCCAGCACAGTGCCACTGTGGAGATCCAACACCCAGTTGTCCCAGTCCTCCGGGGAGCGCATCCACATCGTTACCAGTTCACGAGTGGCGGCTGCCAGAATCGGCGGTAAGTCAGCAGAGGGCGGAAGATCTGCCCACGCTAACTGTCGGATTTTTCCGGGGAAGCCGCGCATCAATGTTGGCAAATCATTCCCATCAGTCGGTTCACACTGGAGGTGTTGCGCCTTCGACCAGTCCAGCACACCAATGCTATGGTCATGAACAGCGCAGGCGAGATAGGAACCATCTGGTGACCAGGCGATCGTACTAGCGGGCGAGGTCACTTCCCACTGATACAGCCGCTTGTCCCAGTTTTGGGCATTCCAGATGTGAATATTGCTTTTGATGGCGATTGCCAAATGCTTGCCATCCGGCGACCAGCGAATATCCTGGGGAGTTGCAATACCCTCCAGACTTGTCACTGTTTCAGCTTGATCCGCATCCCAAATCTGCACCGTCTTTCCCTGATTACAGCAGATTGCTATCAACCGTGCCATAGGTGGAAATGTTGAAAGCTATAGCCAGAGCCAGTTATGTCATTTACTTTTGTAGCGGATCTAATCGAAAACCGCTGTAAATGCCAGATAATTGCCAGCGGGATTCCAGTTCAGGCGATCGACCCAGGAGCCACATTCCAACGTGTCAGACATTTTGGGACTATCACCATCCATCTGCCACAGTGTAATCGTGCCATCTTGACCACCCGTTGCCAGCCATTTGCCGTCAAATGAAAAGGCTAAAGCATCAATGGATTGACCCGTGGGCTGACACAGAGCCATACTCACAAAATTTTTCAGTAAGCGCACTTCTCCCGCACCAGAGGCAACCGCTAAGGTATTGCCGATCGGCAACCAAGCGATCGCCGTCACATAATCTGATAGGGATTCTTTAGCGCTCAACTCCAGAATGGTATTTAAGGGCATGATTGTATCTTTTAAAGGTGCTGCCAACGAGTCTGTCTATCCGGCTGGTCAGTGAAGATAATGCCTGCGGCTTGTAGTTCATTGCGAATACGATCGCCCAATGGGTTACCAGGGGTCACTGAGAAGCCTACGCTGTAATGTACTCAGTCAGCGTAGGAGTATGTCACTATTTAGGTCAAGTTGAAATTCTGCCCAACGTCGCCGCACTTGGTTGTAACAGTCGCTAGGGGAAATCTTCAAATGTTGCAGCAGGTTGATATCGACGTTGCCGTTACCGATAACTAGAACCACGATCGCCTGAGTCGGTTCATAGGTGGCGATCGCTTTTAACAGTGCGGTTACTGCCCCTTTTTCCAGTTCAAACGCTTCTAGATAGTTTGCTACCTGTGCCTGAGGGATGAATGTCCGATCGAGGATCACTGTATCGACACTCCAATCGATAGAGGAAGAGATGGTATCCATCACCTCACAAGCTACCATTCCCCGTCCCTGGTTTAAGTGACCCATCCAAGCGGTATAGCCGAGGATCAAAATATGCTGGTGAATAAACAGGTTCTGCCAGTAGCCAAAGTCCCCTTGCCAGAGGTCAGTTCGCATTCGCATTGGCTTTCTCCCGCACTGTGGTTGTGCCGTCCCCCTGGTTTCGGATCGCACGAAACATCCCGAAGCGGCAAAGCCCGGTGCCAAATGCCAGTCGCATCAACAAGATCGTGGGCACTTCTCGCGAGGACTTGATAAAACCAGAAACTCCGTACTTCATCCATCCCTGTGGGCGAACGATACCCTGCCAAATCGTATCTAGCCAGGATGGTAGAGTTTGTTCTGTCCAGTCGGTAGTCACGACATCTCCTTCAACGAATCCCGTTTCTGCTAAAAGTTCGGCAAAGCCTTCAACACTGGCAAAGGCAGGATGAGACCACTGATCTAGCAGTTGCTGCATGACAGGTCTTTCCCAAAAATTGAGCGGCTTTTGGCGATTCCCATTCTGGGACGTTGCCCGAACATCCCGCTGATTCCAATCGGCAACCACCAGCACACCGCCGGGTTTCAGCACCCGCAGCAACTCTCTAGCAAAAACCGCTTTGTCGGGCATATGGGGACCTGCTTCGATCGACCAGACGACATCGAAACTGGCATCTTGGAATGACAGTGCCATTGCATCATCAACTTGAAACTGCACATTCAGGTCTTTTGGTGTGAGTTGCTGGGCGCGTTTGACCTGTTGAGGACTGATGGTAACTCCAGTGACATCAAACTTATAGTCCTGTGCCAGAATGCGGCTGCTACCACCAATCCCACAGCCCACATCTAAGACGGTAGAGCCAGGAGGAAGCTTGTCTAAACCACCCCAACGCACCATTTCATGGATAAAGTCTTCCTTTGCTTTGAGAAAATCTTTGCGCTGTGGTGGAGAGCCATAGTGCCCTAGATGAATGTGTTCGCCCCAATAAAACTCCAAAATGCCGTCTTCTGTCCATTGATCATAGGAACTGGCAACAGAATTAGACGATTGATAGCGGCGAGCAGTCAGAAGATAGAGTACAAGCCCTACTAAAAGGAGTGTAAGCAGAATACCAAACACAGAAAAAATTAAGTTCATCAGAATTAAGCCTCAACCTCTAGAGCAGTAGATTGGGTTGTTTGACGAAAGGATGCGATCGAGACAAGGCGGTTAGCGGCAGAATCCCACAAGATGAACTTGGAGCAGCCAGGCATATCGCTGATCCGAAGCGTTTTCGCTTTCGAGAGGAGGTGAATATTTTTATGATGACAAGCCTTGAGATTGTAATTAGGGATTCTTTCGGAAAGATGATGAATATTGTGGTAACTGATGTCTGCTGAAAACCACTGAAGGATTGTTGGCAACTCCAGATAACTGCTGCCCTCAATTGCCCCACGCAAATAATCCCAGCCTTCTGTTTTGTGAGCATAAACGCCATCAAAAATGTGCTGCACAAAGAAGACCCAGATAAAGATTGCCGCAGAACACGTCAGCGTGATTGAATAAATGCTGAAAAAGAATCCAAAGCCAAGTAGATAGCCGAGAAAGAGACAGCCGCCGATTACGCAAAGATTGTTGAAGAGTAGATCCCAAAACTCAGCCGCCGTATGCCAGTTTCTAGATTTGTGGGAAGAGATGATTTTCGGTAAACCGATACCAGGATTTGTCCGCAAGCAAGTCAACAGATGACTCATAAAATCATAAATACCTGCTATAAGGGCAAGTCTTGGCTTGATAGCGAGGTAGAAAAAGCCTCCCGGAAGAGCCATCAAGGGATGTCGCAGTAACTCATAAACCCTTTGGTTAAATGGACTCAGTTTAGAAAACTCTTCAGTAGAGAGAAAGTCTGCAACACTACGATACTGCTCCCAATTGCCGTTAGTTTTGTGATGGTAGGCATGGTCTCTTGACCAAGAATACTGAGGGATCGCGTTGATCAAACCCAACATAAAACCGATGACCCGATTAACCCGTTTTGAACGAAAGAGTGAATAATGTCCGCAATCATGCATCAAAGAAAAACAGCGGACTGAAAAAAGAACGATCAGAACGATGATAGGTGGCATCAACCATAGGGAAATAGAAGCTGCTTTTACAGCCAAAATCCATAAAAGGACATAAGGAATGACTGTATTGAGGATTTGATAAGTTGCCCATAAGTCGTTGCTCTTCATGTAAGGAGTAAGGACAAAATCTGACTTTTCGCTCGTGGCTTGCATTCAGTAAAAACTCCTTTGTGAACAATGTTGAAATAACAGTTGAATCAATCTCTCAAGTCCTCACGGACGAGAGACTTCCGCTCATGCAGCATTGCAAGTCAAACGATTCAGATTAGATTGCTACAGGGTTAATTAGCAATTGATGCTGTACTGGCTTTCTTCACCTAAATCAGTAGTCATTGCTAGATCAGCGGAGAGTCCGCCGCAGAAGGCGCTGATGGTTCAGTATCAAGAGGGTGCAGAGGGCATAGAGGGCGATCGCCCAAACATCCGCAGGAACACATCAGCCGTGAGACCGTACATTTCCCCCCATTGATTGACCAACCGAGTACCGCCTTAGGATACTGTAAAACCCAACAGCAAGGCGATTCCCAACCATACACTCTGACCCAGCCAACTGCGGTGACTAAACTGCGGTTATATTGAGGCAATCAAGGCAACTGCAACAGTTCCCATGCTCATCGATACACCCTACAAAAGCGCGATCACGCTTAATGGGTAGTGGCGAATCATTAAGCCGTAAAACTGATTAGTAAACCAGCCTAATCCAGTAGAAATAATAACTTGTCTGCGTCTAAGAGTGATTCCCGCCAGCGTTGCAAAGCTAACCAAGGGTGCATAAGGATAAATGAGGCTACTGGCACTACCAAGGGCGATCAAGTCATATTTCCACAGCCTGCTTACGGCTGAAGCTTGATACCCTGCTTCCCAAGCGAACCCAAAAAAAGCTTTCAGTCATTATCTGTACCTCGCAGATAAAAGTGAGTATGAACAACGATCGGCGGGCATTCTGACTCCGAAAGCCAACAGCTTTCATTACAGTTGCGGGACAGCGCCGGATTTACACCGAACTTTCCCCCTTACGTTTGATGGTGGCTTGCCACCAAAACCGACACTAGTTCACAATAGCATGGCTGAAGGAAAGCTGAACGCTATTGAAGAAACAACTTCTGGCTCCCGTGTGACAGGCAACATGACCGACTTGCTCAATCTTTAACAGAAGCGTATCCGCATCACAGTCGTAGTAAAACGCCTTAACTTTTTGAATGTGCCCAGACGTTGCACCTTTGTGCCAAAGTTCAGTGCGCGATCGGCTCCAGTAGTGGGCCTCACCTGTCTCTAATGTTCGCTGGATCGATTCGCGGTTCATCCAGTCCATCATCAGCACAGCATTGTCTTGATGGTCTTGAGCGATCGCTGGAATCAATCTCATCTTATTAAATCTCAATTGTTCGATCCAAAGTAGATTCTGGTTCATCGTCATGACCGGGTGAGACAATTATTCAGACTTTGAATGAGAAAGAGTGAATCTAATTTGCGCCCAATCAATACCATCTGATTTTTGGGAGCAGTCATCCACTCGCGATCGTCGATCGTGAACCGCTTACCACTGAGTTGAAACAAATGGCGTTTAGGACTTTCGACAAACCAGAGAACGCCTTTTGTCCGAAACACAGTATCGGGAAGCCGATGATCGAGGAACTGTTGAAATTTTTTGATGGCTAGGGGGCGATCGCTCTGGAATGAGACCGACATAAACCCATCATTATTAAGATGTTTGGCATTGGGTGCGGGTGCTGTTAGCGTTTCCACAGCAGAACCTAATTCAGCAAGATTGACATCCAGAATTAACGAGAGTGGCACCCTACCATATTCAGAGCGCAAAATTCTGGCGTGTTCTTTAATCGAGCGGATATTATTTTCTAATGCGGCTACTTCCACATCAGGAACCAAATCTGTTTTATGGAATAGGATAATATCGCTATAGGTAATCTGGCTCATGGCAGCACTACTAAAATAATATACTGGAGTAAACGTCTCAACATCAACCACGGTCAAAATCGCATCTAAATGAGTTAAATTTCGCAACTCTGTGCCTAAGAACGTCAAGGCAATAGGTAACGGATCTGCAACCTTTGTTGTTTCAACGATCAGATAATCAATTCGGTCTTGACGCTCTAGCACTCGATAAATGGCATCTGCTAAATTATCGTTGATCGTGCAGCAGATGCAGCCATTGGTCAGTTCAATCATGTCCTCTTCAACGGCAATCAAGAACTGACTGTCAATGTTAATATCGCCAAACTCATTGACTAAAACAGCTACTTTGTAGTTCTCAAAGTTTTGCAGAATGTGGTTCAACAGCGTGGTTTTACCGCTGCCTAAAAAGCCCGTAATGAT
>JARCMD010000239.1 GCA_030248885.1 Leptolyngbyaceae cyanobacterium MP9P1.79 | reverse complement strand
GTGCCTGCCCAATGGAGGTATTGCAGCCGCCGATCGCCATCGTACAGCACATGATCGCGCTCTTTGAAGTGTTTGGAACCCCCCCAACTCCCCGGCGCACCCCCTGGCACTTTCACCAAATTGCCGCGTTTGGCGATTCGCTTTAGCACTAGATAATTCAAAATCGGCTGATCTGTGGTGCCTTGAGAAAAGTCAAAATACTCACGATGTTGAGAACATTCTTTGAGGGTTTCAATCAATTGATCGTAGGTAATCGCTCCCTTTCGTGAAGCCCATAGACCGCTATTGAACACATCTTGCAATTCTTCTGGAGTGAACAGTTGATTCTCTTTCACGTAATCTGAAAATACGTTGCGAATGCCTTCACTTAAGTAGTGATAATCACAATTGAAAAAATCAACATCGGCAAGTTTTTGGAGGGTGTCAGCAATTTTTTCAAAGACTACAATGTCGGTGTCAATGTAGAGAAATTCATCCAAGGGCCCAAACCACACGGATAGCTTTCGCATCTTATTGGGTAAGGCGAGAAAGTCCCGATCGAATATCTCACCAATGGTTTCAGTTAATTTTTCCACCAATTTCAAATCTGGAAAGACCTGCACTTGATGCAATAAACTGAGCGTTTCAGCAACCGTGTGATAGTCCTGATTAAAGGGAATCAGAATGATTGGAACATCCCGATCGTACAGTCGAATACTGTTGAGAAGGGCGATCGCATTATCTAAGACCTTATCGTTAGCAACAATATAAATTCCCCGATTCATTATGCCTCCTCAGTTGACTAACTAATTGGCTAACTTTAACTTCTTCATCACCCGGCGGAACAAATTGGGGGGTGGGCTGTAATCGTAGGGTCTGGCTGTGCCGCTAAACACAGGGCGTTTTTCTGGCTCATGCAGGTAGCGGTAGTGCAAGAATGTATCTCGGTAGGGGAAATCAATATTTTCCCCAGCACAAACCTGCTCAATAATTTGCGGCTTGATGCCGATGTAGTGAATATAAGTGAGGCGATGGCCGCGATCGTACAAGATGTGGTCTCGATCGACAAAATGCTTCGAGGTTGCCGAACAGCCCGTACTTTCGTCGGGTGGTAGAATATGTGCTAAATTACAACTGGCAAGTCCCGAACGCATCACCATGTAATTCAGCACCGGCTGCTCTCCGGCTCCTTCATAGAGAACTTCTGCTTCTCCATTGCGAATCTGGGAAATCAGCCAATCCCGCTGGGCTTGGTCAAATAACCCCCGCTTTGCCCCATAAAACCCAGAACAAAATATTTCGCGATCGATGCGTTCTTGGGGAAAAACCTGGAGTAGTTTTGGGAACGCTAGGTTATAAATCTTTGTCGGGTCGCGAAACTGGAAGTCGTAAACCACCCAGTCGCATTGCTCCAATTGGTGAAAAACTCGCGCCATTGAGTCCATCGCCAAGGTATCTGCATCCATGTAGATAAATTTTTCAAAGGGCCCGTCGAAGGCACAAAACCGCCGATGTGCGCCGTAGAGCCGCAAGGTTTGATTCAGCCGCTCTGGTGCCATCTGCACCATGAACTGATCCCAGCGGGCGATCGACTCGGCATCGTCATACAGCGTCACATTGGGTCGCCTCTGAATTTCTGCCTGCACCCGCTCGGTTTGATCATCGAAGGGATAGATGCAAACGGGAGTCTCAGGCCCCAAAACGGCTGAAATGCTGTTGAGTAGACCCACTAACTGGTCGTAGACGCGATCGTTGGCAAGGGTGCAAATCCCGTTCATAGCCTTGTTTTTGCCCTATCCTAGCACGAGGTTTTTTCTGACACTACTTTTTTACACCTGGCAATTTACGTGTTGCCAAACTTCGCTATTAGTTTGTCATTAGATAGACGCTTGCAGCAACCTGTGGTGGGCAGTGAGGGTGAGCAATAGTAGAATGATGGCAACAAATGTGACTCGCGTGGCTGAAGAATGCTCTGTGTTCACGGTCGGGTGCCTAATTAAAGATATAGATTTTGAGAAGTCTGATCTGTTACCCAGTAGCTTTAAGGGCGAAGCATTCGGGCAAATATTTTCTTGATAGTTTCAGAAAATATTTGCCCGAATGCTTCGCCCCTACCAAGGTGTAAATATGTTAACTCAACTATCTTTGCAGCATGATCGTTCTAATTACGAAGTAAACCTTCAATAACACTATGACAAGCGGTATTTATATTGTTGCAAATGATAAGGTCTACGATCAACTCGTTGCGTTGTTAAACAGCATTGAAACGAATTGCGGTAAAGATACGCCCATCTGTTTGATTCCCTACGATCGCAACATTGATTTAGTCAAACAAGAGATTTCCCGCAGAAACAATATGCAACTGTTTAGTGATGATGAATCGATCGCTAAATGGGAACAATTTATTACAGAATTCCAGGCGTTGTATCATGCCCATCCTCCCCAGGGTGCCGACAAAGGTGTGCCACAACGCACTAATGCTTTGGGGATGCATCGGCGTTATTGTGCCTTCGATGGACCCTTTGAAAAGTTTATTTATATTGACTGTGACACCTTACTTTTTCAACCCGTTGATTTCATCTTCTCAATGTTGGATGAATGGGATTTCATGACCCACGACTTCCAGAGAAAGACCTCAGAAAAACGAGGAGAGGTGGGGCATTTCTATGAACGGTTCAGCGATCGATATCCATCCGAAGCGCAACTGCTAGACCGATTTCACTGTAGTGGATTTTGGGCATCCAAGCGCGGGGTGATTAGTTCAGAGGATTTACCGCACTTTTTGCAGGAACTTAAATCGGGTGATATTGCCGTGTTTAGAACCGATCTATTTGAGCAGATTATTCTTAACTACATGACGCTGAAAAAGAATCTGAAGCTTTATAATTTCACTCTGGATCAAACCTCCGATCGCTTCACGGGTTCCTGCATCACATCCCGCCATTTTGAAGAACGCGATCACATTTTATATGACCACGGTAAACGATTGACCTATCTGCATTACATGGGTGTAAAAAACGAACGGATTCAGCAATTGTGTCAATGGAGAACTTGGCATTTGCCTGACAACAATGTGTTGCTGTCTCTGGCTGACAAGGTGATGAAGTGGCAAATTAGCAACATACCCTATAAAGAAATATTTCTGTATTATAGATTCCTGACGTGACCCGTGCATTGCTTTAGATTCATCGCCGCTAAATTTCAGGAAAGTCCGATCGCTAAAACCTATGATTCATGCCAAATAAATCACTCGCTCAAATTTCATTCCTATTTCTGATCATCACCCTATTAGCATTGGGTATATACTTCCGCGTTACCAATCTAGATACTCAAATCTATTGGCATGACGAAGTGTTTACCTCATTGCGAGTGTCAGGATTTACGGAGGCAGAGACTGTCAAGCAGGTCTTCAATGGTCAGCCTATTACGGTGAAGGATCTGGACAAATACCAAAACGCCAATGGCGAGAAAGGGGTGGGAGATATTATCAAAGGATTGGCTGTGGAAGATTCCCAGCATCCCCCCTTGTACTTCCTGCTGGCGAGATTGTGGGAGCAGGTGTTTGGCGGGTCTGTGGCCGTGAAACGATGTCTCCCTGCCTTGCTGAGCTTGTTGGTTTTTCCGAGTGTCTATTGGCTATGTTTGGAATTATTTCATGTGCCTGTAAGTGGCTGGGTAGCCATGGGTATATTAGCTATTTCTCCCTTTCATGTGCTGTTTGCTCAAGAGTCACGGGAGTACAGCTTGTGGACGGTTAGCATTCTGCTGTCGAGTGCTGCATTGCTTAGAGCAATGCGCTTAAAGTCGATCGCCAGTTGGGCCGTATATACCCTAACCCTTACCCTGAGTCTTTATACCTTTTTGTTTTCGGTGTTGGTGGCGATCGGTCACGGTATCTATGTGATTGTTACTGAACGATTTCGCCTCACCCAAACCACCATTGCCTATCTCCTGGCCTCATTCACTGGATTGCTCCTCTCCATTCCCTGGATACTCACTGTTGCCATCAACCTGTCTACCATCCGAGCATCAACGGCTTGGATGACAAAAGCACCGGCTGCGCTTTCTAATCGATTAACTCTGGTAGGCTTGCTGAAAAAATGGCTACAGGGTCTGAGTTATGTTTTTGTTGACCCTGGCGTAAACTACCGCCTCAAAAACATTATCTTGTTAATTCTGGTGGGATATGCATTCTATTTCCTAGCTCGAACCGTTTCGAGGCAGGCTTTTTTATTCGTCCTGACATTGACCTTACCGACTTTTTTAGTGTTGGCGTTGCCCGATGTTATTTTGGGTGGAAATCGCTCCACAATTTATCGCTATCTTATACCTTCTTACTTAGGAATTCAAATTGCTGTTGCTAGTTTGCTCGCATTTAAAATTAGTGATGCTTCAGTGAAAAGTTGGCAGCGGAGCCTATGGCGAGTAGTCATGATTGCAGTGTTTTCAGTGGGCATTTTTTCCTGTTATGTCAACTCCAAAACAGAGGTGCCTTGGAGTAAGGCAAAAGGACAAAACCAGTACAATTCTGAAATTGCCAAGGTCATCAATGAGGCGAATAATCCTTTACTGGTGAGCGATGTGGGGTTAGGAGATATCTTTTCCCTAGCTCACAAATTGAAGCCAGAGGTGCGGCTGCAACTCATCACAACCCCGAATGTGCCTCGGATTGCCGATCGCGCCTCAACGTTCGTTTTCAATCCTTCAGATCAGTTGCGTTTGGCATTGGAAAAATCCCAGAGTTTGAAACTAGAACCTGTGGAACCTAAAAAGCTGGGTGGACAACTTTGGACAGTGGTCAAAAACTAGTATTCCAACGAGGTGGCGATGCTTGAGGCTGAATGCGCTAGATAAGGTCAATCTGCTAGATAGGGTTGCAGTTACATCCTCACAGATAATCCTAGTAGTCTGTCAATCATTAATTGACGGGTAGCTGAAAGCCGGGAGGTTAGTTGGAGTTAAATTTTGAGGGTCTTCGGACCTTCAAAATTTTCTTGACAGAACACTAGTGCAGGCTGGTAGAAATAACTGAGCAGCACTCAAAACTCAAAACTCAAAACTCAAACCCATCCCCCTAACGGGTCAGAAACTTCTGCCAAGCTGCACTAGCTCCATAGCTGTCGATTGCAGTCCATCAGGTTGAGATACGCTTATAGAACTCATGGCTCAAAATTTCGCAGAGCAACTAGCATCATTCATCGTTCAGATCATCATGGTTACACCGTCACAATGTCAGCGTTGGTTTCAGGAATGGGGCAACGCAATTAAACCCCAACTGTTTAGGACGATCGCCCTCCTGAGCGTTTGCTTCCTGTTCCTCACTACCCTTACGAGCTGTAGTCCCGCCCGCTTTAGGACTGAAGCGGCGCAAGTTCCCTATATTGTTTACGCTAGCCTCGGAGACCCCAATTCCTTCAATCCCATTTTGAGTGAGGGCAGTCCTGATGTTTTGGGACTGGTGTATGAGGGATTACTGAGGTCGAACGGTTTGACGGGAGATCTGGAACCCGCCCTGGCTGAGTCCTGGGACTTTTCCCCTGACAAGCAGCGGATCACCTTTACCCTGAAACCCAATCTGAAGTGGTCGGATGGGGACCCCTTAACGGCAGACGATGTGGTCTTTACCTACAACAAGATTCTATTTAACGAGGAAATTCCTACAGATTACCGAGATATTCTCAGAATCGGTGAAAAAGGACTTTTGCCTGCTGTGCGAAAAATTGACGATTTGCACGTTGAGTTTACGGTGCCTGAACCCTTTGCCCCATTTTTGCGCTACGCTGGCGGCATTTTTGTGTTGCCAAAGCACGCCTTGGAGCAGTCGATCGCCACCCGTGATGCCAATGGCAAACTCAAATTCTTTCAACTGTGGGGCACAGATACCCAGGATTTAAGCCAGATTGTGGGGAATGGACCCTACCTGCTAGAGAGCTATATTCCCAGTCAACAGGTGGTGTTGCGGCGCAATCCTCACTACTGGCGACGGGACAGCCAAGGAAACCCCATGCCCTACATTGAACGATTCATTTGGAAGATTGTGGAGTCTACAGATACTCAACTGCTTCAGTTTCGCTCTGGTGGACTGGATTTCCTGGGGGTGCCACCGGATAATTTTTCCTTGCTGAAGCGAGAGGAAAAGCGGGGCAAGTTTACGATTTACAGCGGCGGCCCAGAACTCAGCACAACCTTTCTGGTCTTTAATCTCAACCAGGCTAAAAATGCCAAGGGTGAGCCGCTGGTTGATCCAGTTCGATCGCGCTGGTTTAATACTCTGGAATTTCGTCAAGCCATTGCCCATGCGATCGATCGCCCCAAAATGGTGAACAACGTCTATCGAGGGCTGGGGAAACCGCAGAACTCGCCCATTTACGAGCAAAGCCCCTACTACCTTGACCCAGAGAAAGGACTAAAGATTTACGACTATAGCCCCGAAAAAGCCAAGCAATTGTTGCTCAAAGCTGGGTTCACCTATAACAGTGAGGGGCAATTGCGGGATGCACAGGGCAATCGGGTGCGCTTTACGATGATGACAAATGCGGGAAATAAGCTGCGGGAGGCGATCGGCGCTCAGATTAAGCAGGACCTTTCCAAAATTGGAATGCAGGTAGACTTCAATGCGATCGCCTTTAACACCCTGTTGCAAAAAGTCTACAAGTCTCGCCAGTGGGAAGCCTACATTGGCAAAATTGGTGGTGGCGGCGTGGAACCCAATAGCGGCGCTAATTCCTGGTTGACCAAGGGTGGATTGCACGCCTTCAACCTGGCTGCTCAATCCGGCGAACCTCCGCTGACGGGCTGGCAAGTAGCCGACTGGGAGCGGGAGATCGAACAGCTCTACATTCAAGGCGCACAGGAGCTAGACGAGTCCAAACGCAAGCAAATTTATGCCAAAACTCAACGCATTACCCAGGAGAACCTGCCGTTTCTCTATCTCGTGAATCCGCTAGACATGAGCGCTGTCCGCGATCGTATCCAGGGGATTAAATACTCTGCCCTCGGTGGTGCGTTGTGGAACTTGTCGGAATTGAAAGCCCTGGAGTAGCAGCAAAATTGACCTACAGAAGCACAGAAATCAAAAACGAGTTTATTGTTTTCTTTGGTAACTACTCAGCCTGCCCTCACCCTAAATCCCTCTCCCCAGGGAGAGG
>JARCMD010000025.1 GCA_030248885.1 Leptolyngbyaceae cyanobacterium MP9P1.79 | reverse complement strand
TCGTTCAGCAAACTGTTGCCTTGAAAGCGGATGTCACCAATGGTTGTCGTGGTGCTGCTGTTATCGATGCTAGATAGAATGCCGCTGGAACGATCAACCGTGCGGCGGGTATCGCCAATAGGCAAATAGCCGTTGATCCGTGCTTCAAATCTTGACCAGATGCCTTCCACTCCGGCTCCCAATTGGTTAAAGGTGGCTCTACCTGTGTCGCGCACATCGTAGCCAACGTAGCCGCCCAGAATGGAGTTTGTGGCAGGGCTGAATCGGCGATAGCCCACCAGCACATTGCCACCAGGGTTACCGCCATCGGTAGAGAGTAACAGGCGACCTTGCAGATAGGTAAGGTCTTTGCCAGGGGTTTGCATCAGGGGCACGAAGCCATCAATGCCCACGAAGGAGCGATCGTACCCGGCTCCAGGTCCACTGGTAAAAGAGCCGCCGACCTGAGCGGGAATGGTACTGTAGACCGGATCGGTAGGCGTGGTGGGAGAAGCAGGAGAAGGCGTAGTCGTGGGAGCGTCTGAAGTTTGACCAATGATTTCCGTTGTGGTTATTCCAGCTTCTTTCAGGGTGCGGGGGGCAACCCTTTCTTTTGAGTCGGGGCTTATTGGGGTAGCTGCGGGTTCAGAGGCAAGGGCGGCGCTATGCATGAATGTCGGATGACCCATGATTCCTGCTAGCAGCAAAGCTAGAGAGAGTTTCACGGGGTAAGATTCTGTAGAGTTCCTCACAGCCAGACTCCTTCTTTAGGGGATAGACAAACTCCTTAATGGTTGCTTTTTTTTTGGGGGGGGGGGAACCGTATATTTACGCAGAAGGATAAGTAGATAGTCGCTGTCGTCAATGTATTTACTTAAAAATTGCAGGCTGAATTCTGTCCCAAGCGCCTGCATTAGAGATGCCGTATTCTGCGTGGAGGGAGTTGAGCGATCGCTCCAGCGGTTAGACTGACGGGATCATACTGCGAATTTGGTAGTGTTCTAGACTTGTTGTTTTAGTTTAGATGGTTAAGCCAAATTCAAATCGATTAGTGAACAGCCCAAGAACCACATAATGCAACAGGCTGGGCAGTGAATCGGTTCTAAAACTATCGTGGAGTTCCTGTAATCGCCGCCCCCTCAATCACAGCCTCATTTTGAATGGAAAACAACAAGTCTGAAACATTACCGACTGGGCTATTGCTTAATTCTAGGCTGTTGTTGCGATCGCAACTCCTCAAAAAACCGCGATCTCTCACCCCAGAACAGTTGAACGCGATTGGTATCTCGTTGGATGATGAATGATCCGCGATCTCCTCAGTTTTTGTTATCGCTCCCAAACAACTCGCCTCACTGTGCATTTCACTGGCAAAACACTTATGACACGTTCAAAGAATTAGCTTCATTTAGAGCAGATTTCCAGGTTTTAGCTTCAATTCTAAGTTGCGATCGCACTTCGGCAAGCGTCTTATAAGCTTTCTTCAAACTCTTCTCTGTCCATTCAGATTTCAGTAGGTTAAGAGTTGGCTCCTGTTCAACTTTTTTCCTCGCCTGTGTAGAAGGGTCATGCGTCACTGGAACTGAAACCAGATGCTCAATCAAGTACTCCAAACGATGTTCAATTTTGTTCAGCCGTTCCCAAATTGCTGTGAGTGAAATTTCCTCAGGCTGATCATGAAGTGGCAGAGCAGGAGAGGATTTTCCCGGTTCTTCTATTTCAGTGCTGCCAGGTTCTAAAGCTTCCTGAATTGCCTCGATCGAGGTATTAAATATTTCTTCCTGCGTTTTCGCTGCTTGCAGGATGCCTACTCCGGCATTGAATAGATGATCTTCCATTGCCGAAAGATGATCTTCCATCGCTTTGAAGTCTTCATCAGTCAGATCTTGTTCTAAATTCTCGTGACTAATGCCTTCCTGTGCTTTTCGTTCCATAACCTTATCCTGGATAATTTCCTTCAAGTTGATCAAGCAGCAGTTTCAGTTCAGATGGCAGTTGCGATCGCTCAATAAAACTCATTTTTCGATAAGCAGTTGCAATTTTTGTCACGTCTTGGGTGTAGCTAATCTTTAGCTTTTCATACTCCACTTTTAACTTTTTACAGCCCGTCTTTAGCCTTGCAAAATCGGTTTTCAACTTCTCTATCCGAACATGACTGTTTTGTTGGTCTATCTTGAGGTTTTGATGGGCAACCTTGAGATTTTGGTATGCTGCTTTAACTTTCTGATAAGCCTCTTGGAACGCTTCACGCTGTTGGTTGGCAGCAATAACCTGCTCCATAGCAAGTTTCAGGCTATTTTTTAGGGATTCATTTCTAGCATCCAGAGTTTCCACCTTTTCACGCAAGCGATTCCTGTGGGCGGTTAGACCACCAAGCCTGCCGATCGCAGAGTTGCGAGATGAAATTGCTTGATCGCGAACGGCGATCGCTTGGCTTTTCTCATCCTCTGAAACCTCCAGATCCTGCATCGCTTGTTCGAGTCTTTGCTGAAAGCCAAGCCTCTCAGTTGTTTCTTGCTCAAGCTTTTCAGCTAGTTCTTCTTTCTCGTCCTTTAGTTCTTCTCTCTCGTCCTGTAAACGATAATTCTCTTTTTGGGCACTCTCCAAGTCTTGCCGAAGTTGTCCCTTAATATGGGCAGCTTCAGCTTGGGACGGGACAAAGTTTTTACCGCGATCGAGATCTTTCATAGGAAATGGCAACTTTTCTATGTTTAGGATGCTCACTCAGATTTTTTCTTAATAACCAAAGTTCTACGCCTTATTTTGCTATCGCTTAAATACCATATCCACTCTAATTTGAAGAATATTGTCCCACTTAAGTAGTTAGGCTGTGCTATATTGAAAAACGTTGCCAAACGCAATAGGGGACGCTAGCTCAGTGGTAGAGCATTCGGCTTTTAACCGACTGGTCCTGGGTTCGAATCCCAGGCGTCCCAT
>JARCMD010000238.1 GCA_030248885.1 Leptolyngbyaceae cyanobacterium MP9P1.79 | reverse complement strand
GGCTCCCCTTCTCCCGTTCTGGGAGAAGGGGTTGGGGGATGAGGGCTAGCGATCGCAAAAATGTCCGAACTATTGACAGAACGCGACTAGAATCTAGCTAATTAAATATGGGCAGGAGGCTCATCATTGGGGGGTTGACCTGGGACAACCAATACCTTATCAACGCGGTTGCCATCCATATCCATGACTTCAAAGCGCAGGTTACTCCATTGGAAATGATCCGCTGCGATCGGGATGCGGCCTAAATGCATCACCACAAACCCACCCAATGTATGGTAGCTGCCCCTGTCCTCCTCAGGAATTTCGGCAATATCGAACAATTCCTTCAACTCATCAATGGGCAACATGCCATCCAGCAGCCAAGAGCCATCTTCGCGCTGAACAATTTGAGGTTCATCTAAGGGATTGATCGAAGGAATATCTCCCACGATCGCCTCCAAAATGTCATTGAGTGTCACCAGCCCTTGCAGCACACCATACTCATCTACCACCAAAGCGACGTGCGTACTGGACCGCTTAAAAGATTCCAGAACTTTGAGGGCACGGGTACTTTCCGGCACAAACAGAGGCTGGCGGAGGGAGGCAACCAGATCGAGGGGCTGCCCTTCCAGAATCCGAGCCATCAAATCGTTGACATGAATCACGCCCAAAACGTTGTCAATTTCGCCTTGACACACTGGAAAGCGCGAGTGCATACTCTCAATCATCTGCTTGCGGTTGTCGTCCAACGGGTCTTCCAAGTCAAGCCAAACAATGTCAGGCCGCGGAGTCATGAGGGAACTCACCCGCCGATCGCCTAAGCGAAACACCCGCTCCACCATGTTTTGCTCGGCTTCTTCAAAGGTGCCAGCATCGGTGCCTTGCTGCATCAGCACCTTAATTTCCTCTTCTGTGACTTCTGGCTCTGTAGAGGGCTTAATGCCGAGCAATCGCACGGTAATATCCGTCGAAGCACTCAGGAGATGTACCACCGGGTAAGCCACCGCATCTAAAAATCGCATGGGGATGGCGATTGCTGAAGCGATTTTCTCTGGACTGTTCAATGCCAAACGCTTCGGCACCAATTCCCCCACAATCAGGGAAAGATAGGTAATAACCAAGACGACGATCGTAAAACTCAGCGCCTCACTGTAGGGGTCAAGGAGAGGGATTGTATTCAGTACAACTGCTAATTTCTTGGCAAGCGTTGCTCCCCCAAATGCCCCCGCCAAAATCCCAATGAGGGTAATGCCCACTTGCACCGTGGAGAGAAACCGATTGGGTGAGTTTGCCAGGTCGAGGGCAACTTGCGCCTTAGCGTCGCCCTTGTTCGCTAGCTGTTGCAATCTCGCCTTACGAGACGACAGAACTGCAATCTCTGACATAGAGAAGAGTCCGTTAGCAAGAATTAGCAGGAAAATGATCAGAATTTCGATCGCAGAAGAAAGCATTGCCAGAGGATTTTAATTGATCAAACTAGAATCTTATTATCAAGGTTTGAGAGGTTAGGGGAAGAATCTGAAGATACATCTTTAAGACTGACGTACTGCAAATCACAAGACGACCTGCTCTGAAGTATTGAACTAGCTGTGGGATAGAAATGCAAGTCTGATTTCTTCACCCTACCACCCCAGCGCCCCCTTCCCTCCAACGCTTAGGATTGCCTCAACTCCGATCGATAGCCTAGGGCAAAGCGATCGATCCCTGCCAAATCTGGATGCACCTGAATCTGACAATAACTACTCTGCTCCAGTAGCTCAACAACCGCCCCAGCTTGCCCTGCCATCATTTCCACCAGCCACACCCCGCCGGGTTGTAAGTAATCCACGCCAGCGCTGACTAAGCTCCGAATACACTCCAATCCATCCTGCCCACCATCCAGCGCCAAGTGCGGTTCGTGCCACGCCACTTCTGGTTGTAACTCCGGGAGCATGGCAGTTGGAATGTAGGGGGGGTTGGCTACCAAGCCACTCAATCGCCCCTTGAGATGGGAGAGGGGTTGGAGCCAAGACCCCTGATAAAACTGAATTTTGTGACTTAGTCCCAGATCCTGAGCGTTTTGCTGCGCCACTGCTAAGGCAGCCCCACTCACATCCACAGCGTAAATGCCCTCAGCGTGGGGAAAGCTAGCTGCTAGCCCTAAGGCGATCGCCCCACTGCCGGTTCCCAAATCTGCCCAGTGTCCCCGCGGCAACTCGCAATGGGCTAGACCTTGGGTCGCGCTGACAGCCAGGTCAATCAGCAACTCTGTTTCTGGACGCGGGATCAACACCGCTGGAGAAACGCGCAGGGAAAATTCCCGCCAAGCACTGGTGCCCAGCAAATACTGCAAGGGCACCCGCAATTGCAGGCGCTGCTCCCAAAGTCGGGTCAGGTCTGCCAAGGAGAGCCGTAACTCGACTTGTGGCTGCTCCTTAAAAGAGTCCAGTCGCAGGCTCAAGCGATCGAGCGTCGTCACCGCTTGCAGCAACCAATCCACCTCCCCAATCGGCACCCCCGCCGCCTTGGCTGCGATCGTTGCCCCACGCCGCCAATCCCACAACTCCACCCCCGAAACAAAATGCCCTTCCTCGGAAAAAGGAAAGGGCATTGGCAAAAAATCAGAACTGCTGATGGACATGAATGAATCGAAGTGAGCTAAAAACCACCTTCCTACCTAGGTGCAGGTTTTCCACTAGGAACTGGTTGCAGCGATCTCACAAACTCCAACGACTCCTGAGGTGGAATCAGCACGATTTGCCCCAATTGCGGATTATCGCTCTTTTGGAGTGTCTCAATCACACCTTCCAAATTCACCACCTGGATTTCGATCGTCCCAGCCAAATTGGGCTGCTGTTGCTTAAAGCGCTCCAGCATACTTTGCAGTTCTTCCTTTTTGAAGAAAATTGGAATCACTTGTTCATCTTTGCCCTGAGGGTTCTTCCGTTGAATGGTCAAATAGCCCTTCTCCTGCCCTCCCCGCGCCAGAAACAACGGTACACCGTTGAACTGGGCATTGGGTTGTCCGCCCTGCTTCAACAACGCCACCGCAGAATCAACCTGTTGCTGCATTGGGACAAAGGCAAAATCCAGGCGGTCTGGCTTACTCTTGCTGGTTCGCTCTAACTGATAAACCTCACCCAAGGAAACGGGCACAACCCGGACATTTTTTGCCAGTTCTGGATTCTTAGTCTTCAAGCCGTCTAAAAATGCCTGGGCATCTCGCTGGCTGATGAAAACACCCGCCACTGGTGTTTTGTTTGGCCCCTCAGCACCCGATGCAACCAAGGGCGCACCCTGAGCGTCGGCGATCGCAAACACAGGAATTGGGCGTAGCTTTTGCACAATTTGGTCATCTGGCAATGCCAGCACCCGCACCCCTGTCACCAGAGGAACCAACATTGCCCCTCCCACTAGACCTAATACCGCGCCCCAACGAACCAATGTTTTCTTCATCGCTACTCCCGGAACTAAAGCCGTAATCGGTTTAAACATCCTGCCTCTTCGCAAATTAATTATTCCTGGATACTAAATTCACTCCCACCCACTCGTACAAATGGTAGCGAATTTAAACGTGCCCCCAATCTACTCGTCATTTGAGCCAAAATTCGCTAAATCTGAAGAAGACCATAACTCAATCAACGGAACCTAACGAGCTTTCCTGGGAATCACCCCTGCTTCAGAGCGCTACGTCAAGACATTGAGCCAGGCTCCAAGACGCTTACCCCAGCGGTGATGGCAGGCTGCGGAGTAATGCTCTAAAGTCATGGCTCACAATTTAGTTAGTTAAGCCTCAGGAACCTACAGTTAAACCTGCCAAGCCTGTATCTGTAGATGCAACCTAGCTATGAAGCATCACCAATCCAGTCGTTTGTAGAAATTAAACAAGGTGCTGCTCAACAGGCTTGATTCTAACTAGAAGTAAGACTAGACGCATGGGGAATGGTTCCGATCGCACTCTAAGAATTGTGAATTCGATCACCCACAGTTTACGCGTGTAAGCCTGAAATGGCTGCCTCTTGAAAAAATCAGCAAAAGATTATCAAAGATCAAATTAAATCGGAATGACAGGATTTGAACCTGCGACATCCTGCTCCCAAAGCAGGCGCGCTACCAAGCTGCGCTACATCCCGTTGCCTCAGCATCCTACCATACCCCAGAATTCTATCCCATGGATCGTGAATTTAGTCACCGTAAAACAGATTGAGGCAATTCAAGGGATATCCATAAAAAATAAAGTGCCAAGTTCGCAGTTCGTAGGATGGTCGGCGGTAACGTCACCCATCATTGCTCCAGAATCATGCACTACCGCATTTGCCTAACGTACCTTGCGATCGTTTAGGTCATTCAATCGTAAGGATCTTAGTTTCAAGAGTCTAGGGCGTGTCATCAAATATTTTCCTTTGTCGAGGGAAGGTAAAGTAGAGAGCAACGTGAACTAAACAGGAATGCACCGCCATGACCAGCCGCCGTT
>JARCMD010000237.1 GCA_030248885.1 Leptolyngbyaceae cyanobacterium MP9P1.79 | reverse complement strand
CCCCCAATTCTGGGGGGTTCTGAGATCGAATTCCCCCAGAATTGGGGCCTTAAAGCCTTTCAGGCATCTATGAAAAGAGGGCAAGTGCAAGGTCTGGAGCATTTGTCAGACACTCTCTAAGCTTTTTAAGAGATGTTGGTAATGACAAGCCTTCTGGGAGAGGGCTTGGGGTGAGGGTTTCAGGAAAGTTGCACATCGCCTGCCGATCGCAGACGCGCAGAGTCACGGAGACAAGATATCAAAATCTGAGGAGTCCAATTTCCATGAATGATTTGGTGATCATACCTGCACCTAATATAGTAACCACTAGGGCGCTGGCAATTGGCAACATTCTAAAGGTATGAAATTGATTTGGTAAGCGATCGAACCACCTTTTCATGTAAATAAGCAGCAAACCCAAGCCTGTCAGCACTCCTGCCAATCCTAGACTGAACGCTGCCACGAGGGATAAACCTAGACTAATCTGCCCCAGTGACACAGCGCTCAGTAGTAGCACTAAGGCTGATGGACAGGGAAGAATTCCTCCAGATATTCCAAGGGCTAGTAAACTCCGCCAAGTAACAGGTGAGCCATCATTAGGTGGTAAGTGTGAGTGAGTATGTCCTCCATGAGTATGTTCTTCGTGGTTATGTTCTTCGTGGTTATGTTCTCCAGTAGTGGAGTGGGGATGGAAATGCGTGGGATGAGCAGGGGAGGATGTGAGGCTATGGGAATGAGCGTAGTCGTGGGCAGGAGCTTCTCGTTTATCAACATCATGACTATGGGAATGGGCGGTATGACTATGGGAATGGGCGGCAATGGGATTATGGGTGTGGATATGACCATCTTGTTTCGGAGTATGGCTATGTTCCGCAGTGTGGCTGAATTCGGGAGACAAAGCTGCGATCGATCGCCTCAATTCATGGGGCTTTTGGCGGCTTTTCTGGAGGCGTTGGATAAAGAGGTGGAGTCCGATCGCAAATACGATAAACCCTGACAGGCAACTAATCCACGGGTAGAGTTTTTCAGGTAACACAAACTGAGTGGCCATTAATGTCACCACTCCCAGTATGAAGATGCCAAGGGTGTGGGTAATGGTGGCTGTCAATCCCAGGAAGAGCGCCTGTTTAGGAGTGGCTTGGGAACCCATTAGGTAAGCCCCCACAATCATCTTGCCGTGACCAGGAGAGAAGGCATGGATTGCGCCCCAGCAAAAAGCGCCGACGATCGTCACGAGTACACCGCCCTTTGACAACCAGATTGAGCCGGGGAGCAGGGAAAATTCTCGATTGATCGGGCTGAACACTACGTTGTGGACTTTACCAGATTGCACGATCGTCGTCAGGCAGGTGGCAGTCGGGACGTTGGGCAGGAAAAAATCATAGTGGATCTGAATGCCTTGAATCGGTTGCGGCCAGGTGTAGAGCAATTGCAAGGTGCTGTGGCTGCCAGGGCTGGCTTTCAAGCTGGGGGAAAGGGTTGCGGCATCTGAGGGGGTGACGGTGAGACTGCCAAGGTGACGTTTGCTATCGGTGAGGCGAATCCGATCGCCCAAAAAACGCACTAGCTCTGCCTGATGGCTCTGCACTTCTGTTGCCGAAAGTTGACTATCTCCATTGTCATCTGCGAACGCCACTAGCCCTGTGGGAAACGTCAGGGTCATTTGGCTTGTGGTTTCTCCCACAACGACTTCTGCGACGGACAGGTCAGCCCAATGAGCAGAAACGGCGGCTGGAAGGGCGATCGACAGGATCAGTGATACGAGAAATGCGACAAAACCCAAACTGAATAAGCGAAGTTTTCGGCGGTTCATAGCTTTTGCTAAGGGAATGTTCAGTAGATCGGATATTTCATCAAGACAGGTTTCACAGTTCAGTCATGGTTCAGCAATTGTGTGGGCGATCGTTAGTTCAATCCCAGCAGACCTACGCCTAGCCCCAATGCCCGCCTTGCCCCTGCATCAAACGTGGGGTCAGTGTTCTGCACCAGTTGGCTGAATCGACGAGCCTCAGCCTGATTTCCCAACCTCTGCTCAATCGTGCTAGCCCGATCGAACAGGGCTGGGTCACGAATCCCCGATCGCAGAGCCTCTTGCATCATTTGCCGCGCCTCTTGCCAACGCCCCAGTCGCGACAAAACCGCTGCCAACGTATCCAAGGTCTCAGCATCGCGGCGCACCTGGACTTCCGTCTGCATCAGGGAAAGCGCCTCTTTCAAATCTTCAGCAGTTCCCCGTTCCAGCAGCAAACGCACCAACTCTCGCCGATGACCAAATGTTGCTAAATCGTCCCGGAGTCGCGCTTTGGCTTGCTCCCGCCACTGGCTGGCCCCAGCTGCGTCGCCTTGCAACTCCCGAACTCTCGCCATGCCCCGCATCACGACGTGATCGTATACGGCTGGGGAGCGCTGGGAGGTGATAAAAAACCGCGAGTAATTCCGCTCCGCTTGCCGATAATTGCCCATCCGCACCTCCAATTCCGCTAAATTCAGCAGCGCTGGGGGATAGTCAGGGATGACATTTAGGGCAGATTGGTAGAGTTGTCGGGCTGGGTCAAGCTGTCCGCGTTTGAAGTAAAGCCGACCCAGCAAGGTTCTTGCCCAAACTGAACTGCCTGTTTCTTCGGGTTCTTCTTCAGCGATCGCCTGTCGAAAACTATCGATCGCTGCCTGATCCTGACCCTGAGCCACTTGCACCAATGCTTGTAAGGTCAAGGTATTGAGGGCGGGCGATCGTTTCACCAGAGCCGTTGCCGCTTGACTGGCTGCATCTAACTTCCCCGTCGCTAGATTTGCCGTCACTATAGTCGGTAGCGCATCTTGATGATTCGCCACTTTTTGAGTCAGGCGCAAGGCTTCCGCAAAGTCATGCTTGGCAGTTGCCACCCGTGCCAGCACGATAATGGCTCCGTCGTTATGAAAGGGCAACTTAGCCAAGGATTCTTGAGCGGTTCGTTCGGCTAATAAATACCAACTGGTGTCTCCAGTCGCCCGTGCCATTCTCAAATAAGTCCCAGCGAGGAGCGATCGATTCAACCCACTGTCAGGATCTGACTGGAGTCGGGTTTGATAAAACGCAATCTCTCGTCCCAGCGCCAGCGTGACACTCCCCCGTGTCGGTCGCGGAAAAGCATAGCGGTAGGGATTGCTGAGAGCGACTTTCTGAGTCCAGATGTGCCACCCAAAACCAGCACTGACTAGAATTCCAGCCACGGATAGAACTACCCACTTGCTAATGTGCTGTGGCTTCAAAGCCAGGCTCAAAGCCCATTTCTCTTTCAAGTTCCTACGTTGATAGTCAATGCTCATGATGCGATTTATAAATGAGAATTAATTAGCCACAAAAACTCAAAGACATCCAGAAACCGGAGTTCTCACCAAAAGATCAAGAGCTTACGCCACTATTTTTGCCAGAACCCTGGTTTGTTAGCCTAGGTGCCAGATCAGAGTTAGGAACTTGCAAACAAATAATCTGCACATCCATAAACCCTGCATAGGTTTCAGGATGGTTTTTTGCTTGGGAATCCCTTAATCCACGCTCCCCTAGAGGCAAAGCATCCGGCAGATCAGCCCTGGAATCGACCAGAAGGTCATTGCCCGGAGCTAAGTGCAAAGCACACGCTCCACGAACGTCCTTGCCAAGTCTCTAGCTTCTGCAAGTTATTTAATTCCTGATCCTTAATTCAATAGTTTGGACATTTTTGCGATCGCTAGCCCTCATCCCCCAACCCCTTCTCCTGTTCTGGGAGAAGGGGAGCCGGATTGAAGTCCCTCTCCCCTCTTGGGCTTGTCATTACCAACATCTATTAAAAAGCTTAGAGAGTGTCTGACAAATGCT
>JARCMD010000236.1 GCA_030248885.1 Leptolyngbyaceae cyanobacterium MP9P1.79 | reverse complement strand
CGATCGCACCAGCGCAACCAATAGCCCGGAATCCCCTCAAACACACCGTCCCAAATTCCCAAGCCAATTTCCAAATCAGCTAGCCAAACGATCGGATTTGCGGCATTGAGCGCCTGTTCCTGATACCATCCATCCTTTAGCTGAAAGTAGCGCAACTCTTGGGTGTAGCGGCTGTAAACCAAGTAGTGAGGAATCTGCAAATACTGTTCGTAAACTTCGAGCTTGGCAGGCGGCTGACTGGCACTTTGCTCAACAACTTCACCGTAGAAGCGTCCCAAATCTTCGACTTCAGTTCCCGGAGACAAAAACTCGATCGCCACAGCAGGGGATTTGCCTTCTTGCCAAACGACATAACTGCGTCGCAGGTCGGTGCGATCGTACAACAGCGGCACATCAATTGCGAGAAACCAATCGGGGCGCTTGTGCCACAGGGGATGAGTGACATCGTAGTAAAGATTGAGGTCGGAGCCAGCAAACCAATTGTCACGGGTGTAGGCGCTCAACTGGAGGGTGCGACTGAGCAAATACGGTTGCAGGTTATGAAATACGTCAGGCAAACCAGGGTCCTCTGGGTTTTCGCTGGGTAGATCATACATGGTGGGCAAGGTCTCACGGGGCGATGGCGGGGAATCGATCGATCCCAGGATAGGTTTATGGGGGATGGAAACCATGGCTAACCTCAGCGCTTGCTCTATTTCTAGTTTTAATCTATGGGCGGGCGATACTGTTGCGTCCTTCTCTACACTTTTCCTAGCTGCTCAATCGACAGGCTGGTTTGCGACCTCTAGAGTCTATGCCCTTTTAGATAAAGACTAAGGGTCGGTCTTTGAAGGGGGCGAAGGCTTCTGCGTCGAAGCGATAGAGGGATGCCGGACGACCTGCGCCACGGGACACTTTGACACCCGTATCTGATAAAAATCCCAGTTTGAGCAGGCGCGATCGAAAGTTGGAATAATCAGAAAATCCTTCCCCTAAGACCGTTGTGTAGAGTTGATATAAGTCGCTTAGGGTAAACACTTCTGGCAGCACATCAAAGGCAACGGGGCTATATTCCAATTTATTGCGGAGGCGACGATAGCCATACTCCAAAATTTGGTTGTGGTCGAAGGCGAGTTGGGGCACCTGCTGCAAGGGATACCAGGCAATGCCGCTCACGCCGTCGGCAATCAGTTCTGCCTCGGCAAAGCTCACTAAGGCAAAATAGCTGACTGAGAGGTAACGCACGTCATAACTGTCCGGTGCTTCCCTGGGATCGCGTCCTAGCCCGCCAAAGGTATAAAGCTGCTCCAGGTAAAGATTTTGCACCCGGATTTTTTCTGAGAGAATCCGATAGGCGGCAGACTCCAGCGCTTCTCCTTGCCGCACCAGAGTTCCAGGCAGACACCACTGCCCTAGGAACGGCTCCTGCTGGCGCATCACGAGCAACACCAAGAGACGATTTTGGGCCGTATCCACAGAAAAAATCACGTTATCAACTCCAACTTTGAAGTCTGCCAACGGTTGCTTGGTTAATAGGTGACTTTTTCGGGGAGTGCGTCCTGCCATCGATATAATTGCTCCCGATGGATATAAGCTTCAACAGGTGGAGGTAGGGCTTCCGCATTTGGGTGCTGGCGGTAGGCGGTGGAGGAAACAGCGGGGGCGCTGAGATCGGCGATCGTCACCGTTGCCCCCAAGTTTTGCAATTCCTGGAGGTGATGATTCTCTAGCACATATCCGGTGCGGGGCACCACCAGCAGCTTCACCTGTTGCAACAATTGTGCAATTTGGTACCACCGGGGCAACTGAGGCACCAGATCTGCCCCTATGACCAGGGTTAAATCGGCATTTGCCCACCGTTGCCGCGCGAGTTCCACCGTCATGATAGTGCGTGGATGGCTCAGTTCTGGCTCTAGGCTCAGGTTGTGTTGAGGAGAATCGATCGCCTCGATCAGCAACCGTAACATCACCTCTCGATGCTCCAAGGGCGTTTGATGAGATTTGAAGGGATTATCCGCTGCCCAAACTGCTACCCAGTCAAATCGCTGGGAAAGCCAAACGAGGATGGCTTGATGTCCTGCCGTAGGGGGATCAGCGCTGGTGCCAAAGAGAGCAATGTGGAACATTTTGGAGGGGGGTAGGGGTTGAAAAATTGGGCGTTACTTAGATTTATGATGATTCTCGAAATGCATCTAGTGCAGTTTGGCGGAAGTTTATGACCCGTTAGGTGGATGGTTTTGAGTTTTGAGTTTTGAGTTTTGAGTGCTACCTACTTACTTCTGCCAGCCTGCACTAGTGGTCTGTCAAGAATGATTTTGTGGGTTGAAAACCTCAAAATCACAACCCCTTACCAATCCCAAACTCACAAATTGAAACCTAATAAACCACTAGTCATTTTTCCGATCGCGCGGGATTACGACGGGTTTTTTGAGTGAGGTCGAGGAGAGCGGCAGAGAAGCTGACGGGGGGAGAAAGGGGCTGGTTTAACTGGCGGGTCGTGGGGGGAAGGCTGGCTACAGATTGGGCGGTGCGCTGGGCGATCGTGTCCAAGCTTTCCGGGGCTTGTAATCGTTGTCCTTGTTTAACCATTAATTGCATCAATGGTTTTTCTTCGCATGGACTTTCTACGCTTTGTAGTGACTCCGTGAGCAAACCTAGTCGATCGCCCCGCACAATTCCTTGCTCAAGTTGACGAAAAATCTGCTTCCGTCCAGGGTAGGTTTGCTTCCCATCGGATTCTTTCATGACAGGAATGCCGTCAATTTCCACCAATTTATAGACTCCGTTCACCGGGGCACCCGTCACCAATTTTGTCCCCAAGCCGTAGCCATCAATGCAGGCACCTGCCGCTTGCAAGTCGGCAATTTTCCATTCATCCAAATCACCGCTGGCAAAGATCGCCACCCCTGGAAGGAGCGATCGGACTTTCTGCGACAGAGTAACCAGATCCCCAGAATCGAGTCGGATTCCCTCTAGCTGCATCTTGCCCAATTTCACTTGCTCGGCTAAACCCTCCGCAGCAGCGATCGGATCGTAGGTGTCAATCAGCAAGGGTGCCCCTGGAAAATAGCGGTGAAACGCGGTAAAAGCCTCGGCTTCACTGCCTTCCATTGCTCCCAAGGCCATGACTAAGGCATGGGCCATGGTGCCGCTGGGATGGCGACCCAATTTCAGGGCGGCTAGCACGTTGGATGTGGCATCCAGTCCTGCTGCCAGGGCCGCCCGTGCTGCCCAAAGCGAAGCCTGGGGACTGAAAGCCCGACGGGTGCCGAATTCCAGCAGGGTTGCCTCTGTCCCAGCAATGTCTCGCAACCGAGCGGCCCGCGTGGCGATCAGCGTTTGATAGTTCAACACATTTAATAGATAGGTTTCGACGATTTGCGCCTGCCAGAGGGGAGCTTCTACTCGCAGCAATGGCTCCTGGGCAAAGACAGCGGTGCCTTCGGGCACGGCCCACACATCGCCGCTGAAGTGTGCCTCGGCGAGGAGCGACCAAAATCGCTCCGGGGCGTGGGTAAAGAGTCCCGTGGCTTGCAGTTGGGCAAGGTGGGCTGAGGTAAACCGAAATTGCTCCAAATATTCCAGGGCTTGCGCCAACCCCATAGCGATGAGATAACCGAACCCCTCTGGCAACCGCCGCACTGAAAGTTCAAAGCTGGCCGATCGCTGGTCTAACCCTTCGCCGCAATAGCAAGCTGCCATCGTCAACTGGTATAGGTCAGTTAAGAGGCTGTAGTCTTCGGGTTGCAACGTCAGTTCTGAATCGTTCACAGGTGGATTTGCATAGAGAGTATTTTTAATATTTATAGTGTAATCTACCAAAATACATCTGTCAAACAAACCCATGAAGGTTGGTTCAACTAGCTAAACCCATATTGAATCCCACTCTCAAGGATGAGGAAGACTTGGGTGAGTTCAGAAACGTGAGAATTAATGGTGAAAACTATAATAACTTCCTGAAATTTAGGGAGAAGAATCAGGTTCATGGGTAAGTCTTGGATTAAACTCCACTGGCTTTTTCTAAATTGGGTTTAACGTTGTATGTTACCCGACTTAAATTTATGACTCCCCAACCCCGGAAAAAATTTGCTCAACACTGGCTGCGAAGCGACAAAGCCTTGCAGCAGATTATTCGTGCGGCTGAGTTGTCGAAAAAAAGTGAGGGAGTAGGCGATCGAGTCCTAGAAATTGGCCCAGGAACAGGCCTATTAACGCAGCAATTGTTACCCCTAGCGCCAGCAGTTGTAGCCGTGGAAATCGATCGCGACCTGTGTGAATTATTGGCAAAAAAACTAGGCAAATACGATAATTTCTTACTGCTACAAGGCGACTTTTTGACGCTGAATTTGCCTGAACTTTTAGTTCCTTTTCCTAATTTTCAAGCCATTAATAAAGTCGTAGCAAATATTCCCTATAACATCACCGGGCCGATTATCGAAAAACTGTTGGGAACGATCGCTCATCCCGTGATCCCGACCTATGACCTCATGGTGCTACTCGTGCAAAAAGAGGTGGCAGAGCGCCTATGTGCTAAGCCTGGTTCCAGAGCCTATGGAGCGCTATCAGTCCGCGTTCAGTATCTAGCAGAAAGCGAACTTATTGGCATTGTGCCAGCCAGTGCCTTTCAACCGCCCCCCAAAGTTGACTCAGCGATCGTCCGCCTGCGCCCTCGCCCCACCCACCCCGCCGCTCGTGATCCCAAGCACCTCGACAGTTTGGTGAAAATGGGGTTCGCGACCAAGCGCAAGATGCTACACAATAATTTAAGGAGTTTGGGCGATCGGGATCAACTCACTCACTTGCTAGAACAATTAGAAATCAATCCCCAAGTTCGCGCCGAAGACTTAAGCATTTCTCAGTGGGTAGTCCTCAGCGATTACTTTACAAATCAACTGGAATTATTGCCCTAAACTCCAGCTTATTAAATTCACGCTCCCATAAAGCTCCTATAAAAAGCTATCCAACGGGTGCAAGATTTGCCTCATTCCCCGTCAGCTACCACTCCACCTTCCGCTTTGATCCATGCGTGTTTGTTCCCTCGCTGCTTCAGCCAAAATTAATTTGCACCTAGAGATTCTAGGGAACCGCCCTGATGGTTACCACGAGTTGGCGATGGTGATGCAGAGTATTGGGTTGGCAGACGAGATTGAAATCCGATCGCTCAGCACCGATACCATTCGCGTCCATTGCTCCCATCCAGACGTGCCAACTGATGACCGAAACTTGGCTTATCGGGCCGCAGCCCTGATTGTGGAGGAGTTTCCATCGATCGCCCAGTACGGCGGTGTGGAAATTACGATTCAAAAACACATTCCTGTTGCCGCTGGACTTGCAGGAGGGTCTACCAATGCCGCTGCCGTGTTGGTCGGGTTGAATCTCCTATGGAAATTAGGATTGACTCAGACAGACTTACAAGCTCTCGGAGCAAAATTGGGGTCAGACGTACCGTTTTGTATTACGGGTGGCACCATGTTGGCAACGGGTCGGGGCGAACAGGTATCACCCCTTCCAGACGTTAGTCAACTTTATGTTGTACTAGCAAAATATAGACACCTAGCCGTCTCCACTGCTTGGGCTTACAAAACCTACCGACAGCAGTTCGGTCATACCTACCCCACTCCTGAATCTGCTCACCGACAACCCCACACTAGTGCCCAGAGTGGGCCGATCGTTTCTGCCCTTGCCAAATTTGCCCAAAACAATGCAGCATCAGATACGCTACAACTGGGTCAGCTACTCTACAACGACTTGGAGAAAGTAGTTCTGCCCGCCCATCCCTTGGTACAACATCTTCGAGATGAGTTGTACCGACAGCCAACACTAGGCGCAATGATGTCCGGGTCTGGCCCCACAGTCTTTGCCCTGACTCAATCTCTCATCCAAGCCCAGCAGGTACAGGCGGCTCTAAAAGTCGCGCTTCCTGACCCTGACTTAGACAGTTGGATTGCCCCATTTACTAACACCAGCATTCGAGTGATTCGCCATGACTAACTCAAATCCCCTCAATTCCTCGGCTGATGTTCAAACTGCTACGCCTAGATCTTCACCTGGTCCTTGGCGCTGCCTATTGGGTTCCTTCATGGCAGGTGGATTTGCGACAGCGCTTTATTTCGCCACGGTTTCGATCGCCCAAACCTTTGCCCATAAGCCAATTCACACCCACAGCGTCGCTGTCGCCAATATCATGGTTGCCGTGCGGACTCTGGTCGTTGGCATGAGTGTCTTAGGCACCGCTATTTTTAGCATTACTACCCTTGGTTTAGCGGCTCTAGCAGTCCAGACCTGGATTCAACAAGCAAAAGGAAAATCTGTAACTAACTGAATTCTGAATGCCCAGTATTATCTGATAGCTCGTTATGATACCTTTTATGAGGTACCCTACTGAGCCTCAGAGAGTACGAGAACACTAGAGTACGGGAACACTATGCCACTGGAAATTTCAGACGACGTTAAGTTTTGGAGTCAGTTTATTCATCCTGTCGTGATGTGGGGACTGTTAGCGCTGTCACTCTATGCCCTCTACACAGGATTTCAAATCATTCGTACTCGTATAACTGAAGGCGATACCAAAAAAGAACTCATTAAGGGAAAATTCAATCTAAAGCATTACCAGATTGGATCTATCTTGTTGGGTTTAATGGTCGTGTCTTCACTCATGGGCATGGGAATTACCTATCTCAACAATGGCAAGCTATTTTTCGGCCCCCATCTCCTGGCTGGGTTGAGCATGACTGGGTTGATTGCTCTCTCTGCTTCCCTCTCTCCCTACATGCAAAAAGGGCAAGACTGGGCCCGTTTCACTCACATTGCCATCAATATTAGTATGTTAGGGCTATTCGGTTGGCAAGCCGCTACAGGTGTGCAAATTGTGCAACGAATTATCGAGAAACACTACGGGCTTAGCTAAATCTGAGTCAATGAGACTCCTAAACTGCTACAAAAACTGAACACTTAATAAAAAAGCTGTACTAACGTGCAGCTTTTTTACTTGAACCAGTTAAATTTTATGCTTGGCTAATTGATAGCCTAAAAAATCTTATGCCAAGGTTATTAACTACCAGAGTTCAGGGCACCCTAAATTTAACAACCTGTCCCTGAATCTGTAGCGCTTGAACCCATGAAACTTAGCGTCGTCATTCCCTGTTTCAATGAATTAGGTACGATCGGTACCGTAGTTGCAGCCGTCAAAGCCTCTCCTGTACAAGATCTGGAAATCATTATTGTTGACGATTACTCCACAGATGGCACTAGGGAGATTCTGACCCACATTGAGTCCTTAGTTGATCGCGTCATCTACCACGATCGCAACCGAGGCAAAGGAGCCGCGCTACGAACTGGGATTGCTGCTGCCACAGGGGATATTGTCATTGTGCAAGATGCCGACTTGGAATACGATCCCCAAGAATATCCAGTCATGATCAAACCTATTTTAGACAACAAGGCTGATGTGGTTTTTGGTTCCCGGTTTGCAGGAGGGCAAGCTCACAGAGTCGTCTATTACTGGCACATGGTTGGCAACCAATTCCTCACTATGCTTTCCAACATTTTTACGAATATCAACCTCACTGATATGGAGGTGTGCTACAAAGCCTTTCGTCGGGAAATCATTCAATCAATTAAACTCGAAGAAAATCGGTTTGGCTTTGAACCCGAAGTCACGGCAAAGGTTGCCAAAAAAGGATGTCGTATCTATGAAGTTGGCATTTCTTACTACGGTCGCACCTATAAAGAAGGTAAGAAAATTGGCTGGAAAGATGGCGTTCAAGCAATTTATTGCATTCTAAAATACAACGTATTTCGCTAATCATTACCTAGCAGAAATGATTTATCAAATGTTTTCTTAATTAAAAACGAACGTTGACAATGTAGGGAATGTTGTAATTTAGGAGGTAGGTAATGCCAGTTCTACTGCTTGCAGGCTCTAGCTTAATAACCTGGATTATCCTGTGCTCAATTCGATCGCCGCATCACTCAGGAATGAGAGCCGCATTCATTCAAACATGTATTCTTTATGGAGTTTTGATTGCTGGATTAACCGAAGGATTGAGTTTAACTCGCTCCTTGAATTTCAGTTCTGTTGCAGTATTCTGGACTTCGATTTTAATCCTTAACATCGTCTTTTTGGTTTTTGCGCTTCAACAGAGGCATAGGGTTACAAAAGATAGTTTTTCAGCCTTATTACCAACTAAATTAATTGCTAAAGCCAGGAGAGCTTTGCCCCAAGAAAGTTCTCAAAAAGCGACGATCGTCTGCGTTATGCTCATTTTGCTCCTTTGCTTAGCAACGGCTCTGATTGCTCCTCCTAACAATTGGGACTCCATGACATATCACATGCCTAGAGTCATGCATTGGCTTCAAAATGGCACTGTTGCTCACTACACTACCAACAATCTACGCCAGATTTCCTTTCCCCCATTTGCTGGGTATACGATCGCCCAACTCCAACTTTTGTCAGGAGGCGATCGGTTCGCCAACACTGTGCAATGGCTGGCATTTGTGGGCAGTATCACTGGGATTTCATTGTTAACTCGACAGTTATCCACTGAGAAAGCTGCACGCATTAGCACCTTAGTTTGTGCCAGTCTTCCGATGGCAATCATGCAATCTACAACCACCCAAACCGACTTAATCACAACATTTTGGTTGGTTTGCTTTGCCTATTTCATCTTCAGCACTGAAAGCTACTCTGGACTGGATTATTTCTGGCTCTCCGCCTCTTTAGGATTAAGTATTCTTACGAAACCCACAGCAATTATTTTTGGGTTTCCCTTAGTCATCATTCTAGCTTTACGAATTTTCAGAGCTAAACAACTGACTTCCAATGGGTATTTTATCTCCAGCTTTCTACAAAGTATTTTTACCGTTTTAGGACTCGTAGCAAGCAGCTTAATACTATCGATTCCGAGCTATTGGCGTAACTATGAAACCTTTAGCTCTTTCCTAGGCATAGATGGCGGCACCAGAAATACAAACATCACGCTACTAAGTTTGATTTTTAATATCTTAAAAAATTTAGCTCTTAATTTACCAATTCCTGGTTTTTTACGGTTAGTGCATCAACTTGAAAAACAAGTCTATTCTGTTAATAATATTTACCAACAAACAGGGGGCGTAAATATTGATAAGTTTCGCACTTCTATGGCTCCTAATGAAGACCATGTAGGTAGCCCCATACACTTAATTTTAGGAGTTCTGGCAGCAGTTGTACTAATAGTAACGTGCTACTCTTATTGGCGATTGTGGAAAGCAGAAAATCGATCGCAAAGAATCGATCGCAACACCACCAAAGACAACTTGTTATGGCTATTGAGTAGTAATTTAAGTGGATTTCTACTCTTCAATTTGCTATTAAATTGGCAACCTTGGGGCAATCGTCTACTACTGCCTGTTTTTGTCCTCAATACCCCCGTCATTGCAGATTACCTAAACAGCTCTGTTAAGCCGAAACTGCGATCGATTTTATTATCTTTATTGGCAATTTCGGCAGTTCTCTACGCCCTTACTCCCATGCGTCATCCCCTGCTTGCCTTACCCATTTCCCATCCAGAGCAGTCCCAATCTATCCTGACCCTCGACCGCCAAGCTATTTATTTCAGTGGTGTTCGTAAAGACCTCAAAGTTCCCTATGAAGCCGCCACAGATGCGATCGTCAATCATGGGTGTGGCTCGATCGGACTAGCTTTGGACATGAATGATTGGGAGTACCCGCTTTGGACACTACTTCATCAAAAGAGTGCAAAACCGTTTCGTTTGAAACACGTTAGAGGTGGCAACGAATATACAGAAATAGCCTCAGAATTTGCAGATTCAGCGCTTTGTGCCGTAATTGCCACAATCGACACCAATAATCCCCAGCAGCCACTCTACAAGCAGCAAGGCTGGCAAGCTACCACGATTTCTGAGTCTCCTTTGGTTCGCCTCTATCTCAAACAAAAGTCCGTTTGAAGTTACTTAAAATGTAAGGACTAACGAGGAAAGTGGCATGACAGTGAGACGGGTAAGCGAGATATTGCGGCAAGGACAACCAGACGAGGCAGTGCAAATCCAAGGCTGGGTTCGCACCAAACGGGAGTCGAAGGGGTTCGCCTTCGTGGAAGTGAATGATGGTTCCTCAATGGCGGGACTGCAAGTCGTGTTGCATCAGGAGTTGCCCAACTACAGCGAAACCTTGAGGCGATTGAGTACGGGGGCTTCAGTGGAAGTGTCGGGGCAATTGGTGGCATCCCAAGGCAAAGGACAGCGAATTGAACTCAAGGCTGAGGCAGTGACGATTTTTGGGGAAGCAGACTCAGAAACCTATCCCTTGCAAAAAAAACGCCACTCCTTTGAATTTCTGCGGTCGCAGGGACATCTACGGGCCCGCACCAACACCTTCGGCGCAGTATTCCGAGTCCGCAACGCCTGCGCCACCGCCATCCACCAGTTTTTTCAAGAGCGCGGCTTCCTCTGGGTTCATGCTCCCATCATCACTGCCAGCGATTGTGAGGGAGCCGGAGAGATGTTTGCGGTGACCAGCCTAGATTTGAAACGGGTGCCGCTCACAGAGTCGCAAGCCGTGGATTACAGCCAGGATTTCTTTGGACGGCCGGCCTTCTTGACCGTGAGTGGTCAATTGGAAGCAGAGATTATGGCCATGGCGTTCACCAATGTTTATACCTTCGGGCCCACATTTCGGGCAGAAAACTCCAATACATCGCGTCACTTAGCAGAATTTTGGATGGTGGAACCTGAAATGGCTTTCTGTGACCTAGAGGGCGATATGGATTTGGCAGAGGCATTTTTGAAGTACGTTTTCAGTTACGTGCTGACCCACTGTGCTGAGGATATGGAATTTTTCAATGCCCGGATTGATGATTCGGTGCTATCTACGGCTCAAAATATTATCGATAACGAGTTTCAGCGCATTACGTACACAGAGGCGATCGATCTCCTGGAAAAAGCCGATCGCACCTTCGAGTATCCAGTCTCGTGGGGACTAGATCTGCAATCAGAACACGAACGCTATCTGGCTGAGGAATTATTCAAAAGACCCACGATCGTCACCCACTATCCCACCCAAATCAAAGCCTTCTACATGCGGGTGGACGACGATGAAAAAACTGTGCGAGCCATGGATGTTTTAGCGCCTAAAATTGGTGAGATTATCGGCGGTTCTCAACGGGAAGAGCGCTTAGACGTGTTAGAGCGTAGAATTCAACAACAAGGACTAGACCCAGCAGTCTACTGGTGGTATCTAGACTTGCGTCGCTATGGCACTGTGCCCCACGCTGGCTTTGGGCTAGGGTTTGAGCGCTTGGTGCAGTTTATGACAGGCATGGGAAACATTCGCGATGTGATCCCATTCCCCCGCTCTCCCCTTAGCGCTGAGTTTTAGGAATCCAAAGAAGAAATAAGTGGACATACTGTCAAAGGATAATGTTGACAAATCGCTTGTGCCTAGCGCAGAAACCCGAACCAGAAACCGGGGTTCTTGCGAGATCTTTGGGTGAGGTGTGGATATTGGGCAGAACCCCGGTTTCTCTAGACCCCGCGCGATCGACCCTAGCCTAAAAATTGCTCAACTCCTGGACCCAAGAGCCTTCAACTCTTGATTCAGGAACCGGAGTTCTTACAAGATTTTGGGGCGAGATTTTGGGGCGAGATATGAATTTGGGACAGAACCGCAGTTTCTATACTTGGAGACGAAATCTGCGTTGGCAAAAAGGCTTCGATCGCTAAATGTCTAGGTCGAACATTTATCAGACTAGAATTATGCATTATATTTTTCTGTTGAGATGTATTTCCCGATACAGAATACAACCACCCATAATTGGTGAAATCATTATTCATGTAATGTATACCTGCGGATGTATTTCAACCTATAACCGCAGTGATACCTCAAGGCTAGATATCTCAAGTACAGAGTTCTAGCGATCAGGGATTATGACTTCTAGAACATAGGTCATTAACTTAAATAGAGAGCGTTTAGCGTGACAGGGGTCTTGCCAGATAGCTTGTTCTATCTCTCACTCGGTTACTTATTTGGAACTTCGAGCCTTGACCTGCTCTTATGTTCCAAGAGGATTAACCCAGTGAAAGCACCTCATCTCACCCATCGATCATGTTTCAAGGGCACTTTAGGACACAGTCTTAATTTTCTGAAATAAACGATTCAGAATTATCAACTTGGCAAGCATAAGTCACAGAAGGTTTATGCTACTAGTCCGGCCCACGGTTAAATCACGGTTTTCATTAGGAGAAGTAAAAGATGAACAAACGTAATCGGCTATGGCAGCGATTGCTGGCACTGGCGATTGGGTCAATGGTTCTAGCAATTTTTGGGGCAACGATCGCACATGCGGCTGACCCCTCTGCTATCCACCCTGTCTCTGCAACAGCTAGCCACTTGCTGGCCCAAGCTACCCCACCCCCCGCACCCACTGTTGAATCGGTAGATGCAAAAGCAACCACTTTAATAGTGGGATTGGATACAGTCTGGGTGTTACTGACAGGCTTTTTGGTATTTTTCATGCAGACTGGTTTTGCCATCCTGGAAACTGGATTGGTACGCCAACGAGGAGCTGTAAACGCTCTGCTAGAGAACTTTATTGATGCTGGACTCACGGCGATCGTCTTTTGGGCAGTTGGATTTGGGATTGCTTTTGGCACAAGTTCAGGTGGGTTCATTGGCACAAATAACTTTTTCCTGAACGATGCCATGACCATGACCAATGGCGCAATCACTTACGCCATGGGCGCTGTTGTTGTTGATGGCGCACCAACCTATGCACCAAACATCAACACGCTAACGTTATTCTTCTTTCAATTCGCCTTTGCTGCTACTGCTAGCACGATTACCACAGGTTCCATGGCAGGACGCACTGATTTCGTCGGAGACCTAATTTACAGCGCTATCATGGGCGCTATCAGCTATCCCATCATTGTTCACTGGGCTTGGAATCCTAGTGGTTGGTTGGCAGCTAGGGGCTTCCTCGATTTCGCTGGCAGTGCTGTGGTTCATACTGTCGGTGGCGTAACGGCTCTGGTTGGTGCTTACATTCTTGGTCCTCGTCCCAATCGCCCACCCTGGGGCACATTGCCCCCCGCCCATAACTTGGGATTGGCGACTCTCGGTACGATGATTCTTTGGTTTGGTTGGTACGGATTTAATCCTGGATCTACCTTAGGTGTAGGTAACACCGGACTCATTGGACTGGTGTGTCTCAACACAACGCTGGCAGCGGGTGCAGCCGCGATGACCACCTTGATTTTCCAATATTTCCGCTCTAAAAAATGGGACTTGGTTTACTGCTTGAATGGCTCACTCGCAGGTCTTGTCGGCGTAACGGCTGGTTGTGCCTTTGTCGCGCCTTGGGCATCTATTGTTATTGGGATTACCGCTGGCATCTTGGTCGTAGTAGTCGTAGATGTGATTGAAGCAGTCAAGATTGATGACCCTGTGGGTGCCTTTGCAGTACATGGCTCCTGTGGGATGATGGGCACCCTAGCAATTGGCTTCTTAGGTGAGCCAGGTCTAATCCCCGGTGGTAAAGCAGGGTTACTCAGGGGGGGTGGAGTGGACATTCTTCTCTGGCAAACGATCGGAATTCTAGCGATCGTCGCTTTCACTGCTGTCTTCACCTTTGTCATGTTCTCGGTCTTAAATGCAGTGGGTCGCTTACGGGTTGCGGCTAAAGCTGACGAGATTGGAATTGACTTCTATGAACATGGCGCATCCATCTGGCCTGATGTTTATACGATGGATGACCTCGGATCAGAAGATGATATAAAACCTGCTGAGGTTTCCCCCATTGGAGATTAGACTATCAGTTAATCTGTACTATACAGTCAAAAATCAACGATAAAAAATTGCGGTAGAGGGTGACTTCTTCAAAGTCACAGCCCTCTACCGCAATTTTTTTACATCTCAGTTTCTCAGCCAAGTTTTTGTCAATGGTCATTGACATATCACAAGCTATGCTGAGCAATGCGCGCAGTCCAAAATTACACATGCTCCAGAAAAGCATTAAGTCTCAACTAAAAGTGAGTGAGCAGTCCACCTGTCTGGTGTACCTCTGCCAATTGGCGTGGCTTTCTACGAACTGATTTGGGAATTGCATTGACAGCGCCAATAAAAGCAATCAGTAGCACAAAAGACAATCCAACACTTGCGGAGGTAGGCAAGGAGGATTGAATAGGGGCAACATTTTGAACTTGTCCCATCGCCAAGGTTGAAGAAGTTGTAACAGCAGTAAATTGTAAATTCATGATAGTTAACTCTCAAGGTCAAATGGATTGTGTGGATCGGCTTGCACTTTAGACTTCATTTCTGT
>JARCMD010000235.1 GCA_030248885.1 Leptolyngbyaceae cyanobacterium MP9P1.79 | reverse complement strand
GCTTGGGTATGCCTCATCATTGACTAAACCTAACTAAATAGCTTGATCAAGCTATATGGACTGGAATCAGCGACATGGCCACTTATGAATCGGCAGATGGAAGCCCTACATTGCATTCCAGTGCCACTGCCGACTGTCCTGTGTTCTATTCTACGGTGCTTCTTAGTCTCAATTTAATCTTTCCGGGTTTGATTTGCGCGCTCACGGTCTGTCTTTGAAAGAGAATCGCCCCTCTGTTTCGATTGTGAGTGCTAACGATTGGTTCTCTTCTGATGCTGCACTCGTTTGTGATGAATCATTCTCAGTTGGGATAGATCCGGCTAGAACAATGGTCAAGGTAGCTACCGAACGTTAACTCTGGTGGGGGAATGCGAATACTGACTAAGATTCTCTGAGAGTATAACCCGCTATGGAAGAGCGAAATCCAGCCCGACGATCTTTCACAATCTTAGGTATATACTCATTTTTGCTAGTTTGCCCGTTGAAACCCAAGCGCTCGTAGATCATGCCACCAATGCCGGGAATCACTTCACCCTCGGACGTGCGATCGCTATCTATCGCTATCTTTTGCCAGACAGAAAAGGCGAAACACTGTACGTTAAAACAATGTTTCCAAAAAATAAGAATTGACTTCATCAACAGGCTCGATACCGTCCCCCAAGAAACTGAGTAGGTCACCTAGTAAAGTTTCGGCTTGCTCAACTTCCCAAGCGTAAGGTCGTTGATACATAGGTACAGAGAAGACAAAGTCACCGTAAAATATCTTCTCAATGGGATACTCAGCACCGTGGATTTTAGTTGGCATAAGAGGTGCTTAGAAGGAAATAGTTGGCTAGGATTGAACTATTTTTTAGTCCAACGGGAAAAGAACAGCTAAACCGGACGAATCTGAATCGTTTTTACATTTAGCAGGCATAACTTGAGTGCTCTCAACACTGTTCTACTTCTGTGCAATGTTGAGAGCTTTATTTCATTGAGCGACGTTATCTCGCTGATAGGCAAATTTTGCAATCAGTCCCGCAACAACGGCATAGAAAATAAGCCAGAGCACATGCAGCAAAAAGTGATTGTCATAAGGCATTCCCGCAGCATACTGAATAATCTCTCTGTAGTGGAAGAATGGCGATAGGACAATGAGATCCTTGACGTAGTCTGGATTTTGAATGGGGACTAGTCCACAAGAGAAAATCCCAAACGGAATTAAAATGCCAGCGATCGAGTCAAGGGCTTTTGGGGGTATCACATAACCTAAAGTGATGCCAATAACCGTGAAGGGAATGATTCCTAGTAGCAAGCCGGTAATAAGTCTAAGCCATTGGGTCAGTGGCTGCTGCAAATCAAACTTGAAAATACCAATGGCAAAAATGATAGAAAGGCTTGTGATTAGTACAAGCATCGTCATGACGAGTTTGGCAGCAAGATAGATGCTTGGCGGTAGTGGTGTCACCCTCAGAAGCTTTAACCACCCCTCAACGCGTTCAATGGCAATACGCTTGCCTAACCGTTCAACAGAAAAGATTAGGAGGCTAATCGCACTGAAGAAGATAAGCCCCTGCTGGAGCTGTCCCATATCTTTTCCGAACGGCAATATCGCGGCTAAGCCTGAAAATAGAAAGACACCTGCAAGGTAAGAAGGAGTTCTGACCAGCTGTAGGATTTCTGCCCAAACCTGATTTATCAGAACCTGGAGGAGGTTTGCTGATTGATAAGAAAATGGGGTAGATGGTTGGTTCTCCGTTAGTGCTGCTTGAGCGGGCTGTTTATCGAAGATTAATTTTCCACCTGCAAGGGTGATGATATGGGTTGCAAGGCTCTGTAGCTTTTCTTGCTCAGATTGGATATTTGTGACCATTAAGATCGTCACACCATCATTTTTGCAACGTTCAACTTGGCTCCAAAATACCTTTTGACCGTCTGCATCCAGGTTTTTAGTTGGCTCGTCAAGAATCAGTAGATTTGGATTGCCAACAAGCGCGATCGCGAAGTAAAGCCGCTGTTTCTGTCCACCAGCCAAATCGGTTGGAAAAGCATTTTGCTTATCGGTCAGTCCAACAGTTTCAAGAACTTCCTTGGTAGAAAGAGGATTGGGGTAGTAGCTTCTGATAAGGTCAATAAGCTCTTTGACCTTCAAGCTATTGGGTGGCGTGACTTCTTGAAAGACGGTACCAATCTGCAACTTGGATTGTGGAGAGTGAGGCGATGCACCAAAGAGTTGAACACTGCCGCTGTCGGGATCTTGTAGGCCAAGGATAATTTTGATTAGAGTGCTTTTTCCTGCACCGTTGGCACCACCCAGGACAACAAAGTCACCCTGGCGCACTGTCAAATCGATATTCTGTAAGACTACCCGCTTGTGAAACAGACCTTCTTGAAATCCTTTGGTGAGGTCTTTGATCTCGATGAGATTCATAATGGGTTGCCCTAGACTTGTTTACTTAGAAAAAGAAATCCTGAACCAACCACCAAACAGCTACTCCAGCGACGGCAGCAGGTACTAGAGAAATCCCTAGCAGAGTCAGCGCAACGAGTACAATTGCCCCGCCTGCGAAGGGAATCGGATCGGAGAATGAAGGGATTACCTGGTCTGTAACAACATTAAATTTGAGCAGTACGATGAAGACAGCTCCGAAAACTAGCAGGGCAAGTCCTGCTTTCAGTATCCGATTCACAAAAGCAGAAAGACTTAACCGGGTATCCTCTGAATTCTTTATGCCGGGTTCTTGAGTATTGCTGGATGGATTGTTCATCACCATGCTCCAAAATATTCAAGTGGAAGTTTTCTTTCTAATCTCTAATTCCCTCATGAAAGGAGAGTTCTTGTCGCGAACCATACCGCAACTCCCACTCCTGCCACAACTGCAACGGGCGCTCCGATCACGGCTAAACCAACGATCGCTGCCGAACCAGCAGCAATGCCTACCCAATCTCTTTTGTCACTAATGTTTCCTCCAGGTGGTTCTGAAGGCGGTGTCTTGAGACCTTCTCCCGGTTTGTGTTTGTCAGGCTTTGAAGTATTATCAGAAGGATCTGATGGGCATTTTGTAGCTGAAATATCTGTCCATTCGAGGAGAGGCTTACAAGAATGTTGAAGCTGTATGGTTGGCACGGTTAGCAATGATGCCCAACTTACCAGTAGCAAGACGCTAAGTATTCCTACTGCATGACGTTTAAGTGAGACTAGCCAAGGAGACTGATTGGTTAACAGCATGAGTAAAAGTTAATGGGCAATCTCGGACTAAACGCTATTAGAGACCAGGAATCGTGGGTGTTTCTGCGGCGAATGTCCGCCTTTTGTTAGCCTTCCCATTGTTAACAGAGGATCTACGCTGCTTAGCACCCAATGTTTCTGCCTGTGCCCGATCCTGATTCAGCTTTAGTAGTCGAGCGAGGACTTCATCATGAACGTCTTCAGGCCAGCGGTAGCGCCAGGGCTTTTTGCGTTTGCGACCCTCACCCCCAGCCCCTCTCCCATCAAGGGCGAGGGGAGAATCGTCTTCGTCTTCGTAGTCGAGCCGGAATTCACAGTCGATCGCGATATCTGTCCAACCGTAGGCATTGAGGACAGCGCGATCGCACTCGGCATGGAGTTGGCGCAGTTTCAGGTTGTCGGGGTCAAGCCCGTCGGGGTCGTGGAAGCGGTTTTAGGTGGTGGTGAGGTCTTCGTTGTGGCGCATCATGAGGTCGGCGCGGAACTCGTAGTATGCTTTGCCTGTGCTTCCAGGGTAAAGTTATCGAGAGTACAAACAACCAATGCCTCAGAAAAACCATTCCTGGTAGCATGAAGGCTACTGACCATTGGGGAAAGTGACGGGCAACGAATAACACTCGCTCGCATTGGGCGATCGCGCTAAACAAAGCAGGTGTAATCTCACCAAATCGCCACCAATACCGCAATCGAATTTCTCGCTTTTGAACTAATCGCGCAGGCTTTACTTTCTCCTCAAGCGAGTTTGATGAACCGCATCTTGGCGATCGCCTGTTTAACGGGATAGACGGGAAATCTCCTTCTTCAACGAAGTAAGGAGGGGATGAAAAACGCGTGAGTGAGGGCGCATCCTCTGACTAATGCCAAAGACGAGGGAAGAGAATAGAATAGAAACCGCAGGAACACACCATCTTTTAAACCTTTTGTCACTGCCCGGTTCTGGGGCAAGTACCGCATAAAATTAACCACTTGGCATCCGACGCTGGAGAAATCGCACAACATTTTAAGCGGGTGATGGGACTCGAACCCACGACATTCAGCTTGGGAAGCTGACGTTCTACCACTGAACTACACCCGCGATCGCACATGCGCGTCTCTTACAATACCATTGTAGGAGAGACAGCAATACATCTATACAGATGTGATCAAACGATTTAATGAGATTGTTTTAGCTCACACATATATTATTCTAAGGTACGCTACCGTATCAATTAGATGGATTTGGGAGGTGGAAGCTGGGTATCTTGAGACAACATGTCTGCTGTTTGCAGTTCTTAAATTTTCTGTCCGCGTCAGCCTCAAGGAACCCGGTGAGTGTAGCTAAGTCCATACACATCAAGTTTGGTGCACTGCCTCCAACTATTAGCGAGTGATCAGAATGTTTAACGCTACTGAACTTCTAATTTCCGACTTTGTGAGCAAGCTGAAAGAAGGCTATCGGCGCACCTATGGCGG
>JARCMD010000234.1 GCA_030248885.1 Leptolyngbyaceae cyanobacterium MP9P1.79 | reverse complement strand
GAAAAACAAGTCTGCTTGGTTAACCCAAGATCTAGCCCGTAACCTAGCTACACCGATTCAAACGTCGTCGTTTGGTCGGGGCTTGATGGGTGCCGCAGGAGGCGATCGCGGACAGCTGTATCGAGTCCGTGTCATGCAATCGGGTCAGGGGCGGACACCCCAAATTCGACGCAGCATGGGGGAGTATCTCGTGACCTACGATCAGCTCTCACCCACGCTCCAACGGCTGAATCAACGCGGCAGCCGAGTCGTTAATATTTCTCCTGCCTAAACGATTAAGCCTGATCAATCGGCTGATCCAAAGCGTTCGCAGCGAGGGTGGGCAATGCTCACCCTCCTAAATTATCGATTGTACAAAGGAGATTTATTCGTGCCAATTACAACCGCAGCCTCTCGTTTAGGAACGACTGCTTTGAGTGAAGCCCGCCCAGTTGAACTGCGGGCAAACTGGACCACAGAAGAAGCCAAGATTGTAATTCGGGCCGTCTATCGGCAGGTATTGGGCAATGATTATTTGATGCAGTCGGAACGCTTGACTGGTTTGGAATCGCTGCTGATGAACGCTCAACTGACGGTGCGGGAATTTATCCGGGCGATCGCAAAATCGGAACTGTACAAAACAAAGTTCCTTTATCCGCATTTCCAAACGCGGGTGATTGAATTGAACTTTAAGCATTTGTTAGGACGTGCTACCTACGATGAATCTGAAGTAGTTGAGCATCTCGATCGATACCAAAATCAAGGCTTTGAAGCAGATATCGATTCCTATATCGACTCTGAAGAATATGACGCTAACTTTGGCGACAATATTGTGCCTTACTACCGCGACTTGGTGACGACAGGTGTGGGGCAGAGAACAGTTGGGTTCACCCGCATGTTCCGCTTGTACCGAGGATATGCCAATAGCGATCGCGCTCAATTGGCCGGTTCTAGTTCGCGTCTCGCCTCAGACCTAGCGAGAAACAGCGCTTCGGCAATCGTGGGGCCATCGGGTGGCAGTAAAGGCTGGGCATACCAAGCCTCCAAGCTGGGCACTGCTCCTAGTCGTACCTTTGGCAGATCGTCCCAGGGTTCTACCTCTCGCCTTTATCGGATTGAGGTCGCCGGCATCAGCCTTCCCCGCTATCCCAAAGTTCGTCGCAGCAACAAAGAGTTCATCGTTCCCTACGAGCAGCTATCCAATACGCTCCAGCAAATCAATCAGCTGGGCGGCAAGGTCGCTAGCATCACCCTCGCGCAATAGGAGAAAGCAGCATGTTAGGACAGTCCGCTTTAGACGGTCAAGTTTTTATCTACGAAGTAGAAGGATTACGGCAGAACGAGCAAACGACAAACCAGAGCTATCCGGTTCGCAATAGCAGCACTGTGTTAATTCAGGTGCCCTACAGCCGCATGAATAATGAAATGCGCCGCATTACTCGTTTGGGCGGCAAAATTGTGAACATTCGTCCCCTAACTGCCCAGGAGTAAGGCATATCTGGGACATTGCCTTTGTATTGATCGGGTGTAGAAAATTATGCGATGTGCCACTTTCCCGAACCGCCCACTCTACTAGGGGATGAGGGGAAATCTTAGCTGCACATGGCGTAAAATTTGTGTTTTTCTACACCCAATTCTGATTCAAGAGCAGTGGCCTACTGACGATAAGCATCCTCTTAGGTTCGCAACGCACCTGACTCAGATCCGCAACATTTCTTTATCTGCTACTTTCAGGTTTATTTGCTAATTCGCGCCATTCAATACAGTCTTCCCGGCTACAGTTAGAAGATTGAGGCAGAGTCGGGGTTCTAAATGTGAAACTGACCATCGTTTCGGGCATCGGCTCACCTCTGTTGAGTCTCAGCCTCAGTTCAAGCCGTTACAATCGTCATATTTTGTAATGAATAACGATCAAACGTCATAGTATAAACAGAGGTGACGGAAAATGTACAACCCCAGAGATGCAGTCCGCCCAAGCATCTAGATGAGTTAAGTTTTCTGATTTTTTAAGAAATGTAAATTTTCCCAAGCTTCCTGCCGGAAGATCAGGAAACATTTCGTCGGTTTCCATTCCCTGATTTAGCCTGTCTCACTCTGCCCACGCAGATTGATGTTTGAGCTTAACTCAGGCTGGTTGCGACCTGAGCCATATTCGACTAAACCCATTAGGAGATTGAAGTTTATGTTCGACGCATTTGCAAAAGTGGTTTCCCAGGCTGACGCACGAGGCGACTATCTCAGCTCTTCTCAACTGGATGCTCTCAGCGCCATGGTTGCAGACGGCAACAAGCGCATGGACACCGTTAACCGCATTACCAGCAATTCTTCGGCCATCGTAGCGAATGCAGCTCGTGCCCTGTTTGCCGAACAGCCCAGTCTGATCGCACCCGGTGGCAACGCTTACACCAGCCGTCGTATGGCTGCTTGCCTGCGCGACATGGAAATCATTCTGCGCTATGTCACCTATGCAATCTTTGCCGGTGACTCCAGCATCTTGGATGATCGCTGCTTGAACGGCTTGAAAGAAACCTACTTGGCTCTAGGCACTCCCGGCGCTTCTGTGGCAGTTGGCGTTCAGAAGATGAAGGATGCTGCTTTGGCGATCGCTGGCGACGCGAACGGCGTGACCAGAGGTGATTGTGCCAGCTTGATGAGTGAAGTTGGCAGCTACTTTGATAAGGCAGCCTCCGCAATTGCCTAGGCAATTACCTCTCGCATTCTGTTCGATTAGCGTCTGGTAGCCCCAGAGATCGCTATCACCTTCATCCGCAAAACAAGATTATTTTGGAGATCATGTAAGACAATGAAAACCCCTCTAACCGAAGCAGTCGCCTCCGCCGATTCCCAAGGACGCTTCCTCAGCTCCACCGAAATCCAAGTTGCCTTTGGTCGTTTTCGCCAAGCTGGCGCTGGTATTACCGCCGCCAAAGCGTTGAGTGAAAAGGCTTCTTCCTTGGCCTCTGGTGCCGCCAATGCTGTGTACAGCAAATTCCCTTACACCACCCAAATGCAAGGCCCCAACTACGCCGCTGATCAGCGTGGTAAGGACAAGTGCGTGCGTGACATCGGCTATTACATCCGCATGGTCACCTACTGCTTAGTGGTGGGTGGTACAGGTCCCATGGATGACTATCTAATCGGCGGCATCGCCGAAATCAACCGCACCTTTGACCTAGCTCCTAGCTGGTACATCGAAGCCCTGAAATACATCAAGGCTAACCACGGTTTGAGCGGCGACCCTGCTGTCGAAGCTAACTCCTACCTCGACTACGCCATCAACGCACTGAGCTAGTCTAGTTAAGCATGGATGTGCTCGCAGCGAGATGCAATTGCCGACTCTAGTTGGTTGTGGCTCCCCGCTGCGAGCATT
>JARCMD010000233.1 GCA_030248885.1 Leptolyngbyaceae cyanobacterium MP9P1.79 | reverse complement strand
CTTAAAGCCTTTCAGGCATATATGAAAAGGGGGCAAGTGCAAGATCCAAAGCATTTGTTAGACACTCTCTAAGCTTTTTAATAGATGTTGGTAATGACAAGCCTCTTGGGAGAGGGATTTAGGCTTCGACGTGAGCGCTCAGCCGAATGGTGAGGGTCTATATTGGTTGTACAACAGGGTTTCCAGCACCTCCACAAAAACTGTCCGAAGTATTGTTAAGAAGATTTCCGAGAAAGATGTTAACCCTGTAGGGGCGAAGCATCCGGCAGACAGAGCCTGGAATCGACCAGAAGATCATTGCCCGGATGCTAAGTGCAAAGCACACGCTACGCGAACGCCCTTCCGGTGCTATCGAGTTCTATCAGAAATCACCGATCGCAGGGCGGGGATCAAGTATTGGGTGAGGGTAAATGCATCTACCCCCAATTCTGTGCGTTCCTGAGCAGCTAAGATTCCTGCTTGGGCGTGCCACCATACCGCACTTTGCACGATCGCTTCCACAGAAACGTGTTGCAACACTCCCTGGGCCAGCAATCCACCCATCAACCCCGTTAGCACATCGCCACTGCCGCCCCGGGCCAGAGCCGGTGTACTTTGGGGATTAATCCACACACTACCTTGGGAATTAGCGATCGCCACCCGTGCGCCCTTCAGCAACACGATCGCGCCTGTCCGCTCCGCTGCTGTCCTCACCGCTGTGACACGACAATTCAGCGACTCTGCCAAATCTGGAAATAGGCGTTTAAATTCCCCGCCGTGGGGTGTCAACACGGTTAATGCTTTTCGCTTGGACAGCGTTGGAATTGTTCCCAAACTTGCCAACACATTCAAGCCATCGGCATCTAACACGAGGGGGCAATCTGTGCCGAGTACAGCCTGGATCACCGGGGCGGCATCGGGTGTCAGACCTGGCCCACAAGCGATCGCATCAAAGGAGGGGGGATAGGGCACAAAAAATGTAGGAGCCGGAAACTTGGCGATCGTCCCTTCCTTCGTCTCTGGGCAATCGATAATCAGTGCCTCTGGCAACTGGGCGGTTAACACTGACTTCAGCGACTCTGGGGCAGCGATCGACAGCATTCCCACCCCACTGGCCCTAGCCCCCAGCCCGGTTAAAATCGCTCCCCCTGCATAGCGGCGAGAGCCACAAATCAGGAGCAGATGACCCATTTTGTACTTATGGGTGGCAGGGGAACGGTGTAGAGGAAGGTGGGCAAGGGCCATTTCTGGGGTAATTTGCTGCACCCTCGGCTCTCCCAACACCGCCACAATATCAGCCAAGGGTAAATCAATGTCGATTAACTCTGTGTTCCCGGCATACTCTAGCGCTTGGTCTTGCAAGAGTCCCAGTTTCCACAAGCCCAGGCAGAAAGTATGGGTAGCCCGCACAGCAGTGCCCAACACTCCGCCAGTATCGGTGTGTAACCCAGAGGGTAAATCAATGCTAAGCACAGGTTGCGACCCAGCATTCAGGAAGTCGATCGCCTGGGCTGCATCTCCCTCCACTGGATGCTGCAACCCCATTCCAAAGAGTCCATCCACCACCACATCATAGGCTCGTAGCCCTTCTGGATGCTCAATAGGAGGAATGTTCAAACTTGTTACATACTGCAAATGCTGCCCAGTCAGGGATTTGAATTGATGGATGGGGCAGTAAATTCCCACCTCATATCCTTTAATATGCAGTTCCCGCGCCACAACAAGAGCGTCTCCTCCGTTGTGTCCTGGCCCGACTAAAATACCAATTTTTGCAGGCGGTGGATAAAGCGCTTGAATGCGACTCGCAAGGCGATATCCCACCTTCTCCATCAACGCTGCGATCGGGAGGCCGGCCGCAAAAACGCGAGATTCGATCGCCTGCATTTGGTCAGCAGTCACAACAAAGCGCTGGAGTTGCCCTAACCTATCTTGCCGCACCACAAAGCAAGCCTCATGCCGTCACAACAATCATCTCACAAGAACATCAAAGGAAAGAACCTGAAAGAGAGCCAATTGGGAATAGCACATCAGGAATTAAATAAGTTCCCCAAGTTCGAGACTTGGTAAGGGCGAAGCATACCCTTCGGGAAGCAAGCTACGGACAAAAACCTTCAAAACTCAATCATGTCCTTTTGCCAAATGCTCAGTGCAAAGCACACACTACGCGAACGCCCCTACAGGAGGACTACTAGTCTGTGCGGCAATGTGGCTACCCTTCACCCTTCACCCTTCACCCATAACATTACCGACCGTAATAGACCCGCGCATCCAAGCCAAAATCGCGCAAATAATTACTCCAGCGATCGGCAAGTCCACGGGCTGGGTAGGGCCCAACCGCCACATGAGGACCCAAAGGCACTTCCCTGGCAAAAATTGCTTCTGCGGGCACTCCCAAGCGCCGAATCTGGCGGGCAATGGCTGATAAATCGTTCAAGTTTCCAGGCACGATGACAAAATACGCACTATTGGCGGCTCCGATCGGGGGTTCTGCAAATTGAGGTCTCTGCGCCACATTTTGCGCCACATTCTGCGCCACATTCAGGGACGTTGGCACCCGCTCCTGCCCTAGCGACAGGGTTGCAATATCAGCCCCAATGCCCTGACGTTGCAGATCCCTCAAACGTTGTTGCGCCTTGACTTGATCGTAGAACAAGCCTGACTGGATCACCGTCTGTCCAGCATATTGCTGCCTAAAAGCCCCTGGTTCTACCCGCTTCACTTGTTCCAGCATGAGCGGACTGTCACTGTTGACATAGACCAAATAACGTTCAGTTGCGGGATTAACCAAGCTAGGCAAATTGGGCTGAGTCAGAGCCTCAGGAGGAGCCTGGTAATCATACTCAAGTTGGCGGGGAGCCGGGATCGTGACGGTAGATTGGAGTGGCTGACCAAAGGGAATTGCCGCAGTTGCTTCATTCTCGGCCCGCACCCGCAATGAGGAGAGCAACAACGTTCCGCTCAGACACAGCCCAGCGATGCTTATTCTGACTCTAGGTGTCGCAAACGCAGATGAAATCGCTTGTAAGGAAACTTGAGGTGTGCGATCGTACCCCTGATTTTTCGTCATATTAAATGCTTTCACGTCTTAAATTGCTCATGTCTAGCTTGTCGGACTCACGTCTATTTTTCGCGCCGTGCGTATTTTTTGCACATTATAGATGCAATTTCAAAATCCAACACCAAAGAACTCAACACCAAAAGAGACTGACCAAATCTACAACTTGGCTCTTTGAAGATTCAGAACTTATCCTTTAGGGAATTAATCAGGCTCCTAACCTTGCGTTAACTCTTCTATCAGCCCTGTCTAGTTCTGCTAGTTAATAGGATTCAATAAGGCTAGATGGCAGGGGAAATGGCGAGGGTTGATAGCTGTTCTGAAGAGATTCTCTTCACAGCATTCAAGATTTGTCTAGCAGTTTAGGTCGTTCATCTGCTTCCCTCTGCTGATGCAACCTGTAACTTTAAAGATTGGTAGCCATGGTTCATTCACAGTTAACCCAACTCATTTTCAGCTTCTATCGGGAAGATCCAATTGAACTTCAACAGTTGCATCATCTTGATAACTGTAAAGTTTTTCGCCGCTGGGGTACCTTGCACATCAAGTGTCAGAATTTGGCGACGGCGGAAGCGATCGCCTCCACTTACACGGTTTTACGAGAGCCGATCGCCCAACTGAACCTGGCCCAAAAAATCAAGATCTCAGTGAATAGAACCTGGTTCTTAGCCTTGCCCGTTCATTCCAGCCAGCAATCAAGGCGATCGGCTCATCAATTTAGACTCTAGTAGTCTGTCAATCATTCATTGGCGGGTAGCTGAAAGCCGGGAGGTTCGTTGGAGTTAAATTTTGAGGGATCGAAGACCTTCAAAATTTTCTTGAAGATAGAAAGCCGTCTGGTGGCTCTAGTTGGGGAAACAATAGTCGCGATCGGGGTTACTCCAATTAGGGTTGGCTAAGATTAGGGTTGGCTAAGAAGTTCCATTCCCAATGGCTAGAAGATCCGGTTTAAGGACGAGAAACTCATATAGCATTACGTTCCTTAACCCCTCAAAATATCTATGGAGAGGGTTTACGTTCCCTCTTTCCGTCTCTTCGGATTAGGGTATAGAATGATGTAGCTTTCAGCTAGAATCTAGCTCTAAGTTGACGAGCTTGGTTCAGTTGAGCAAAAATTATTTTCGGCGACAGATGTTAGTTCAAGATCAGGAGACAATGGAATGACCCAAGTGGTTTTGGGCGAAAACGAGGGAATCGAATCAGCCCTCCGTCGCTTTAAGCGGCAAGTTTCTAAGGCAGGTATCTTTGCGGATATCAAGCGATTGAGACATTTTGAAACGCCGATCGAAAAGAGTAAGCGTAAGGCAATCGCTAAGAGACGGAAAAAGCGATTTGGCTAATTAGTTTAGCTGAATCCATTTCCAGGCGAGTTCATCCTAATTTGTTTGAATATAAAAACCTTGAGGGCAACCAGTAGATTACTAGCAGTAGTTTGTTGATTGTCCTCAGGTTTTTTGATGTAGGGCACAATGGACGTATGAACTTAGTTGATTATCTACGGATTAGTTTGATCGATCGCTGCAACTTTCAGTGTCAATACTGTATGCCAGAAGGAAGCGACCTGGAGTATGTGAAACGCCAGGACTGGCTGACTCAAACCGAGTTGTTGACGTTGATCCAATTGGTATTTATCCCGGCTGGATTTACCCGATTTCGGCTGACAGGGGGCGAACCGTTGTTGCGTCCAGATGTGGTGGAGATTGTGCGATCGATCGCTGCTCTCCCAGAAACCCAAGATCTGTCGATGACCACCAATGGGTTTTTGCTGGCAGACCTAGCTCAAGCGCTCTATGACGCTGGACTTCGCCGCCTCAACCTCAGCCTGGACTCCCTCAATCCCCAAACCTTTGAGCAAATTGTGGGCGGTCGCCTGCGCTGGCATCGAGTTTGGGAGGGCATTTTAGCGGCCCATCGGGTGGGATTTAGCCCTTTAAAGCTGAATGTGGTTGTGATCCCCGGTGTGAATGACCACGAAGTTTTAGATTTGGCAGCGTTGAGCATTGGCCAAGAATGGCATGTCCGGTTTATTGAATTTATGCCGATCGGGAATGCTGATTTGTTTGCCGATCGGGGTTGGATTCCTTCAGCGGAGTTGCGACAACGAATCGCCGATCGCTGGGGTCTGAGCGCCGAGGCTTCCGTGGTGGGCAATGGCCCAGCGGATGTGTTCCAAATTCCTGGTGCAAAGGGAACGCTTGGGTTCATTAGTCAGATGTCGGAGTGTTTTTGCGATCGGTGCAATCGTATGCGCCTCTCTGCCGACGGCTGGCTGCGCCCCTGCTTGCTGAATGAAGTCGGACAATTGAACTTACGCACCGCCCTGCGATCGGGAGTCCCGCTACTAGAACTGCAACAGCAGGTACAACAGCTCATTACTCTGAAACCGGAAATTAACTATAAACAACGAGACTCTGGGACACTTGGAACTTATAGTCGCACGATGTCTCAGATTGGGGGGTAGAGGGGTGGAGGGGTGGAAGGGTGGAAGGGTAGGAGAGTGGAAGGGTAGGAGAGTGGAAGGGTAGGAGGGTAGAGGGGTGGAAGGGTGAAGGGTGGGGTCAATGGGAAGTGAAGTGCAGGTAATTGGAATTGATTTGGGTGGTACTGCGATTAAGCTGGGGCGGTTTCGGGAGGATGGAACTTGTATCCGATCGCTGACGGTGCCCACCCCTCAACCTGCAACTCCAGAGGCAGTTTTGGCGGCGATGGTGGCGGCGATCGGGGAACTTGACCCAGATAAACAGGCTGGGGCGATCGGGGTGGGGACTCCTGGCCCGGCTGATGTGACGGGAAAGATTGCCAGGGTTGCCATTAATTTGAGCGGTTGGCGGGACGTACCCTTGGCTGAGTGGCTGGAGGAGAAACTGGGTATCCCTACGGTGTTAGCCAATGATGCCAACTGTGCTGGATTGGGGGAAGCGTGGCTAGGCGCGGGGCAGCCGTTTCAGCATTTGGTGCTGCTGACGCTGGGGACGGGGGTCGGTGGGGCGGTGGTTCTGAATGGTCAACTGTTTGTGGGGCATGGCGGGACGGCGGGAGAATTGGGCTTGATTACCTTGAATCCAGAGGGGCCGGAGTGCAACAGTGGCAATCGGGGTTCCCTGGAGCAATATGCCTCAATTCAAGCCATCCGTCGCCTGACGGGGTTGGAGCCGGAGGAGTTGAGTAAACGGGCCAAGGCGGGCGATCGGCAGGCGCTGGAATTTTGGCAAGACTATGGGCGCAATTTGGGAGCCGGGATCGCTAGCCTTTTGTATATTCTGACTCCAGAGGCTGTGGTGATTGGCGGCGGCATCAGTGCCAGTGCTGACTTTTTTTTCCCTGCCCTACGGCAAGAGATCGATCGGCGAGTTTTACCCAGTTCCCGCGAGGGGCTACAGATTTTACGGGCTAAGTTAGGGAATCAAGCCGGCATGGTGGGAGCAGCAAAGTTAGCTTGGCAAAAGTTTCTGACCCCGTAGAAGGATAGTTTTGAGTTTTGAGTTTTGAGTTTTGAGT
>JARCMD010000232.1 GCA_030248885.1 Leptolyngbyaceae cyanobacterium MP9P1.79 | reverse complement strand
ATTTTGAGCTGCTGCCCCTGAACACCTGTTGAATCGGCGATCGCTCAAATTCACCGGACGCTCGATCGTAGTACTATCTCTGGTCACTTTAGCTAATGAAGCGCCGTCAATCCATTCCTAATCCGATCATCGTTCCTCTCCAACCAGTTCCTGGACTGTCTGAAGTGGTTCATGCTATTCCGTCCAGTGAACCCGTCCAATTAAGAAGCTTGCGGGTGGAGGAGTTTTTGCAGGCGCGATCGCTGGCTCCCAAAAGCCAGAAGGCGTATCGACAGGATTTGCGGTGCTTTCTAAATTGGACGGACAAGGGATGGGCGGAGGTAACACCCCGTCAGATTGCTCAGTTTAAAGCCCATCTGATGCGGCGAGATGTTGAGACAACTCAGCGAGAGTTGTCGGATGCTACGGTACGTCGGGTTTTGGGGACACTGAAGAATTTCTATGGCTGGATGGTACGATCTCGCTACGTCAGCATTGATCCGACGACAGAGGTAGATCTGCCGAAGTTATCGGAACCGGAGGCACAGAATTTGCATGATGGGGAGGTGGAGCAAATTATACAAGCAGCGTCGGCGAATTCATTGCCGGAACGGAATATTGCCTTGATTTTAGTGCTGCTGCATGGGCTACGGGCGGAAGAGGTATCGGCGTTAAATCTAGACGATTATGATGGTAGGCGGTTACGCATTCGGCAGGCGAAGGCGGATAGTAAGGGGTTTGTGCCGTTGACTGCTTCAGGAAAGGAATCGCTGGAACGATATCTCCGGTGGCGAGAACTGATGGGGGAGGTGTTATCGCTGGAGCACCCATTGTTTGTTTCTCATTCCCGGCGGAATATCTGGCAGCGGTTGGGCTATGACGGGATTCGTAAGGTGATGGATAGACTTTCAAAGCAAACTGGGATTGATTTTCATGCCCATCAGTTTCGGCATACCTTTGCCACGAATTTGGTGTTGAAGGGGATGAATCCTTACCATGTAATGACTTTAACCCGGCACAAGTCGGTGCAGAATTTTCGACGCTATACAAAAGCGGCGGATCAGCAAGCGGCAGAACAAGCATTTGATGAAGTGATGGGGAGTTCACGGGTGAACGCATCTGAAGCCGTTGCGACCGATGCCTCGAATATTGAGGATGGAGATTAGGAAGATAAGGATTTGTGCTGAACTGAAATGGGCTAAAACTAGCTATTCTCGTTCGACTTGATTCGCGCTTCAATCGAGATGAGGACTCATCCAACGACTTCATCGCGCTTGCACTATCGCACCTTATTTTTATCTGTCACTTACTAAACCTGCTTTGAAATGTCACATACTTCCAGAGCCAATAATTGTGCCTCTAAATCAGTGGGCAGGATGTACCAAAGATGATTGCGGCTTAATCCTTGTCACCGACCTGCAGCAGTTGCAGGAGTGACGGCTGGCTTCCCATTCTGCGAATTGCATTTTGCGGAGACTCAAAACCTTTTACAAGGGGATGCGGTCATCGGAGTCACGATTGGTTTCGGTACTTCTGCATGGACTGTGGGCAGAGGAAGCAATCAACGTGAATGTTGAAGACTAGGATGGGCAGCAAGTAACCAGTTGAGAGGCAAAGCATGACAGCATCGGGGAGGTGCCTTTAACTCGACCAGCAAAGGCTGACCTGGATGCTTAATTGGTGATGGAGCTATCGCGGTACCGAGATATTCGTAGTTTCAAACGCTGTACTAATCGAGAAAATAAACTGGCGGCAAAACGAGCGTTTCTCAAAACGACCGACTAACTAGAGCAAGGGCTATGAACTCTACCCTTTTTAAGGCATCAATTTAGAGGCGTGTAGGAACGCCCATGATGCCAAAGGTGGCAGCAAGCTACATTTTCAAGTCTTCTCTTTTATCTAGCTTCCGCTATCACACCCTGAGTGATGCGTTGCCACATTGGTAGTTGAGCGTCGCCGCCCCCCTCAATCCGCTCCAGCGCTGTCATCATCTCAATACGCACATCAAATTCTACTTCGCGTTCAATTGCTTGATGCAAAGCATCGACAGCAGTACGATCTCCTAGTTCGTTCAAGAATCGAGCGGCTCTCCAGCGCACCAGCTTTGACGGATCTGCTAATGCCTGAGCCATTGTCGCCATGGCGCAGATATCCCCTAAATCGCTTAAGGCATCTCCCGCTGTCCGACGCACGATGGCGGATGAGTCTTTAAGGACAACTTGAGACAGCGGTTGGACGGCTACCGCCATGCCATTGGCACCGAGGAGGGCTGCCGCCCAGCGACGAATTGTACTCTGCTCGTCATGCAATAAAGCTACGAGCAGAGGCAATATTTCAGGGGTTACTTCAATTTGTTGCAGAGCTTTGAGTCGATATTTCCAGTTTAAATGGCGTAGGTCTGCTAAAAGGCGCTGCTGTAGGTCGGCATTATTAATGGGTGCAGTTTTGCGGTCAGAGATTGCAGTGGCTTCAATCCGAGCTAGTTCATCTTCATCGATCAGACTGACAATCTCGTCCGCAACCAGTTGGGCGACCTCGTCGGCGGAGCCAGATAGAGCCTGATAGGGTTCCCAGCGTCGCTCCGCCACATAATTTGCTCCAGTGGCACTAACCACCTTTTGAGTTGTCTGGTTAAATCGCTCTGGTAACGCGACCCGTGCTTGTTGACCCTCAGCAGTAGTTGCCCGCACTTGTACCGGAATCCCGCGAAACATCTGAACGGCAACCTCAACGTGACCCAAGTTTAAGATGGGCGGTGGGTTACTTAGACTAGTGATTGCGGTGGGCAACTGAGCGGGTGAAACCTGAGCGAGCAGCTTTGCGTCTGCGTCTTGGACGACTCCAATAATAGAAGCCGCTTGAGCCAAGATGATCTGCCAGTCAGCATTTCCCTTACGGGTGAGGGTAATAAAATCATTGACGAGGAAGACCGATTGAACAGACTCAATGGCAAGTAACTGTTGAGCAAACGCGGGGGCATCTAGCTGGACTACTCCACTTTGTAGCGTCAGAGCTTTGGCGCTAATTACCTTATTCAAGTTGAGCTTGATGCAATTCGGACTGGGAGTGGTTTCAATCGATCGCAGTTGCATCGCCTATCCTTCTTAACTAGTTCACATCAAATAACCACAAGATGACGAATTTGGATTTCAGCAGGTGTGGCACTCAACCTGATCCTAGCCTGATATATGTGAACAAGAATTTATTGATTTTCATGCCATTAGATTCAGCAAACGAAGTAGTGGAGTTTGTGCCGGAGATCGTCTGCCAGCAAGACATTGTTCTGCCTTCTACTTATTCCCCATCCGCATCCCTTCCCTTGTTGCCGTAAAGATACTCAGAGGAATGGTAAACCAGAAAGCATCAGGGAAAAGTCTAACTACTTTGGTAAT
>JARCMD010000024.1 GCA_030248885.1 Leptolyngbyaceae cyanobacterium MP9P1.79 | reverse complement strand
TTGCCACTCCTAACAGCGGTTTGGGCTTTACTGGCGTTGGTTCTTCTTCCTTTGGCATTGGCAGCATCTTCCAAGTCGGTACACTCCGTCACTTTAACAACCCGGTGCAAGGCGGAACGGCTGCATCTTCTGTGAATTTAACGACAGTATTGAACTTCTCCAACGTGGGCGGTTCACCTTTGAGCAAATCCTTCGACTTCAACTTTGGGATTGATGAAACTCCCAACTCTGGAGATGTGGCCAATTGTCCCTATGTCAGCACCATTCCCTGCTCTGACAAGATTTTCATTCCCACCGCTTTCCCCACTGACACGTTTACGATCGGCAACACTGCCTATACCTTACAATTGTTGGGCTTCAGCAAAACGGTGGGCGGGTCTATTGTGAACAGCTTTATCTCTGATGAAAGCCAGACTAACACCGCTTACCTTTACGGTAAAATTACTGCTGCCCCAGTTAGTAAAGATGTGCCTGAGCCAACAACTCTAGCGGGTGTTTCTCTGCTGGGTGCTTATCTGCTAACTCAGGGTCGCAAGCTCAAGGTAAAAGCAGCTTAGGCTTTCTAGCCTTACAAGGGTGATCTACAAATCTAAACTAAGTCGTTTGATGGGCAACTCTCATAAAACAGGAGTTGTCCATCACAACAGTTAGGACATTTTTGCGATCGCTAGCCCTCATCCCCCAACCCCTTCTCCCAGAACGGGAGGAGGGGAGCCGGATTGAAGTCCCTCTCCCCTCTTGGGCTTGTCATACCAACATTTTTGAGAAATCTTCGATTTCTCAAAAATGTAAATTCTAACCCCCAGACTTTTGTTGCTCATTGTCAATAAACAATAACTGTTGAGAATAAGGTCAAACTTCAGACGCTTCGTTGTGTAAGAGGCTGTCTGAGAAAGCCCGAATTGGTGCCCGAACCGCCCCCCAGTCCCCCAATTCTGGGGGGTTCTGAGATCGAAGTCCCCCAGAATTGGGGCCTTAAAGCCTTTCAGGCATATATGAAAAGGGGGCAAGTGCAAGGTCTATGGCATTTTTCAGACACCCTCTAAGCTGTTTAAAAGATGTTGGTAATGACAAGCCTCTTGGGAGAGGGATTTAGGCTTCGACGTGAGCGCTCAGCCGAACGGTGAGGGTCTATACTGGCTGTACAACAGTGTTTCCAACACCTCCACGAAAACTGTCCGAAGTATTAACTTCTGTCATTTCCGTAAATTTGCCTGGGTTACTGACACTTTCTTCTCAATCATCCACAATGGACAAAACGTAACAACCTGGGGATCACCCAACAGGGTAAAAAATTCATGCCCGTTCAAAAAATTTCTCTTGAAGCAGTGCAGAAGATCAGGCAGTACATCAAAGGTATTCTGATGCTACCCGACTCAGAAAATTATCCTGGTATTGGGTGGAGCAGTGAAGAAGAAATCCCAGAGCCAGAATCTTTAGATGCCCTCAGTGATTTATTTAACTTGGGTAGCCCGCCTGGGGAAGTGAGCCATAGTCCAAATACAGAGGGGCGTTGGTTTGTGAGTGCCTTGAACCCTAGAGCCGCCTTAACGAAATTACCAGGCATAAAGCTAAAAGCAGGAGTACGCATCGCCAGCTATCTCTGGCGTATGGGAGACCATGGTGTAGGTCTAACCTGGTCGATTCCTGAGGAGATAGGCACGACTTTTCATCTGGAAGCAGCGCTGGACAATTGTGGTGGACTGGATCAACCGCCACATCCGATCGGAGCCTTCGCAGACCTGATGGAGGCGATCGAAGGCGATGCTTCTCCCCATTCCTACATGATTGCTTCTATCCTGCGTCGAGAACTCAAGGAGTTTGGGGCGCTGGGCAAGCATTGTAATTGGAGCCATAGTCGCTTCATCACTGCCATCCCGCCACAAGTGAACTGGAAATGGCACACCCAAGTTCCCAAAGACTTCTCACCCAAAATGGTGATCGCTGCCGATGGCAAAGCCGCGATCGAATTCTTCACCTGTCGCATTGTCGCCCCAGTCACCCTACTGCGGCATGTAGATCAGTATCCACCAGGAGAATATAAAGCTACGAATCATGATTTGGTGATGGCAACTGTTTGAGATAGGAGCATGGAATGTAAGGGTTGATGGGGAATCCATCCCTGCCCTCTGACAAACGCCTGATGTGCCCTATGATGAAGGGAGTTGTAAAGAAATGTGAAGGTTATGCGAGATAAGGTTGTAGTCATTGTGGGTGCGACGGGTGGAATTGGTACGGCCCTGACCAAACAACTCTCCGAAGCAGGCGCACATCTGGTACTGGCGGCACGGGAGAGCGATCGTCTCCTAGACCTATCCAACCAGTTGCCAGAACCGGCCCTAACTGTGCCCACAGACATTACTCAGCCCGATCAAGTCACTGCTTTGATGGAGAAAGCCGTAGCGCAATTCGGGCAAATTGATGCTCTCGTCAATAGTGCTGGGGCGGGGATTATGAAGCCATGGAATAAGTTGGAACCCACCGACCTCAATGCTATGTTAGACCTCAACCTCAAGGGCAGTTTCTACACCTGTCAGGCGGCCGCAGAGGTGATGAAGGAGCGCAAATCGGGACACATTTGCAATGTCATTGGCATTTTGGGCAAACATTCAATGCAAATGGCGGCGGCGTACTGTGCCTCTAAATTTGGTGTGGTGGGTTTCAGCAAATGTATGGCGGAGGAGTTGCGGCGCTATGGGGTGAAGTTTACACTCTGCTACTTTGGGGGCATTGATTCGCCCTTTTGGGATGATGTGCAGCTAAAGGTCGATCGCACAAAAATGTTGCGCCCTGAAACGGCTGCCAGCGCCATCTACGCTGCCCTGACTGCCGAACCTCAAGCTGTACCGATGGAGATTAACATCCAGCCAGAGAGCCACTTGTTTTTTTAGCTGTCACTACTCAGGCTGCTAGCTCAATGTCGAGCCTGCCTTCATCCCCCAACCCCTTCTCCCACTGGGAGAAGGGGAGCCTGATTGAAGTCCCTCTTCCTGGAGAGAGAGATTTAGGGTGAGGGTAGGCTGAGTAGTTTTAGGTCGAAACTATGCCCCTAGGTTAGGGTAAGTTCGTGGAAAAGATGATTAGCTGATGCTTTATGGCGAGATCAGATGTGGCGATCGAATGTTGCGTGAGGACGATTCTCTGTGCTATTTGACCATATTCGCTTCTGTGTCGAAGATGCTGCTGCATCGCGTAACTGGTTTGTGCAGAGGATGGGCTTTACAGCCGTAGCCAGTGAAATTAGCACTCACACTCACACGGAAGTGATTCAGAGTGGTTTAGTTGTCTTTGTCCTGACATCTCCCCGTGATGCCAGCAGTCCTGCGGCTCAGTTCTTAAGCCTCCACCCGCCTGGCGTTGAAGATGTGGTGCTGCGGGTGGCAGATGTGGAGGTGGCAATGTCGATCGCCACTGCCGCAGGGGCTAAAGTATCCCAACCCATACAGGTTGCCACCCAAGCAGGTACATCCCTCAAGTGGAGCCAAATTGTGGGGTGGGGTGGGTTAAAGCACACCCTGGTGGAGCGATCGGGGGTTGAGCCGCTGGGGACTCCGTTTCTACTGCCCTCTAGCTCCTATGGGGTTTTGCTGCCTAAGACTCATGGGATCGCCAATGGCTTTATTGGCATTGACCATGTGGTGCTGAATGTAGCCAAGGGAGATTTGGAGCCAGCAGTGGCGTGGTATCAAACGGTGTTGGGTCTGGAGCCACAGCAGCAGTTTACGATCGCCACCCCCAATTCAGCCCTGTACAGCCGCGTTTTGAATGATGCCACTGGCACCCTCAAACTGCCTATTAATGAACCCGCCTCTGGAAACTCCCAGGTGCAAGAGTTTCTCAATCTGCATCGAGGCGCGGGCATTCAGCACATTGCCCTCCAAGCTGATGATGTTGTCACGACCGTTGCTCATTTGCGATCGGCGGGGTTGAATTTTTTGGCGGTGCCTGAAATCTACTACGATGAGGTGCGCCAGCGTTCTGGCTCATTCTTGACAGAGCAGCAGTTGCAGTCGATCGCTGCCCAGGAAATCTTAGTAGATTGGCAAGCCGATGTCCCAGCCCTATTACTGCAAACCTTTACGCAACCAATTTTTGCTCAACCCACGTTCTTTTTTGAAGTGATTGAGCGCCAAGTCTACTGGCTCAATGGTCAGGCTCAGTCTGTGCAGGGGTTTGGGGAAATGAACTTCCGTGCCCTATTTGAGGCGATCGAGCGAGAGCAACTTAAACGGGGAAGTTTGTAAGCGGCAGAGGATTAGCTTAAATCTGGCGATGCTCTCTTGTTCACATCCCATCAAATTTCGTCTGGGTTGACCCCGATCGCCCGTAAATGTTCAGCGAGACGCTCTGCTCTCTGGCGTTCTGAATCAGCGCGTTGCCGCTCCACCTCTCTGCCTTGACGTTCTGATTCAGCACGTTGTTGCTCAGCCTCTCTACCTTGGCGTTCTGAATCAGCGCGTTGCCGCTCCACCTCCCTGCCTTGGTGTTCTGAATCAGCACGTTGTCGCTCAATCTCCCGTCCCTCTGCACCCGTGGGGATAAGTTGACCTTGCCGATCGCACCAACGCAACCACTGGCTCGGCACCCCCTCAAACTCTCCTTCCCAGAGCATTAACCCCAAGCCTGCATCCTCCATCCAG
>JARCMD010000023.1 GCA_030248885.1 Leptolyngbyaceae cyanobacterium MP9P1.79 | reverse complement strand
GCTGGGGGATGAGGGCAGGCTCGACACTGAGCTAGCAGCCTGAGTAGTTACAGTAGAACTTTGAAGTGACAGAATTTTAGGTGAACTGGGATCAATAGCTAACCATGACTGACATTTTCGAGAAACCGAAGATTTCTCGAAAATGTAAATTCTAAAACCCCATACCTTCATCACTCATTGTCAATAAGCGACAACTTTTGAGAACGGAATCAAACCCTGGAAGCCTGATTGTGTCAGCTTTCCCAAAGATGTTGGTCATGACAAGGAGCAGCAGCAGCGAGGGGTGATGAGGAAACACCGATCGCCCCCTTTGTAATGAACGGCTTGCTATCAACAGCCCTAAAAGCCACTAAAATAGGATTCCTTAAGTGGGTTTGGTGAAGTGGGTTATGGCATTGATTGTGCAGAAATACGGTGGAACTTCGGTTGGCTCAGTCGATCGCATTCAGGCAGTGGCACAGCGAGTGATTGAGACCGTCAAAGCAGGACACTCCTTGGTGGTGATTGTTTCCGCCATGGGAAAGACCACAGATGGATTAGTGAAACTTGCCCATGGCATTACCCCCAGCCCTAGCCGTCGGGAAATGGATATGCTGTTGTCAACCGGGGAGCAAGTCTCGATCGCCCTAGTCAGCATGGCACTACAAGCCTTGGGACAGCCTGCCGTCTCCCTCACAGGCGCTCAGGTGGGTATTGTCACAGAAGCAGAGCATACCCGCGCCCGCATTCTCACCATTCAAACCGAACGCATTGAGCGGCACCTGGGTAAAGGTGAAGTGGTGGTGGTGGCAGGATTCCAGGGGGTTTCCAGCAGCGAGGCCTTAGAAATTACGACCTTGGGACGGGGCGGATCGGACACCTCTGCGGTGGCACTGGCAGCAGCGTTGCGGGCAGATTGTTGTGAAATTTACACCGATGTGCCTGGAATTTTGACCGCCGATCCCCGATTGGTGGAGGATGCCCAGTTAATGACCGAGATTACCTGCGATGAAATGCTGGAATTGGCGAGTCTGGGCGCAAAGGTGTTGCATCCCAGAGCAGTGGAGATTGCCCGCAATTACGGAGTGCCGTTGGTGGTGCGGTCTAGCTGGACGGATGACCCCGGTACGCGAGTGGTCTCCCCGATTCCCAAATTTCGCTCCCTGGAAGGACTGGAGATTGCCCATCCCGTCGATGGCGTAGAGTTTGACACCGATCAAGCCAAGGTTTCCTTGCTGCGGGTGCCCGATCGCCCTGGTGTGGCGGCACAACCGTTTGGCGAAGTGGCCCAGCAAGACCTCGATGTGGACTTAATCATCCAATCCATTCACGAGGGCAACACCAATGATATTGCCTTCACCGTGACCCGCCATTCCCTCGATCGCGCAGAAGCAGTTGCAGCCGCCATTTTGCCAACCTTGGGAGGGCAGATGGAATCGGAGTTTATGATCGATCGGCAGATTGCCAAGATCAGCGTGGCGGGGGCAGGGATGATTGGCCGTCCTGGGGTGGCAGCTCAAATGTTCTCAACCTTGGCAGAGGCAGGCATCAATATTCAGATGATTTCCACCTCTGAAGTTAAGGTGAGTTGTGTGATTGATGCGGCGGATGGCGATCGGGCGATCGGAGTCCTCTGTCAGGGCTTTGATATCAGCCATTCTGTCGTCAGCCGCCAGCGGTTAGCCTCAGACGCAGCCCAAGTATCACCTGTACGAGGTGTGGCGTTAGACCTCAGCCAGGCTCAGATTGCCATTCGCCATGTGCCCGATCGCCCAGGCATGGCCGCGAAACTGTTTCAGCGCCTTGCCCACCTCAACATCAGTGTGGACATGATTATTCAATCGCAACGGTGCCGCGTTGTGGATGGCATGGCCACCCGTGACATTGCCTTTACCGTCGTGCGAGGGGATGTGGAGGAAGCGCGGCAGACGTTAGCCGCCGCTGCATTGGAATTGGGATTTGGAGATGTGGTTGTCGATAGCTCGATCGCCAAGGTGAGTATTGTCGGCATCGGCATGGTTGGGCGACCCGGCGTGGCAGCCCAGATGTTTAGAGCGTTGTCCCAAGCGGACATCAACATTCAAATGATTGCCACATCAGAAATCAAAGTGAGTTGCGTTGTCCCGGAAGCGCAGGGAATCGCCGCTCTACGCGCCATCCATCATGCCTTTGGTTTAGCAGGGCAACAAAAAATTCAGGTGCCAGGATAGGTAGTAGATAATGTTCCCAATCACCCGCCGCTAGTAGACTAGAAAGTACAGCAGATAAGCTCTCGACGATCGGCGTGTATTGGGGTTGTTATGTGGCGGCACTTATCGATCGACCTAAAAATTGTTCGTATCCTTGCTTGAATTTCTCCTTGCCATTCTGCTCTACGATACTGCCGTGAGCCATAATCACTCGCTCAAAATCCCAGCCCAAAACTTTTTCAACCGATCCTTTCACCTGATCCTTTTCTGTTGTTGCAACTCGCTCCAAAAACGATGGACTGAGGCTTTTATATCCTCCAAAAATTCTGGTGGTCAATTGCGTGATCACTGGAAAGCTCTCATCAAAGTGGAAGGCAGTATCCGTCAATATCAGAGTACGGCTCGCAGCATGGAAGAATACCCATTCATTAAGTGAATCAAAACCATTTAAACCCAGTGTCCTGAATCCATCAAAAAATACGTATTCCATTCCATTCCATTGAGAGTTTGCATCGCTCTTAATTATTTGGTCGATTAACAAATCTGGTTTTTTGACTTCCAGACCTGATGTAGCCCAAAATGTCGCGGTTGGATAAGAAATTTTGAAGTCGGCTGCAAATAAATAGTGATAAAGATTGGGAGCAATGATATGCCGAACCGTTCCAAGTTCGCCAAGCTGACTCACAATGGCATCACTAACTTGAATCGGAGAAATAACGACTAATTCCTGGTTTGTAAGCCGAACCACCGTCATTCTTGTCCCAACGCTGAGTCCGAAATATCGGAATGGCTGTTCAGCAACCCAAATATCTCTATCAATTTCCCTGAGCATTCCAAAATTTCAAACGATGAACTTGATTAGACTAGCTCACTTCGTCACCACTACTCAGAGATTACCTTCAAACTACTGCTCCACAGACAGGCTCAGCCGCATAGCCATTTATTCTACTTATGACTAGCAATACTTCGGACAGTTTTTGTGGCGGTGCTGGAAACCCTGTTGTACAGCCAATATAGACCCTCACCCTAAATCCCTCTCCCAAGAGGGGAGAGGGACTTCAATCCGGCTCCCCTTCTCCCGTT
>JARCMD010000231.1 GCA_030248885.1 Leptolyngbyaceae cyanobacterium MP9P1.79 | reverse complement strand
GGTAATTGGGCCCCCACTAATCGGCCCCCCCACCCCCTCAAACTTCCTATCCGCGTTCATCTGCGTTCATCTGCGTTCGCCCCCCAGCAAAAACTCCCTAGCATCCCTCAAAACATTTTGACTTGCGTTGTAGGTGATGAGTTTAAGCGCTTCGTCAAACGTAGCCCAGGCATAGTTTTGGATCTCCGCCTCCTGAAACGTCACCGTGCCTGAGTTGACCTGGGCGGGGAAGTAGACCACTGTTTTATCGATCGTCTGTCCCCGATGGTTAAAGCTGTACGTTTCCTGAAAAGAAATATCCTGCCACACCGTATAATCCACCAGCCCTGTTTCTTCCTCAAACTCCCGACAGGCAGATTCCAAGGGTGATTCCCCCTTTTCTGCGTGTCCTTTAGGAAAGCCCCAATGTCCATCACGGTGCTGAATCAGCAGAAACAGGTCGGTCTGGTCTTTGAGCAAAACAGGAACGATACCAAACGCTTGATCTTTCATGTTTGTTGGCATGTTTATGGGCAGTTAGATCCCTATAATCTCGTCTTTTTTGATTTTGTCATATATGGGCAAGCCATCATTCAGGGAGTACCTTGAGCAAAGAGCCGATCGTCTGCATCCCAAACCACAGCACCACTAGGGCAAAAATCACCATGCTCAGGGGACGCAGCACACCAATGAGTTGCCGTAGCATCCGGTCTAGTTCATCTTCGTAATGCGCCGACAGCCTTTGTAGCATGGCATCCAAATCACCTGTTTCTTCCCCGGTACGCAGCATTTGCAAAGCGATCGCAGGCACCTTTCCTCGCAAGCTGTAGCTCAAGGGTTTACCAGCCCGAATTTGGCGGGTTGCCTCGGCTAGACTGGCTGCCAAATCGGGATCGGGTAAATGGGTTCGCAGCAAGTCTACAGCACTCAGCAATGGCACTCCCGCCCCGATCGGCACCTCCAGTTCTGCTAGGTAGAGCATCGATCGCGCCTCCATAATTTTGCCAATCATAGGCAGCCCCATCACCAATCGATGGGTGGTGCGATCGAGGCTACGGGTTCCCAGGAGAGCCGCCCCCGCAATTAATACGACAACAACCCCAACGCTGAACAGCCAGAACAAGGGAGGAATCAGCGCGTGCAATATCGCTCCCAGCAGGAAAGCTACACTCAGCAGCATTCCGGCTGCTGTCAGCCACGCAGACCGATAAATTCTACCTTGGCGCTCTTGGCGCTCTGCTAGGGCCGAAAGTCTCCGGCAAGCTTCAGTCAAGGAGCCGCTATACTCAGCAGTTTGCACTAAGCCGATCGTCCAAGGTCCGAAGGTGCGTGGGTAGGGGGCGATCGCTTCTCCTAAATTTTTACCCTGGGCGATCGTTTCCCCCATCCTTTGCAGGCAATGTTGAAAAGCGAGATTGCCCTCCCCACCAGCCATCTCCAAACCACGCTGCACAGAGATCCCAGCGTTCAGCAGAGCCGCCAACTGGGCAAAAAAGCGCGCCTTTTCCTTTAGCGTTAATTTAGGTTGAGCAACCATTAGCCTCGTAGAAATTTCCCCAACCGATCGACTAGCGTATCCACCTTGCTCTGAGAATGCTCCAACTCAACCTTGGCTTCGGCCTCAATCCGATTCACCACATCAGCGGGCAGGTTTAATAACTGCACCAAACGCTGATAGGCTGCGGCTTCTTCCTCATTAATCTTGGCTTCTGTGGGGGTGCGAGTGCTGGAACAGATGACTTCGTAACCCAGTTTCAGCACCAGTTCTCGCTCTTCTACACTTTCCAGCTTGGGGATCAGTTCTTCTAGGGGAACATTTTGCAGCACGTAGTCTCGCAGTTCCTGTTGCAGCGTTTCTGGACGATCGCTGTCTGTAGCAAACAACTGGCTGAAGCGATCGAGCATCAAATTAACTTCTTCCATGGACAAGTGCCCATCTGCCCAGGCCATAGAGGCAACAGTTCGCAACAAAGTCAATTGTCGGGGAGTAATAGATGGAGGGGATTGAAGTGACATAAGGTTTACTCCAAGTAGAGGCAGATATTGTGACGTTCAAGATTGAATCACTCTAGCCCTGATCCTAGTTGGAACGTCCCAGCTATGTCTATCCGATCGATGCAAAACGTCATTGATTCAGCACATTAAGCCATCTGAAAGAGCGACCAGATTTTTGCCTGCTGCAAGACGATAGCGCTCTAGTAGTCTGTCAATCATTAATTGACGGGTAGCTGAAAGCCGGGGGGTTAGTTGGAGTTAAATTTTGAGGGTCTTCGACCCCTCAAAATCTTCTTGACAGAACACTAAATTATCCAGCTTAGTGAAATTCCTTCATCCCCAGCCACCCCGACAGATGGTGTTCTTGATCTGGAGAAAGGCGTTTCACCCCTACAACTTGATACCGAGTGGGCTGAGGCGGCGCAAGGGTTACAGGGCAAAGGCAGAGGTGTTCTTGGTGGAACACAGCCAGTTCGATCGTATCCCCTGGTTGGTAATCCTTGAGTCGCTCACCTAGCTGGTCAGCGCTCACTCGCAGTCCATCGATCGCCAACAGTTCATCTCCCGCATCAATTCCGGCTTGCTGCGCTGGTGCCTTAGCTTCCACAAATTTGATCATCTCCCGTCCATTTTCCGATCTCGCAGTCAAGCCCAAGTGGGGAGCAGGATCATCCTCTAAATCAGATTGGATTTTCAGCCCAAAGGGTTGCAAATATTGGTCAAAGGGTAATTCCTCCACCCCATCCACATAGCGGTGGAAAAAGTCGCCCAGGTTTGTGTCGGCGACGCACTCGATCGCCTCCTGTAGCGCTTCCGGTGTAAAACCCACTTCCGATCGCCCAAACCGTTGCCACATTAGCCGCATCACATCATCGAGCGATCGGCGGTTGCCATGGCGGGATCGGATCAGCAGATCCAGCAGGAATGAAATTAATTCCCCTTTGAGGTAATAAGAAATTTGGGAGTTGGCACTGTTGGTATCGGGGCGATAGAGCTTAATCCAAGCATCAAAACTCGACTCACTGGCAGACTGCATCCGGCGACCAGGGGTGGTTTGAAACCGCGTAATTTCCTTACCAACATTGCTCAAAAACGTTTTTGCATCATAAATTCCCGCTCGAAAGGGAATCACCAGATCGTAGTAGCTCGTCGTGCCTTCACTAAACCAGAGGGAGGGAGTGTAATTCTCTGCTTCATAGTCAAATACTTCCAGCGCCTTGGGACGAATTCGCTTCACATTCCACAGGTGAAAAAACTCATGGGCCACCAACTGCATAAAGCGCTGGTATTTATCCTTTGCCCGAAACCCAAACCGCAAGTAGATTAAAGAGCAAGCATTTTTGTGTTCCAGCCCGCCGAAGCCTTGGGAGGTGAGGTGAAGCAGAAATAGGTAGCGATCGTAGGGCAGTCCCTCAAACACCTGCGCCTCGGCTTCAATAATCTTTTGCACATCTTGCATGATGTGTTCTGGTTCCGCATTGCCCTGCCCCCAAATGGCCAATTGGTGAGGCTTGCCTAACACCTCGAACTCATGCAATTGGTGGGTGCCAATTTCAAAGGGACTATCCACCAACGTATCGAAATCAGCAGCGTAAAAGGTATGGGGCTGTCCAGGAAGGGATGGAAGGGGAGTGGTGATGCGCCAACTAGGGTCAGGAGGCACGATCGCCACAGTGATGGGATAGCGTTCAAACTTAGGTAGAAAGAAAAAGAGAGCCGCGCCATTGAAGTAGCCGTGGGTGCGATCGAGATGGTTCGTCCGCACGGTCAGTTCATTCGCAAAGATTTGATAGCGCACCGTAATGTCAGCAGGGTTAGCACCAAGGTCAGCCAGCTCAATCTGCCAGTGATTTTTGCTCACCTTACGCCAGGGCAGGGGGCGATCGGAAGTTGTCTCAGTATGGGCTGTAAAATCTTGGAGATGGCGGGCATATTCCCTAACCAAGTAGGAACCGGGAGTCCACACCGGAAATTTCAGATCCAAAAGGGGCAGCGACCAACCCTTCACCTGCAACGTCACCTCAAACAAATGGGACTCTGGGTGGGGCATCGCCACCTGATAGTGAAGGTCTAGCCCAGAGGGATGAGGGGTAGAGCGCGGCGCTGGAGGCTCAAGCTTTGTCTGATTAACCTCTCTCCTCCCTAAGTTCTCAGTCTGCTCTACTGCTGCTCCGACAACAAAATCATCCTGGTTCACAGAGACTCCTTGATGACACAACAAAATCTAACTTGTGTCGTAGATAAACACCACATAGGGCAATTGTAAGACGTAAATCTTGCCCGTAAAGGACTCCAACCTTACAATACTTCGGAAAGTTTTTGTGGAGGTGCTGGAAACCCTGTTGTACAGCCAATATAGACCCTCACCGTTCGGCTGAGCGCTCACGTCGAAGCCTAAATCCCTCTCCCACGAGGGGAGAGGGACTTCAGTCCGGCTCCCCTTCTCCCGTTCTGGGAGAAGGGGTTGGGGGATGAGGGCTAGCGATCGCAAAAATGTCCGAACTATTGACCTTATGAAGGTGGAATAATTTAATCAATCGTAATTTTGGTGCAGCTTGGCAGAGGATTCTTGCCAGTTGGGACGAGCGTCTCAAGTCCGAAAGGGCGAAACATCCGGGCAATGACCTGCTGGTCGATTCAAGGCTCTGTCTGCCGGATGCTAAGTGCGAAGCATACGCTACGCGAATGCCCCTACAGGGATAACATCTTTCTCAGAAATCTCCTAAAAGGTAATTACTTGGCTACCCCTAATTGCATCAGTTGCTTTTGGCTCGTCAGATAGATAGCTTGCCGTTCTGGATCAATCTTGATCCAACCTTTGCTATCCAGTTTTTCCATAATTTTGCTGGTCTCATCCAAGCTGATATCGGCAATATCTGCCAAATCTTGAAAGGGAATATTGAAAATTTCTGCGCCCTTGGGAGAGGGGTACCCATAGTTGTCTGCTAAGGATACCAATGTATTCGCTAGCTTAATGGCGGGTGGTTTGTGACGCATCTGAAACCGAATGTTGGTCTGCCGCAGCCGACGCACCATCAGTTGCAACATTCGGTGGTGCAGTTGAGAATCTTTGAACAAGGTCTGTACAAATCGTTGAGCGGAAATACTGACCAACTTAACAGGAGAGAGCGCGATCACATCCGTGGATCGGGGAGACTCATCCAAAATTGCCATTTCACCAAAAAAATCGCCTCGTCCCAAAATCGCCAAGGTCAGCACCGAATCTCCAGCCAGCCGACGCACCTTCACCCAGCCTGAGACAACAAAATAAACGGCGTTGCCCCACGCATCCTCCATCAGTACGGCTCTACCAGCCGGGTATTCATGCTCTACGGCGATCGAGGTCAGCAGATCCAACGTTTCTGGATTAGCCGCATTAAACAGAGGAAAAAGTTCACTAAAGGCTACGGTCTGCATGAAATATCTTTAAGGGTAGAGGGCAGGTGAGCAGCAACTAACATGATCAATGAGAATTATCAATGAGAATGCTAGAGATTAAACCATCTTGATCTAGTAATCCCATGACTCAGGCTTGAGTTACACGAACAAATGCACCAATCACGCCAACTTTGACTAAACTACGGTTCAAAACCACTAAGATTTCTGTAAAATAAAATTTGTGTGAAAGATGTAGAAGAGGGATTACATCCTGATGACTTGCCAAGAATTCTTAATCGGTAAAAATCTTGAACAACACCTGCTGAACACTTCCCTTTCCACCTCTAGCCGACAGACTTCTAGGCTGAAGGGATTTTAGATAAATTGTGTAGATGCGATCGTCAATTATCGCAGCCAATAGAAAAAAGATGATGCCTGTCAATCCCACCAAATTCTGCTGAAATCAATCCTTTGCTACCTATTTTACGAACTGAAGGATCTCGACTTTAACGATCCCCATTCCCATTGTACGAGGTGGAATAGAGGTTTGAATTTTGCCTGACGGAGGAGATTTTCGACACTCAGTAGGAGCCTATCTGAAATCTTGCTGTCTTCATCTTCCACAGAAGAATCAGCCGAAATAAGCAGGCGCGTTATCCGGTTTCCATTTGATGTTGCAGCCAATGCTGGGCTTCTGTTCCGATTCAATAGGAAAACCGGATAACAGTGCATCAAGCGCCGATCGCAGGTCTTTGCCCGTGACTGGCTGGTCGTTTCCCGGACGGCTGTCGTCTAATTGCCCCCGGTATGCCAACTTTTGCTCACCGTCGAACACAAAAAAGTCTGGGGTACAGGCGGCGGTGTAAGCTTTGGACACTTCTTGGGTTTCGTCGTAGCAAAAGGGAAAGGTAAAACCAAGACCTTGGGCCATCCGCTTCAAATTCTCAGGAGCATCATCTGGGTACTTCTCAGCATCATTTGCACTAATCGCCACAATTCCCAAATCCGTGCTGGCGTAGTCCTGTCCAATTTTGGCCAGTTCGACTTCGACGTGTTTAACGAACGGGCAGTGCTGGCAGATAAACATAATGAGCAATGCTTTTTTGTTAGCGAAGGTTTCTAGGGAAATGGATTGTCCAGAAACAATATCTAGGAGGTGAAAATCTGGCGCTTGAGTTCCCAGTGCCAGCATTGTAGAGGCGGTGCGTACCATAATTAATCCCCAATCTAAGCCTTAAGTACTGAATCAAGAGTTGAAATTAATCCCAGTCAGATTTCATCCCATTGCCTTTAATTTTTAAGGCGCTTATCTCCTTAAATCGCGATCGAAAAAGCTCGATCGGAGGACAGCGTTTGCCTGTAAAGTCTGATCATCCCCATATTCAACCTTGTCTCCAATGCATCACCCATAAGGCACCTTGGCTGTCATGGGTTTTATGGAGGTGTAGAGAGGTTAATTACGATAGGGAGTAATTAACTGAGTACATACGGATCTGGAATTGATGTTATGGGCAATAGTATCTTAAGCTGAACCCTGATTGCTGATTTATTGATTAACACAACGATGTGGTAGCAAGCTAACTATTCATTTTCCAGATTACTAACTACCTATGAAGCTATTCGTTTATCACACACCTGAGCTTGTGCCTGCCGAAGGCAAGGCAGCCTGTGCGATCGCTATTGATGTGTTGCGGGCAACGACGACGATCGCCACGGCTCTGGCAGCAGGGGCTGAGGCAGTCCAGGCTTTCAGCGATTTGGATGAACTGATGGAAGTGAGCGAGGAGTGGGCGGCAGAGAAACGACTGCGAGCCGGAGAGCGGGGCGGCGCGAAAGTCACAGGTTACGATTTGGGAAATTCTCCCTTGGACTGCACGCCAGAACTGATGCAGGGTAAACGTCTGTTTATCAGCACTACGAATGGCACACGTTGCCTAGAGCGGATTCAGGGAGCGGCGGCTGTGTTGACCGCTGCATTGGTGAATCGGCAAGCGGTGGTGCGCTATCTCCTGAACCACCAACCCGAAACGGTGTGGATTGTTGGCTCTGGCTGGGAAGGCAGTTTTTCGTTGGAAGATACCGTTTGTGCTGGGGCGATCGCCCATAGCTTGATGCAGGAGAGCGACCTCGACCATTTGGCTGGGAACGATGAGGTGGCGGGGGCTGTGGCTCTGTATACCCAGTGGAACGATCGGCTCCTCGAACTTTTGCACCATGCGAGCCATGGCAAGCGGCTACTGCATTTGGATGGCGAAGATGATCTAAAATACTGCGCTCAAGTCGATGTTTTAGATATTCTACCTATGCAACAAACTTCTGGGGTTTTGATGAATCACGGGTAGAACCTAGTGCAGCTTGGCAGCAGTTTCTGACCAGTTAGGGGGATAGTTTTGAGTTTTGAGTTTTGAGTTTTGAGTTTTGAGT
>JARCMD010000230.1 GCA_030248885.1 Leptolyngbyaceae cyanobacterium MP9P1.79 | reverse complement strand
ATCGGCATCCCGTACTACGTCATCTACAATCCCTTCGCCCCCTACCCAGGAGAACAGCGTCGCCGTCGGGGTCGTCCTTCCATCCACTCCCGGCATCAACGCTTGGAAGTCTACAAGCTTCAGGATGGGCAATATGCCTTGCAGCCAGGAAATCCGGTGTGGTTGCCAGAGTTAGGGCTGGGACTGGGGTATGCAGAGGGAAAGAATCGGGGACGGCTTCGGGAGTGGTTGTATTGGTATGACGCGGCGGGCAGGCGTTATCCCACGTTTCAAGAGCAGGCAGAGCAGGAACAGCGGCGATCGGAGTTGGCTCAGCAACAGGCACAGTTGGCTCAGCAACAGGCAGAACTGGCACAGCAACGGCTGGTACAAGTGGAAACTCAGCTACAGCGGACTGTGTTGAATTTGCTGACAACTGGAATGCCGATCGCCCAAGTCGCTACACTTACGGGATTATCTGAGGAACAGGTGCAGACGATCGCTGCTCCAAGAGAATTGTGACGGAGTGAAAATTACCAGTAAATTTACTGGTAGACACCCAACGAAGCATCAAGCGACTGGCTCTTCTACTGCTGGCTCTTCCACAGGTTGGGAGGCTTGGTTGTAGTAGCGGTTATAGTATGCGTTGTAGTAGTTCCCCGCTGCATCTGCCTTCACACCATTGGCCACAATGCCCAGCACAGTTGTGGAGGAAATTTTCAGTCCATCCAAGGCTTGCATCAGGGCCGATCGATCGGTGCGGCCGAGACCGACCACCAGCACAATGCCATCGGTGTGGGCGGAGAGGAGGCTACTGTCAGCTAACCCCAGCAAGGGCGGCGTGTCGTAAATAACCAGGTCAAAGTTTTCCTCAAACTGGGCCACGAGATGCTGCATTTTGCGAGAGGAAAGCAACTTAGTTGGATCAGGGGGAATTTGACCAGAGGTAAGGATAAAGAGATTTTCGTCTCTGGTCAACTGCTGAATCACCTCGTTCGGGTCGAGATCCGTGGAGATGACGTTACTTAAGCCTCTAACGTTGGGTAAATCTAGAACGCTATGAACTTGAGGTCGGCGTAAATCTGCATCGACCAGCAACACTCGCTGCCCCATGGCGGCTGCGGCCTGCGCTAAGTGGACTGCTACCGTAGATTTGCCATCAGCGGGAACGGCAGAGCCAATCGTGAGCGATCGGATTGGCTCATCGGAACTCAGGAAGCGAATGTTGGTGTGCAGCGATCGGAAGGCATCCAAGAAAGGAGAGGAACTGTAGGACATATCAGCCTGGTAGTCAGGGATCGCCTCACTGGAGTCAAAGGAGCCATTGGGTTGAGCTGGAAGTAGCCCCTCATCCTGATTAGCATTCAAGCGACCCACGCTGCTAGGAGCTAGTTCCCTAAGTTCTCTTCTAAAAGGAATAATCCCTAGCAGGGGCAGTCTGGTGCTGTCCTTGAGATCGTTGGGGGTGTGGAACACGTTGTCGAGTTTTTCTGCTAACAAGGCTGCACCCAAGCCCAAGAGCAACCCTGCGACGACACCGAGACCCAGGTTTCGGGGAATGTTGGGAGAGATGGGCGCTCCGGCTGGGCGGGGGGCGGCCAGTTGCTGCCAGGGAATCGCTTTTTGGGCGGCTTCTAGCTGCAAGTTTTCCCTGGACGAGAGGAATCGATTCAAGCTATCGGTGGCGATCAACAACTCCCGTTGTAAATCGGTGTACTGCCGCGCCAAGGCAGGAACCAAGGCGAATTCTCGCTTCAAGCGACTCTCAGAGGACACTAACGCTTGATTGCGGACTTGCAGCGTTTGCACCTGGTTAGCGGCATTCACCAGTTGTCTATTTAAATCTAGAGAGATCGAAGTCAGGTTGCCGTTGGCTTGGGTGGTATTTCGACCTGATCCAGTAATTCTCGCGGATTCCTGATTCAGTAATGGGAGTAATTCCTGCCGTTGGGCAACGAGGGCTTGCAGAATGGGGTTTGTGGGCTGCAATCGGGCAGATTCCACGGCAATTTTTGCCTCTAGTTGTTGAATTTGGGTAAGCAAGCCTTGATAGCGGGGAGATTCACTGAGGGAAGAGGCCACGATCGCCTGCCTTGGTCCACTCCCCACCTGTTGTTGCAGGGCTGAGTACAGCGATCGAACTTCTGTAAGTTGGGTTTGGGCTTCCTGGCGCTGCCGTTCCACATTGCTAATCAAGCTAGATAGCTCGCCTGCCCGCACTTGGGGATCAATCAAACTGTAAGTCTGCCGGAATCGTTGCATTTGCCGCTGCTTATACTCCACCCGTTTCCGCAGATCTGGCAACTGGTCATCAATAAATTGCACCCCTTGCTGGAGGCTGGTTTGCCGCAACTCTATGCTGTAGCGCAGGTAGCCACGGGAGAGGGCTTCGAGGACATTTTGGATTTTCTTAGGGTCGGGATCACGGTAGCTGATGAATAAAATTTTCGTGGGTCGATTATCCGCATCCTGAACCTGAGCGATCGTCATCTTAGCGACCAACTCGTCGTAGGTCATATCAGGATAGGTTTTCTGCAAATCTTCCACGATCGGTTTCAGTTCATTGGGGCTGCGTAATACCTCGATCTGGGTGGCATAGTCGAAGCTAGACTGTGGCCCAAACAGCACAGTTTCCTGCTTGTTGACATTGGTGACTGGCTCCACTAGCACTTGAAACCCCGACTGATAGATCTTGGGTCGGGTCAACGTCCACGCCCAGATTGCCCCCGTCACGGCCACTGCGACGCTTGTGATGACCCAACCTCTCCGCACGAAAATTCCCAGAATTTGCTTCAGGCTGATTTCGTCTTTCTCTGGAGCCGGGGTTGCGTAGTAGTTCAGCGGGAGGGCTTGGGGCTGCGGGATCGCAGGGGATGGCGCTGGATGGTACGGTTCAATTTGCATACGGGGTTCTGTCAATGGAGTGCGCTTAAATTAAGCTTGGGAAAGAAACTAGACAAACGTGCTGTCGCTGAAACCCTACTACAGAACTATTGCAGAATCAACTGCTCGATCGGGATTCCATCTGAATGATTCCCTCGCCCTGATCTCAACATTGCGTTTCTCGTCGGTGCATTTCCATGGGTTGACGAGAGTCGCAGTGGAGGTTGCAGCTTAAGGTAACAGATTTTAGTCGGAGAGTAATCTGTTGAGGGCGATCGTCCTAGTGCAGGATGGTAGAAATTTCTGACCCGCTAGGATGCTTGGTTTGAGTTTTGAGTTTTGAGTTTTGAGTTTTGAGT
>JARCMD010000022.1 GCA_030248885.1 Leptolyngbyaceae cyanobacterium MP9P1.79 | reverse complement strand
CGTGGAACCAAGCAATTGCCAAACTATCATCTTCTGATTCTGCGATTCTGCCCCAAACCTGCACATTTTCCTGATTCCAGGCTTCTCTCCAGGTGTTGTTTGGAGCTTGGCGATCGGTGATCGCGGTCAACCATGAAAACTCCTGTGCTTTTTGGTGAAAGGTCTCCAGAAACTTTGTAATCCCAAGCAAATTGTCATTGACTGGGATATACAATTTGCGCGAGGGTCTCGTAAATTTCCAATGACAACCAATCATTTGTCGTTTGTAACCTGGTAAGAACAGGCGATGATCTGCTCGTCGCCAGGATTTACCAAAGCCACCCAGCAGCATAGAAAACTTCACCAACCGAATCACAAAGCTTTTCAGTTCATCCCGTTGCAGTTGGGATAGATGATCTTGCATCACTAGAACATCCAGCATTGCATCCCCAGTTTCATAAATCGGCACACGGTTATTGCGATTCCCTGCTGCAACCCATTCATCCAACTCTAACTTGGGTGCATTAAACGCAATGCCTAGTAGCCCCACCGTTGCACTTTCTCCCCTGCTGATTCCGCCCCAGAGTTGTTTGGTCAGGCGATCACTTGTCCGTTCATCGGTGATACCGTGAAATAAGCGGCGTGTGTGTCCCCGTAATGCCGCCTTAAACACATTGGGTCGAAATTCTCCCTCGCGATCGATGCGGCGAGACGCTGCACCCTGTCCCGACAGACCGACTGGGACTAATCTGCTTTCGCCATGGGTTCTCACCTGTCCATATCCGGCACTGACTCGTGAACCAATGCCTCGTTCTAATGCTTTCTCCCAAATCTTCCAGATTTCTACCCATTCGGCATCTGGTAACTCCTTTGTGCTGGATATACCAAAGACAAAAGTTGGCTGATACAGCGAAATTTGGATGAATGCACTGTGACCAGTCTGATCCTTCGTTTGCCATTCTTCTTGTGGATGCACCACATCCACCAATGAGTTATCTAACCATTTGCCATCGTTGGGATAGCCACCGTGAAACCGCAAAATACCAGGATGCAACTCGCCGTCGTTCCCCTTGCCGCCACAGTAACGGCGAATCTCATCCAGTGGGCACAGTTGCCGACACGCCCGTAGAAATGCGCCCTTCATGCTGGAACCAGGGAAAAATGCCCAACCTCGTTCCCCAATCACTGGACGAATCACACCTGCATCCTGTCCGCTATTCGTCACCATGCGCCAGGTGAACTTGCATGGATGAGTTTTCACATGGGCATCAAATGCAGGTGTAGTGTTAGAGTCACAGGCTTCTTGCCATTGGTTTGCCCAGTCGTAGGCTTGCTGCCGAGGTGCTTTAGGAACCAGACGTTGAATCTGCGATCGCCCACCTACCTGTGCCTGAAACATCAACGGAACATAATCATGGTCTGGCATTCGAGCTTCCTCCCGCACCATTTCTTGGCTTCTTGTGGCGTTGCGTCCACCAGACCAAACTGTCGCAAAATTCAACGAGTACAGCTAGGGCAATCTTGCGCTGCTCCTGGTCAAAGTCCCAGAGCTGATCGGTCATCGTTTTGATCGTGGCGCTGTTAGCAGTGACGCGATCGTTGGGGATCTGAATCCCTGCTTGTCTCATGATTTTGCATAGTTCATCCCAGGTTGCCTTCCAAAAATCAGCTTTGTCCTGACTTTCGCGTTGCAGGCGCAAATGTTCGCCCCAAAAGCGTTCCAAGCCATAAGCAGTAGTCATCCGCATTTTATGACTTTCACCCAGCACATCTTTATCGCGAAATTTCAGTACTAGATCATGGGCTGCGCGATCGATTTCATACATTTTCCAACTCATTCAGCTTTCTCCTGTTGAGTGGTGACAACATCCAGGTTTTTCAGGGTGATTTCGCAGTTACCAAACCCGATCGACTCCAATCCACCCAGATAGATTTCACTGGTTGTATGCCCGTTACCAAATGGATGCCAGGATTTTGATTTTGATGCGGTATTGCGAATGGCGATGGGAAACACCATAAGCGTCCCTTCTGGCAACGCTTCTGTGTTAAAGAACCCACCACCATCAACCCTCTTTTCATCATCTTTTAGCCGCACCCGACTTTGCCGATAGAGCGCCATATCGTGGATCATGCCAATCTCATCATCTGCGACTACGACCGCTGGAAGCTCATCGCCACCGGGAAACCAGGCAGATAAATCGGTTGTACCTTTGGTCAACTCTAAGAATCCAAAGTTGAAAAAAAGTTTCTTTTTCCCGTCTACATTGAGCGTTTTGACTGTTGAAGAGCCAAGATATTTATCCGGCACTTTTGCCGTTTTTAACGGGCTGCCATCCTCCAGCTTGACGACATCTCCCGCAATCCGTTGATAGCGTTTGAGCAATTTGGGACTGCTGACCCAAACGATTGGCTGCCCCGGACAGAACACAGGCAACCATAGCAACGAGGCATACTCGAATTTGACGATCGATTCAGTTGTTGCATCTGACTCACCTGTTTCTGCCGGACTGCCATACCAGTAGTTCGCTTCAGTTTCGTTATCCCGACGCATTTCAGAGCGAAACCTTCCCCGAATCGAACTGCCAGGAAGAATCCCAGTCTGGGTAAATTGATCGCGGAAAATCAAATTCAAGTTTCCACTTTCCTCTCCCGCTGTCGCTCCCACATGCAGCGGAGCCAGGGTTTCAATAATGCCGTAGGCTTTTTTATACATTACGCAACTCCTTGAAGCTTAATTGGCAAACACAATCCAGTTCCCATTTTTTTGAGTAATCCTTTGTCAGGAAACCAATCATCGGGGAAATCCCACCAGCGTTTATTGAGCGGCTGTTTGAAAACATAGACCGTTCCCACCGGAACCGCATACCGTCCTCGACTCAATCGCCCCCGCTCTGTTTTGCGATTGCCCAATCGATAGCGGTAAGGCACCGCTTTATCGGTGAGCATTTGTATTCCGTCCCTAGGGAATTCAGGATGTTTCGGGCAGCGGTAGGACAGATTATTGGAACCCCAAACACCGGGAGTAATGAAGGCGCAGGCGAGATCGATGGGTTGATCGAGGAGTTGATTGATGGTGCTGCTAGGCGGTAGCGGCTGACTGCCAACCTCCACCATGTGACCCTCTCCCCCAAAGCGATACCACCCATTGGGTAAGGCATTGGTAGACAGGTAAACCAGGCAGTAGTCTTCATCCATCTGCACCGCATTTTCCAGAAATAGCCCGTCTTCATCTAAGACATGGCGCTCTTCTGATTTCATGTGCGGATGCAAAAACGAAACCGATTTCCAGGGCACTTGAGCAGCTTCCTGATTGGTGCGGATCTTGCGAGTTTCTCGGTTCCAAGCATCAATACTTTGCCAAGTGTAATATGCCTCCAAGTCTTGCTTTTGTGGATCGCGTTGCCAATGACGATCGCTTTCCAAGCGCCATTCATCTTCGTTATCCTCTGCAATGATGCGATGTCTGGGAACGGGGACATAGAAGACTTCTGGTTGATCGCGTTTTGCCCAAAAGGGTCCCGTAACATGAAGGGTTTGCTTCAGATCATCGTGGGCTGAGATCACGCCCTTGCTGGCATGGTTGGCACTGAAAAACAACCCTGCTACGGTTGCAGCATCAGGAGGAAACTTTGCCCCCGATCGCCCCACTAAATTCTCAGGCGACAGAAACGCCCCCGCACTGCCATACATCAAGCCCAGCGGTGAAATCGTAATCAGGTGTTGGAACATAGGTGCCATCCTACTTGAATCAAATCATCAATCCATTGAGCGATCGCCAATTCAGAACTATCACCAGCTACGTATTTCCAGCGTTTATCCAGTGGATTGCTCTGAATCGTTTGTCCAGCACTGTCAAAGTAGAAATTCAATAACTGAACTGCCAGATAGGAGTCAGCTTTTTGTTTGTCCGTTTCCGTTAAACGAATGGCATGACGCGCTTTGAGCGTTGCCCAATCGCTGTAAGCATGTGCCCAGTTCTGTCCACCATCCCGATCGCGATACTTCGTCAAAATATCCAAATAATCCCAGGGGCACGTCAGTTGGGCATATTGACCACTGTTGAACAACACGCGAATCGTGACGCGATCTCGCCCCAAAGTCTTTGATCGCTTCTCCGCCTCTCGACAGTGCTGCAAAATATCCCGCTGAGGAACGCGATTGCCTGCCCAAACAAAGCCAACGCTTACGTTAATGGGCTGTTTATGTTTTAGCCATTCATCCGGAAAGTCTTTTAACCATTCAAAGGCATTTTTAGCTGGAATAGGAGAATCTTCGCGATCGCTATAGAGTACACCGAGAAAATCATCGCCCCCAGCATAGACCACCCGTCCGAGGCGATCTGGAATCTTAAACTGCTGCCCCCACTCACGCATTGCCTCACTGAATTTCTGGGTTTCAGTATCGCCAATCAGCTTCTTGAGATGATCACCAACTTTATCTCCGTCTCCCATGAACCAACCCGTCCAGTGCCCTTGCTCTCGGACAATATCCTTAAATCCTTTTCCTAGTTCCGTCATGCCTATTTTTTTAGCCAATGTTGGCAACGTCACTAAACGTTTCACTAATTCAGGAATACTTAATCGTTCATTAGCCGCAACATATTTCCCTTCTGGCTCCACATCCGCAGGTACAATTTGTCCAGAACGTTGATAGGGATCATCCAGCACCCATGCCAACTGTCTATAGAAGTGTTTGAGTTCTTTTTTCTCAGCCTCGTTCAACGAGTGTTTAGGATCGCGCACTTCACCTAATCGAGTCCAGGCGATCGCATCGGTTCCCGTCAAGCTCGAACTTTCTCCTGTCCAATTAATTCCAGTCCAGTCCCGTTTTAGTTTGCGCCGTTCCAAATCACGCATCGCCGCTTCTGAGGTGTCGCCTGTGCCCCAAAAAATTTCCCAGGTGCATTGTTTCCAGCGAATCCACTCTGCATCCCAATGGTAGCGATCGCTCGCTGGAACATTGTCCTCAAGCCAAATCTTGCAAGTCGTGAGAATGT
>JARCMD010000021.1 GCA_030248885.1 Leptolyngbyaceae cyanobacterium MP9P1.79 | reverse complement strand
TCAATCATTAATTGACGGGTAGCTGAAAGCTGGGAGGTTAGTTGGAGTTAAATTTTGAGGGTCTTCGACCCCTCAAAATTTTCTTGACAGAACACTAGCCTCTCTAAAATGAGAAGGGCGATCGGCAAAATGAGATCAAAAGGTAAAGAACTGTAAACTTGCCCCTCAACCCTCTCATTTTAGAGCGCCACTTTGCATCGTGATCATCACCACAATGCCGATGCTCGTCAGCATAAATAACAGCATCATGGAGATGGATTGACCCAAATGCTTGGTTTCTGAAACTTTCATATGTTAATTCCTGTTTTATGAGTAGGTAAAACTGAGCTTAACAAAGCCATGTGCTTCCAAACAGAAGTTAACGAGAAGTTTAAGAAACGCAACTTTTCTTAAAACATGTCTCAGTTAATATACGTCGCCCTCATACACAGATTTATGAGGCAATTTGTGGGTATAAATTTTTACTGGTGAAGCCTGCTTAGGTGATCTCTGGGAAAGAAGATAGCGCTGTAGGGGCGAAGCATTGGGTAAGAGATATCGAATAGCTGCACAGATTATTGCCCCAATACTTCGCCCGTCCGGTGCCTGGTATAAACTGTTTCTAGTTAACTAGCCCATGTTCCAAGGCGTAACGCACCAATTCTGTGCGGCTATTGGTGCCAGTTTTGGTAAAGAGGCGACTGACGTATTTCTCAACATTACGAACGCTGGTGTTGAGGCGGCGCGCAATTTCCTTGTTCATCAAACCTTCCGCCACCAAATCAAGGACACTTTGTTCCCTAGGAGTAAACTCAATTTGGATGGGAGCCAGGGTTTTCATCATTCCCCCAGTCGTTAAGGGCAGGGTGCCGCGCTGGGTGAGCATGGCTCGAATTTCGGCAATCTGCCGGGCCATGTCGGCAATATCGGGTACTTCACTATCTTCAGCAGCTTTGTTTGCTGCCTGGCGTTTCAGTAGGTTCTGGACGATCGCTACCAGTTCATCAGGGTCAAAGGGTTTTGAGATATAGGCATCGCAGCCAGACTGATAGCCCTGAATCCGATCGCTAGTCATGCCCCGTGCCGTCAAAAATACAACGGGTAAGGTCTTGAAGCGGGGATCTTCTCGCATTTGCTTGAGAAACTGATGTCCGTCTACCTGAGGCATCATAATATCCGTGATGACTAGGTCGGGCTGGCTTTGTTGCAACAAGTCCCACCCCTCACGGGCATTGCTGGCAACACTCACCTCAAAGCCGCTGTCTGTGAGGTAAAGTTGCACAGCTTGACGCAGGGCTGGTTCATCATCCACGAGTAATAGTTGCCCCGACATATCAGTTCCCTCGCTTTTGTTTTCCGATTCTAGATCCATCCCAAAAGACTACTAGTGCAGCTTGGCAGAAGTTTCTGGCCAGTTAGGGGGATAGTTTTGAGTTTTGAGTGCTGCTTGGTTATTTCTACCAGCCTGCACCAGTGAGTCTTCAGCAGCTTAGAGAGATTCACTACACCAAAATACAGTCCATCTTCTACTTGAAACGTAACTACTCAGGCTGCTAGCTCAATGTCGAGCCTGCCCTCATCCCCCAGCCCCTTCTCCCAACGGGAGAAGGGGAGCCGGATTGAAGTCCCTCTCCCTAGGGAGAGGGATTTAGGGTGAGGGTAGGCTGAGTAGTTACCTTGAAACACTCTTATACCCCAGACTGGGAATACAAAAATCTTCACCTTTGCATAGGTTCTTATCTCACTCTAGACTAGACCTCATCTGGTGCATTATGCTATGGGCGGTTTTCCGTAATTCCTTCTACTTGCTGGGCAGAGTTCTCGTCTGTTACTCCCTTGTTCTAAGATTCGGACATTGTATAAGTCCTATCCTACAATTTAGCGAACCTTAAGTTTGACATCGATATGCTTAAAATCACCCAGGCTCCTACCACTCCAGTGCAGATCAAGCAAAAATTCACGATTCTGGGCACAGCTTCTCCCAGTGATGCGAGTAGAAATTTGCTGTTAATTATTGATGATCAATTTAAGGTGACTGGCCCGTTGGTGGACATGGATGGCTCTTGGCGAGTGGAATTTTTATTTCAGCAGGCGGGCGATCGGCACCTCACCATTGCCCTTGACGATCGCGACAGTGTGAGTCTCGTCGTTCGAGTTGTGGCTCCAGCAGGTGGAGTGACCCCAATACCTCCAAAGACTCCTGCTCCTGCTCCCACCCCTACTCCTGCCCCTACCCCTGCTCCAGCGCGCACTCGTGTTAGCTTCACCAATGTACCGACGCTAATTCGAGCCGATTCTGCTTTTACAGTGGGCGGTGCTGCAACGGGGTATCAGGATGGTGACTTGCTGGTGATTCGTGTCGATCGCACCATTGAACTAGGAAAACCGAAGGTACGGGATGGCAAATGGCAAGCTGCTCTGCTCTTCCGTCAGTCGGGACGCAGGCTTTTAGAGATCGTGGGTGCAGCCCAAGACCAAGCCCAAGTTGTTTTAGAAGTGTTGCCTGCCTTGCCAGTGAGCAATTTGCAAATTCTGTCCCGCCGTGTTTGGCGTAGCCAACCCACTCCTTCAGAACTACCTAATTTGCAACCTCAACGCATTACCATTCACCACACCTTTGTCAGTCCAACCTTGCCAACCAATGCTTCCCAGGATGCAGAGTCCCAACGGATGCAGAATATTTGGCGGAGCCATGTGCAAGGGAATGGCTGGAGTGACATTGGATATCACTACATCATCATGCCGAGTGGCAGGATTTATGAGGCGAGGGCTGAGCAAAAACGCGGTGCCCATGATGTGGTGAATGATGGGCTAGGAATTGCTTTCGATGGGGTTTACAACGCAGCGACGATCGCCCCAGCCCAATTTCAGTCGGCAGTGGCACTCTGCACCCGGTTATTCCAGCGCTACAACTGGGGCGATCCCACTGTACCCGTGCCAACACCTACTGCCAATTTTGGTACGCGTAATTTGCCACTGATTTGCAGTCACCGCGATCGGGTAGCAACAGAGTGCCCTGGTTCCGAGGGCGGTAGAACAGTACGCGTAGATGACATTCGACGAGAGGTGAAAAGTCATCTCACTTGAGAGATTTGGAGAACCCATTTGGTAATTGCTCAACCTAGAAGAATCAGGGGTTACAGACCTTTTATCTACTACTTTTGATGACTTTTGACCAGAAAAAGCACGAATTTTTGTCTTTTAAGTTATTTTATACGGCAGCAAAATAGCTGGAACCCTCATTTTTCCGAGGTTGAGCAATTACCCCATTTGATATCTATTCTTAAAGTGTAAGGCTTTCAGGCAACCCCTTGATTAATCGCCTTATTCACAATAAAAAAGACTGGAAGTCCTAAAATAGACTAACTCTTCTCAATAAGGCTTGATTTTGATGTTACCAAACAAGCTTTGATCAAAAAATCTGATCAAGAAATAGGAAATATGATGCAATTTCGCACTAAAATTGACTTTACATTACAAGAACTAATACTCCGGACAGTTTTTGAGATAGAGGCTGAAACCCTCATTCTACCGTTGGTACTTGACCTCGGCGAGGAGGCTGAAACCCTCATTCTGTCGTTAGTGATTTAAAACTGTCCGGACTGTTAAAGAACGAACCAGAGGTTTGGAAGGGGAATACCCATGGTTTTAGGTGGGCGATAAATTAAGCGAATTTCGTATGAACATAAAAAACTCGGAATTAATTACTGTTAGTTCTGTGATTATAATCTTGCACCTAATTTTATGGTGGCGGTATCTACCGCTTGCACATCAAGATTTGAATTTTCATACAGAGCCTGGTTTAAATCTGGCAACATATGGAATTATTACTGGATCAGGATCTCAACACATAGATTTAACTTATGTTAAAGGAATGTATTTTTATCCCCCTGGATATTCTCTAATCATAGGTAGTTGGATTAAACTATTTGGCTCAAGCGTTCATTCTCTTCTAGCTTGCACTCACCTAACCCACACAGGATATTTGTTCACTTTATGGGTTCTTCTTCGCAGGCGATTCAAATGTACACGGTTAGCGGCTGCACTAGCTGTAATTTCCTCCTTCCCCATGTTCCATCACGGCAGACCAGATGTCACAGCGCTGCTTCTAGGTGCCATTGCCTTATTAATAATTCCCCATAAAATTAACCTATGCCTGTTACTTTTGAGTGGTAGTATTTTGGGCATTGCAGTGCTTGTTTCCCCACCTTACGGAATAAGCGCTGCTGCTGTAGTTGTAGCTTTTTATTTATTTGCTAGTAAATTGCCGCTAACTAAAAATCTCAAAGGATTAGCGCTTATTACGGTTTCTAGTGTTTTTAGTTTTATTGGCATTTGGGCTGCTGTAATTACTTGGCAAAATTCATGGGCATTGGGTATTGAGAAATTTAGGGTTAATTCAGCAAATCGCGCATATGAATTAAATCAAATGCCTGATTTCTTTACATCCTATATGTTTGTTTTTTCTGTACTTCCACTATTTCTTCTGACGCTTATTCCATTGATAATTGTGT
>JARCMD010000229.1 GCA_030248885.1 Leptolyngbyaceae cyanobacterium MP9P1.79 | reverse complement strand
CTGTTGTACAGCCAGTATAAACCCTCACCCTAAATCCCTCTCCCAAGAGGGGAGAGGGACTTCAATCCGGCTCCCCTTCTCCCGTTCTGGGAGAAGGGGCTGGGGGATGAGGGCTAGCTATCGCAAAAATGTCCGAACTATTGTGAGGTGAAACACTTTCTTAAGTACCTCTTGAACTAATATACATCTTCGACCAAAATGGACAGTCTGTGTCACTAGAGTTGTTCAGCTTGCACCGATCGCATGAGGGTTTCAGCTTGGGTGACGATCGCCTCCCAATTTCCAGTGGCAACAGCCGCCTCAGGAAACAAACTGCTGGAAAGACCAATGGCAGCGGCTCCAGCATCCAGAAATGACCTCGCATTCTCCACAGTTACCCCTCCGGTGGGAATTAATGGAATGCCTGCGAGGGGAGCTTGTAGGCTGCGAATGTAATTAACACCTCCCAGGGAGTGAACTGGAAACACCTTGACACTACTGGCCCCAGCTTGCCATGCTGCCACAATTTCCGTGGGAGACAGCGCCCCTGGAACGATCGGCACCCCCAAATTCACCGCGACTTGAATCAGGTGGGGATCACTGTGGGGGCTAAAGAGAAATTGTGCGCCACAGTCGATCGCTGCTTGCATCTGCTGCCAATCGAGCAAGGTACCCGCACCAATGACGCAATCGGGTAACTCGCCCCTGAGTTGCTCAATCAGTGTGGCAGCGCGATCGGTATTCCAGGTGATTTCAATGAGGCGCATTCCGCCACGGGCAACTGAGTGGGACATGTGTCGTCCTTGCTCCAGTTGGGTGGCACGAATGACAGCAATGGCGCGGTGTTGCTGAATGAGCGCTAACCACGATCGATCGTCGCATTTAAGCATGGAGTTCGTTGAAACTATCAAGGCAAAAGAATTAACCGTGAAGTGGGGGTGCGATCGGCTTCATATAACCCTAGATACATTTCTTAAGTATTAGACGTTACCCAAAATGGCAGAAGATCTACGTAAAGGTAGAGAGGAATACCAGCCGATTGTCCTATCAATGAACTAGGAACAAAACGTAATTCTAGCTGTTCCTTTAAGTAGGAGGGTGCATACCTCAATCAACATACTTATTGGGATAATCTTCGCCATGTCCTTCATCAACGTCTTACCCCGGCGACAGCGCTGGTGGTTTAGGTTCTGCACTTTTTTGTTTGGTTTAGGTCTCACAGGAGTTATTGGACTCTATGTTGTTCCCTCCACGGCCCAAAATTCCACCGTTCAAACTAAAGTGGCTCAAAATGCGGCAGTCAACCGGGCCACAATTATTGAGGTTTTAGAGGGTAACCAGATTTACATTCAAAATCGGTTGGCGAAAGTCCAAGACCAAGCCCGCACTGGAGAGTTGGTGAGAACTGGACGGACACGAGCAGAACTCAAATTTAATACAGGAGCAGTGGGACGGCTAGGATATAACGCCGTGATGACGATCGCGAATCAATGTGTGCAACTTCAGCAAGGGCGCGTTCTGGTGAATGGGGCTGTTAATGGTTGCACCAAGTCAGTAGTAGCAGGCGTGCGCGGCACCACCTATATTTTATCTACCGATGAGCAGGATCAGGAGCAAGTTCAGGTTTTAGAAGGGGAAGTGACCGTGAGCCGTCCTCGGATGTTGCGACCTGAGCAAGTGGTTCTTAAACCAGGACAGCGAGTGGTGCTGAACGCTCAGAAAAAGTTCGGACCCGTTGCCCAAATCACCCAGCAAGAGTTTGATAAAACCCTCAAAGGTGACTTGTTCAATGGATATCAGCAAAATCTGCCGGGCATCGACAAAATCAAGCGCTCCTACGAGCAACTTTACCCTGGAGCAACGTTCCCGATCGGTGCTTTGCTGCCCCAGAAGGGGTTGCAAGTACGCGAAGGTTGGACGACTAATTTGACACTGACTCGATCGCCCAGTGAAAGGACGATCGTCCTACAACTCGACGTTCTAGATAAACCAGCAACGACCTATGCCAATGCTGTCTATGTGCTAAATGCTTGGAGGGGCGATCGGTGGGTGCAAATCTACAGCAGTACAGGGGCGCGACTGATTAAAGATTCCCTGGGTACTAGAACCTTACCTCCAGAAGTGATCCCCATTAGCAAGCTGAAGCTCGGAGCTTTAGGCGAGAACGTCAACGTCTCAAACCTGAAGCTGCAAGCAGTAGTGTTGCTCCGCTACGACGTGCGAGGAGGACAACGGGATGCCAGAGTTCAATTTGAGCGCGTTCAAGATTACAAAGAGATTTCTAGCCGATCGTTGTGAAATTGTTTGTCCATCTGTGGAATGCAGAACGTGAGAAACCGGGGTTCTATCCAAGATTAATTCGATCGCCCCAAATTTTTGCAGAACCCCGGTTTCTAGCTGAGAAATTCGATCGCCCGTTACAACGAAAGAAGCTCCTTGGCTTTGTTCATGTTCATCACGAAAAAACAAAAAGGCCTCCTTTTGAGGTTCTTTTAGTACCTAGATTGAAGATTCAGGGAGTTATTCTTACAGAGGAGACATCCAATAAGGAGTGCTAACCCGTGACCCTCTTCAACAACCCGACCCGCCGCCAGGTTCTTCAGTATGGTGCTTTTGCAGGCGTAGGCATAGGTATCACCCTTTTGTTCAAAGATCTGCCTTCTCGTGCCTCTTCTCAGTCCTCCTCACCTGCCAATCAATCCTTCACACAAGACTTGGGCAACGGAGTTGATTTGGAGATGCTGTTTATTCCAGGGGGTACCTTTTTGATGGGTTCACCGGAAAGTGAGGCTAAACGAGAGAGTAATGAAGGCCCGCAGCATCAGGTAACGGTTCCGGCTTTTTTTATGGGTAAGTTTGAGGTGACCCAGCAGCAGTATCAGGCAGTGATGGGCAACAACCCATCCCATTTCAAGGGAGACGATCGTCCGGTTGAGCAAGTGTCTTGGGATGACGCAGTAGCGTTCTGCCAGAGCTTGTCTAACAGCGAAACATCTAAACAAAATGGGCGCACCTATCGCTTGCCCACGGAAGCGGAATGGGAATATGCCTGCCGCGCTGGGACTAAAACCCCGTTTTATTTTGGTGACACTATTTCTACTGATTGGACGAATTATGATGACACTTATGCCTACGGTGTGGGCAAAAATCGGCAGCAAACGACAGAGGTGAAGATGTTTAAGGCCCATGCCAATGCCTTTGGGCTTTGTGATATGCACGGAAATGTGTGGGAGTGGTGCGCGGATGACTGGAATGGTAGCTATGTAGACAAACCAAAGAATCCGAAGCAAAACGGCTCACTTATATGGTCATCTAGTGATGAAGCCTTGAAGCTCCAGCGCGGCGGTTCGTGGGTCAGTGCTTCCTGGATCTGTCGCTCTGCTAATCGCAACGGGTTCAGGCGCGACTTTCGTTACTACGATGTCGGTTTTCGCCTGGTTGTTGGGTTTGTTTCCAGGACTCTTTAACTTTACTCTCTTTCCCTTTTCTGAACTCCTCGCGCGCTCCGCGATCGAATTCTTTTGAGGTTTTGCCTGTTCCAAAAACCGGGGTTCTTTAGGAAATTGGGGTGTGAGCATTAATCCTAGACAGAACCCCGGTTTCTCATGCCCTGCATCCCACCAATGGAATCGGAGTTTTCAAGGAGATGCGATCGTCTCTACCCCAAGAAACTTCTCCGACTCATCTCAGATGCAGCATCAATTGAGTTAGTGATAAACGTCTTTTCTGTGACTAACTCCGTCGATAAAAATTATTTTCACATCGCGATCGAATTCATAAATCACTCGATAATCTCCAACTCGCAGTTTGAAGAAGCCTGAGAGATTAGCGGTCAAAGCTTGGGGTGTCAGTTCACCAAAGTTCTCAGCTAACCAGTCGATTTTGCTGATCACTCGTTCGCGCACCACTGGAGTTAAGCTCTCTAAGTCAGAAAATGCCTCTAGAGCATATTCAACTCTGTATTTCACCGATTCGTCAATCCCAGTTTCTGCCTCACTTCTGCGGCTGCCATACCTTGAACTCCCAGCTTCCGACGCTTTTGCGTTTCTAATAACTCCTGCTGGAATTGCTCTTTGACTGTTCTTCCTTGGTCTGGATCTGGCAAAAGCTCTTCTAATGCCTCCATGATTGTTCCTCGAATTACAGCTTTCAATTCATCGATCGTCAGATCTTTAACGTGCATACTAACTTCTATGTAATGAACACAACCCAAAGATGGCTGATAATTCAGTCTAATCCATTGATAGCAGTTCATTTGGGCAACACAGCACGTCTTGCCAGCGTCTCAAATTCCGATCCAAAACCTGGGGTTGTCGCAATTTGGGCGATCGGTCCTAGTCCAGAAACCGGGGTTCTTGCGACGATGGGGAGCGATCGAGTTAATCCTGGACAGAACCCCGGTTTCTCATACCTTGCATCCCCTAAGCAAAATCCCGGTTTCTTGATGCCTAATTTCCTGAAAAGGAAGACTTAAAAATCGGATTTTTTAACTTGAAACTTCAAACAAAGACCGAGGCAACCCTGAATGGCGAATAATGGACTGCAAAGTACCAATCCGAATTTCTGCATAATTTGGGACAGGAATCGTGATTGTTGCTGCTTCTGTCTGCTTTTGCATGATGATGTGGCTACCTCGTTGCCGCACCTGAACAAATCCATCCTTGGTCAAGATCTGACACACTTCTTGAGCAGAGAGAACCCGAAGCTTACCCAACCGCAATCTCCAATTGAGTAATGAAAATCTCGCCGTGGAGTCGATTCTCAACCTCACCGGCCGTTGCCGTCTCAAAAAACAGCTCTAATGCCTCCACCAAATTACGTTTCGCTTCCTCCACACTATTGCCCTGACTAGCGATGTCTAGCTCTGGGCATAATGAGACGTAGCCATCTCCTTCCCGCTCAATAATGCCTGTGAACTGGTGGATTCGTCTCATCCGCTTTGCTTCAACTCTGAACTTCTAAGCTCATCATAGATAGCAACCAAAGTTCTGGCGAAGCTGGTTGCGTAAAACCCTAAATTTCGCTCATCCCCACTTCAGAAACCGGGGTTCTGCAAAAATTTGGGGCGATCGAGTTAATCCTGGACAGAACCCTGGTTTCTTGTGCCCCGCATCCATAACGAGACCCTGGAGTTCTGCAACGGTCAGTGTTAAACGCGCTGAAGTGTAGCTGGGCGGTAATCAACAGGACGGACTTGATATTTGGCGAGATTAGCCAATTCTTGCAACTGACTAATGGCTTCTGCGCCTTCCAGTTTCATCAATTCCCGATCGTCGCGCATTTCTGTCCAAGTGATCCCGTAGTCTGAGACCAAAAAGCGAATGAGATGATTGTCCCCAAGGCTGACCATGAAGGAGGCACTGTTCATTTGACCCCCGCAGGTGTAGCAGGAAGCCATGTATCCTTGACGCTCTAGGACGATCGCCAGCGCTTGGAGATCCATGACGAGATCCTGTACGAATCGCTTGTGTTGTTCTGCTAGTCTGATAAACACGTTTCCCTCCGATCATCACGATGTAGTTTGGTCAAACCATCACTGCATTTAAAGAATTAGTTGAATTCTAAAAGACATTTGTAAAAGCAAGCCGTCGATTAAAATTCTCAGGGCTTAAATAATTTCTGAGTCCTTACATACTTACTAACGATGAATAAAAATCATCGATCTCAATTATGAATCAGAAATTGACTATTTTACTTCCTTATATATCGTGAACAAGACTAGCTGACTATAAACTTAGATGGGGTATTCTGCACAACAATTAAAATAGTTTTGCAGAAACTCTGGTTTTACAGCAACTTAATCTACATGCCACCATCCTAAGCCAGGGCCGATGAATCGAATCACGACCCAGCCAGCAATGAGGGCACCAATGCCAATCCACGCAGTTATATTACTCCATTTCACAAACTGTCGTGCCTGCACCTTGGTTACTGGCAGCCAAGAGGTCACATTTCCTTCTTTACCGTACTGGTCTCCCAGTGATTCTTTACGACGTTTTGCTTCGCCCATGTTCCTAGCAAGATATAAGTGTTAACGGGATTTCAATCCACAACCTGCGCCATGTGAATTAGCGTAAGTCGTTGTACCTATCGTAGCGCCGATAATAAATTATTGGTAAGATAATTCCTGAGTTCCTATTAGGATTTCTCATCATCGATCGATCGCTGTCCTAATGTTTGGGGAGTAGCCCATGGCTCAAGGCAGGCTGAGATCAAGGTAGTTGACCCGTGCTAAGGGACTGAGAGCCGATAGCACCTGTTGACCGTAGCTGCGGTGGATGATGCGGCTGTCTAGCACAGCGACGATGCCTTGACTGTCTCTGAGGGGGCCGATCGCCCGCTGCAACCGGCTGAGGGATTCGGGCAACAGGTACAGCCGAAACCAATCTTGGCGTAAATGTTTATAGTAAGCAACTCGACCCGCTACGAGGGGATTCTCTAGGGAAGGAATTGGTAAGGTGGCGATGACCAGGAGTTGGGGTGTGGGTAAAACGCCTTGCTGCTGTTGCCAGAACTCCCAGCCTGCCACCAGAATGCCATTGTCATCTAAGCAGGTTTTCTCCACTTGCACTCTGGAGCCAAATTCCGCAGCGAGAATGGCTCCCACCTGCGCTTTGAGCGGCACATCCCCAATTAAAACGACGCTCAACCCTTGGGCAACCGTGCCTTGCCCGAGGCCCCGATTGAGTAGGGATTGGATTTCTCGCAGCAGTGCGGGCTGAAATTGGGGCGTATTGGGGAGGGGTAGCCCGTCGGGTAGGTAAAGTTGAATCGTCTCACTGTGGCGATCGGGAGAGAACTTGAGACAGGTGAGGTCTCCTAAGCCCAAACGCTGCCGATAGATAGGGGCTTCTTGCTCCAGATCCAGGGCACTGCCGATGAGGACAACGGGTTGCTGAGACCAAACACTTTCCAGCATGGATGCCACATCCACGGGGCTACAGGATAGGGAAAAGTATCCCTGGCGACGGAGGATCGCTGCCCACAGTAAGGGCGACTCAGCCTGAAACTGGTGCCAAAAGTTAACCCAGGCGATGGGCAAATTGCAGGAACTAGCAGGGACTTGGGTGGAGGTCGATCGCAACAACTGCTCTAAAATTGCTTGCTCTGGCTCATTCAGCAAGTAGCTTTCGTAGGGGTTGATCGGATGCTGGAACAGAGCCTGGGTGAGTTGCACCCGCAGATCCCGAATCTGGTCTGCCTGCTGGGGACAGGACAGCATCAGGGCATCCCAATCGCCAGGGTGGATCTCCGCTGTTAGTTGCTGGTGAGTCCAAGTCTCTAAGTCATCTACACCATCGATGATGGTGGGAATGTGGGGAGGAAAGCGCCCCTGCTGAAAGAGCCGATCGCTCAACCAGGCTGCGGGGGTGGTGAGGAGAATGCCTTGGAAGGTGGATTTGGGAAATCGATCGCCCACCTGAACTGGTTTGGCAATGGGCATCCATTGCCGGAGTTGGGGAATTTCTACCATCAATAACCGCTGTTGAACAGCCTCAGTTGCCACAATGACTGCCGGCCCAGACCACATGAGAACGGGGAGCAGGTAGCTCAGGCGGTAGCGGCCATGGTAGCCGGTGGCGGGTACGCCTGTTTGAATCAACACGCTGCGCTCGATTCGTAGGGCCCGCGCCACTAAGCGACCCATCGTTAAATGATGGGGCCAGTACGGTTCGCCTTGTTCTCTGAGAAACGCGCGAAGGTGTTGATGGACTTCTACTTCAATCACAAATCTGGCAAAAATCTGGTTTAACGAGCGGTGTAAAGAGATGAAGGGCGCTGAGGTGCTGTGGAGGCTAGGACGATCGCATCATGTCTGTCCATGTTATCCAAGCATCTCCACCCATTATGGCTAGAGTTGGCTATTTGTGAATAGAGAGTATCGATCGCACTACACCAGGCTCAACCCAACCTACGCAGGTTAGTTAATCCACAATCCTAAGATGATCTAATTCTGAATTCTGACTACGTAAATATAGTACATGTATATCAGCGATCGAGGTAGTAGAAGCCACGAATGAAGTCGGCGATAATTCCCAGAGGTGGGAGGGCTGGCTGCGTGCCCCGAAAGGTGGATTCACTCAGATTGGGAATGCCGCCTAAACGCTTACCAAAGGTGGGGGACTGATAGATGCTCAGAGGCTGGTCATTGGAGTTGGTCAGCGTAATTTGGGTGGATGCTTGGAAAAAAGCACTAGTTGCCGCATCTAGTTTGACTTCATTGGCTTTCCCCACAATTTGTCCCAAGGTGGCGCTGATTTGCTGAAGCCGCTCTAGTTCTTTGGCGCTCAGGTCATCGGAGCCTCGAACTTGCACCAATCTCAGGAGGCTGACGACATTTTTTTGAATGGCGGCGGCATCGGCGAAGGGAAAAGCAATGATGTAGGTGTTGGAGAGGAGGCGATCGTCAATGTCAATATTAAAGGTGAGAGTAGTGCGGCGGCGACCAACCTCAATGCTAGGGGGCAACCCGATTTCAGGAAACATCTGCGCCAATTGCTTGTAGGTCAGCGCGAGGGACAGGTTAGCCTCCTGATCCAGCACGCAATCAACGACTATTTGAATAGTGGGAGATTTTTCTTTGAAAAACTTCGTGCTGCATTCCTCTGAGGCATAGAAGCGGTAAAGGTCGCTTCGATCGCCCGTCGGACTCAAATCAATCCATTCACAGGTGATCCCCTCGGTTTTTACCCCAAACCTAGACACACCATACACCTTAGCCCCAGTCAGGGTGGCTCCTGTCAAGTCTGCTCCCACCCAATCTGCCCCAATGAGGCTAGCCTGACTCAAATCGGCATACACCAAGCTAGTGTTTAGCAAATTGGCTTCACTGAGATCGGCGCGATTCAAATCTGCCCCACTCAATTTGGCGCTGCTCAGGTCGGCTCCGTTTAATTTTGCGCCGCTCAGGTCTGCCCAACGGAGGTTGGCTCGGCTCAGGTCAGCGCCTTGCAGGTCAGCATCTGTGAACTTTGTCTGCTTCAGTTCTGCATCCCTGAGATCGACACCCCGCAGATCGGCCCCAGACAAATCGGCCCCCTGTAAATTCGTTTGACTGAGAATCGCCGCAGTTAAAGACGCGCCTCGGAGATCGGCATTGACCAAGGTGGCACCGCTCAAGTTTGCCTGTCTCAGTTTGGCTTCTTTTAAGTTGGCCTCATTGAGATTCGCCTTCCGTAAATCAGATCCACTGAGGTCAGCTAGCACTAACTCTGCGCGAATCAGGGCTGCTTGAATCAGCACGGCACCACTGAGATCGGCACGAATCAGGTTCGCCACATTGAGAATGGCACCGCTCAGATTAGACTTGGCTAAGTTAGCCCCGCTTAGTCCTGTGACATTGAGCTTCGCTCGGCTCAGATTGGACTCGCTCAGGTTGGCTCCCCGCAGGTTCGCAACACTGAGGTTGGCTTTGCTGAAGTTAGCCTTGCTTAAGTTGGCACCCGTCAGGTTGGCTTCAGTAAGGTTCACTCCAATAAAGTCCCTTACTCCTGCGGCATAGCTGGTTAGGAGTTCCTCAACGTTCATCAGGATTCCTTGGCAGATGGTCTGATATGGACAACACTAAAAGATGCCACCGTCATTTACTATCATTCAGAATAAGTTTATTTTCTCTGCCCAAAAGCGGAACTAAGGTCATTCTCTTCAACTCTCATAAGGCTTTTCACTTTCACAACCAATTTAGGACTGCTATAAGAACTGATGTCTAGAGGTAATCCAATGAAAATTGGCATTGTAGGACTGGGTTTAATCGGAGGATCGATCGGGTTAGATCTGCGAGCCAAAGGATTTCCAGTTGTCGGTGTGAGCCGTCAAGCACACATCTGCCAAGAGGCAGTTAGACGGGGAGTGGTGGACAGTGCTGGTATAGATTTGAAGCTGTTAGCAACAACGGATTTGATTTTTATCTGTACACCCATAGGAGCGATCGTCCCCACCGTCAAACAGTTAGTTTCCCATCTAACAATTGACACGGTTTTAACAGATGTTGGGTCTGTCAAAACCGCAGTGGTTGAGGCGATCGCCCCTCTTTGGCAAAATTTTGTAGGCGGACATCCAATGGCTGGTCGAGCAGAAAGCGGATTAGATGCGGCGGAACCGAATATGTTCGCTGGGAAAGCCTATATATTAACACCTACCGATGCGACTCCTAGGGCGACGATCGAAGTTGTCCAACGGGCAATTTTTGCATTGGAAGCCAAATATTACCAATGCCGACCCGAAGACCACGACAGCGCTGTTGCTTGGATTTCCCATCTCCCTGTATTTAGCAGTGCTAGTTTGATTAGTGCTTGCCTCCAAGAGACTGATCCTAAAATCCTGGCTCTGGCTGAGGCATTTGCCAGTTCTGGGTTTCGGGATACGAGCCGTGTGGGTGGCGGCAGCCCTGAGTTGGGGATGATGATGGCGCAGTATAATCAGGTCGCCTTGCTGCGATCGCTCTCTGTGTACCGATCGCAACTGGATCAGGTGATTGCTGAAATTGAGCAAGCAAATTGGACTGCCCTAGAACAACGGCTGCAACAAACTCAAGTTGCCCGCCCTCAATTTCTGTCTTAAATAAAGGCTGCAAAATAGAGTCCATAAATCTTAAACTTTGTAAGGCGGCGGTTAGAGAATCGATCGCAACCTTGACAAAATAAAGGCATAGGATTTCTAAACCTAGCTAGTGCTGGCATCTACATACATTGGAGAACCGTTATGATGAGTTGGGATGTACTGGTGCTAAATGCTGATGGCGCACCAACTTCTCTCAGGGATGCAGGAGAAAACTGGACACCAAAGGCACTTGGCGACGCAGGCACTATTCGAGACATGGTTTCAAACTGCCTGCCTACGATCCACTGGAGCGCTCCAGACTGGGGGCGTTACATGGGAGACCAGTTCAACATTCAGTTTCACTTACCAGGATTACAAGCAGTCAACGCGTTTTCGCTTTATGTCCGTGGCACAGGCGATCCCCTCGGCGTGATTGTCCACGTCTGTAAAGCCAATGATTGGATTGCTTTTGACTATTCTGCTGGAGAAATGATCGATCTAGAAAACCCTTCTAGCACGAGTTGGAAGGAATTCCAAGACTATCGCGATCGGGTTTTTAGTACGTTGTAGAACAGAAAAGACGGCTTATGTGAGTTGGGATCTAAAACCACTGTCGCGCAAGCGTCTCGCTTGCCTACTAAATCTGGATGCAGGCTGGAAGCCTGCGCGACGACTGCTACCTGAACAACTCACATAATGCGTAAAAGTATAAATAAAATGGGCGGTATAGGATTTGAACCTATGGCCACCTGCTTGTAAGGCAGGCGCTCTACCACTGAGCTAACCGCCCAAGTCCTCTGGTGCAACAGGCTAACCATCGATCGCCCTTTAATCCCAGCTTGGATAGACTCGTATTCTAGCAGACTGGCTTTCCCTTGATACGATGCAGGGGTGGTTAATCTTAGTCCTTAATGCCTTCTGGTCGCACCCACGATCGCATCACCGTTTGGAGTGTGCCGCTCATTGCCAGTTGCACGGGCTTACTCACCCACAACCTCAATTTGACCCTCCTCGCGTCGGGCGGATTTCTCTTTGGGGGGCTGATGTTTGGCCCCGACCTAGACATTTACTCCAAACAGTACCAACGCTGGGGATGGCTGCGCTGGATTTGGCTCCCCTACCGGGGGCTATTGGTTCATCGATCGTTTTGGTCCCACGGTGCGATCGTGGGCACAGCTCTCCGGCTGCTTTACCTCACCCTTTGGCTACTGGCGATCGGCGGACTGGGGTTAGCCATTGCCACCCAGCTTGCCCTCGTAGAACCAAATTGGGCCGCTTTATACATGTGGCTAGGACGATCGCTCCAGCAACACGGGGCGGCAGTCATTGCGCTTTACCTGGGCATTGAGCTTGGGGCGATCAGCCATTCCGTGAGCGACTGGCTGGTATCGGCTTACAAACGATTAAAAAAGCACGGAGTGAGTGGCTTCAGGCAAAAGCTGGTTGCTAGGAAGCGATCGGCTAAGAAGAAAAAGCCGCAAAAGTTTGGGGATGGTTGAGCTAGTGGGTGGATGGGTGGATGGGTGGATGGGTGGATGGGTGAATGGGTGGATGGGTGAATGGGTGGATGAAATTAGGTAAGAGATGTGATCGCTGCTTAGTGACTTTTACCAACCTGCCCCACTGTCGCTTGGCTAAGAACAGTGGCAATTAAACTATCGATCAGGCGTTCTTCGCTCATCGCCATAATCTGTTTACCATGCATTACTTCTTGCACCAAAATAAATGCCCCCAGAGAGCCAAAGAAAATGCGGGACATTGCCTCTGGGTCAGCAATATGCAGTTCTGGATGGGACTCAAAGTATTGACTGAGATTGACATAGCCATACTGCATCACCGTGCGTGTATAGAGTTGGGCCAGTTCAGGGAACCGAGCCGATTCTGCGATCACCAATCTAAAAAAGGCGATGAACTCCGCGTCTCCCATTTTGGTTAGAAACGTCTCAGCCAATCGTCTCAGCAGCATAGCGGGTTCACCTTGCAAGGGTTCTGAACCAAACTCTACTCGAAAGCGATCGATCATCATGCGTTCAATTAAGGCCGTAAACAGTCCTTGCTTATCCTGAAAGTGACTGTAAATCGTCTGTTTTGACACGCCTGCTACCGCTGCCACCCTGTCCATGCTCGTGCCCGCATAGCCGTGTTCTAAAAAAACCGTCAGCGCCCCCTGCAATATTTGTTCACATTTGAGCTTGCGTGGCGGGGAACTTGTCGTTTCTGGGGAGGGTTCATGTTGAACCAATGGTTGGTCTGACATCTGCTCTAACATTTACGGACTGGTTGCTAGGGGACTGGTTACTAGGGGACTGGTT
>JARCMD010000228.1 GCA_030248885.1 Leptolyngbyaceae cyanobacterium MP9P1.79 | reverse complement strand
GGGATGCAGTGGGCTGAGTTGGGTGGATGCAGTTTTGTCGGGGTTAGCTGCTAGCGACCACTAACGTGCGGGGAGTCGGTTGCTGCTGCAATTGGGTTTTGAGCCACTGGTTAAAGCATTCGTTCAGGAGGCGTTGACGCATGGGTTCGTCGAGTTGGGCGGGGATGAATTTTTCGAGGCGCACGATCGCCAGCCACTCGCCGAGATAGGTGGGGGTTGCCAGTTGCCCCGGTTGCAGGGTGGAGAGAAGTTTTGCTAAGTCAGGATTGAGAGTCTGGAGTTCAAGGGGGCCAACCAGTCCACCCGTTTCAGCTTCTGGGCCCTGGGAGTATTGCCGGGCTAACTCGTCAAAGGATTGTTCACCTTCCTGAATGCGAAAGTAGAGTTCCTGGGCGATCCCGACTTCTTGGGTTCGCAGCAAGGAATACAACACCCGATCGAGTTCACTTTTGCGCTGAAGAAAATAGGTTTCGATCTGGTTTCCCCAGGTCACTTGCTTGAATTTCTCTAATTTGCAGGAGCGAATCACGCGCTGTTGAAGCTGGAGTTCGGTCAGGCTCTGTTGCTCTAGCCAGAGACGACGATGGGCTTCGGTGGGCAGTTGTTGCTGTTGATAAAACTGCTGGAGCGCAAAGTCGGTTTCTTCTGGGGAACATGTGGAGGGGCCGATCGCCTGATCAATCAACACTTCTCGCTGTAACTGCGGCAGAAGTGAGTATTCGTTCAAAAGTAAAATAATTTCATCAGCCGTAAAGGTCTGATTTCCGATTTGCAAAACAGTCATGGGTAGGCAGTGAGTAGAATGCTCTGGTTTGATCAGGTTGAGTTGGGGGGTGGGGATCAGTGATACCAAGGAATGTAGGGGCGAAGCATACCCTTCGGGAAGCAAGCTACGGTAAAATAAAATACTTTGGAACTCAATAGGGCTTTTTGCCGAATGCTTCGCCCGTGCAGCGGTCACATTTTCTCATACATCTCTCACAGAATAATCTCTCATGAAATGGATTGCTCCTCTAACTCCCTTACCTGATTGAGAGATTTCTAGAAAGGCTCATACCAGGCACCGGAAGGGCGAAGCATTCGGGCGAAAATCTTTGGAACTCAATCAGGATCTTTTGCCGAATGCTTCGCCCCTACAGAGGTAACATCTTTCTCAGAAATCTTAGGCGAATTTGACTTGCATGACAATATCGTTAAAGTCCAAATCACCGCCGCCGGGGAGGTCTTCAAAGCCGAACTTGTTGTCACCGAGCAAGCGCACATGGTCGATGCGATCGGGGTTTGCGCCACTGTAGGCGAAGTAGGCGATCGGTCGTTGTCCGCCCTGATTGCTGGGGTTGCGCGCCAAGAAATCTGACACGCTGCCGTTGGCAATCAGGAAGGGAGCGAGCAGCGCACCTCCGGCTAAGGACGTGGTGAAATTGGAGTCACGGGCGACATCTACAACGCGCCGCCCCAAAGCAGCTTGGGCATAGCCTGCTTGACCAGGGGCAATGCCATTGACCGTGCCATTGAGGTCGTCGATCGTGTACAAGCCAGCAAAGTTGGTGAAGGAGGCTTCACTATTAACCGTGAACGTGGCAGTTTGGGAACCCGTGAGACCGCGCAGGTCAATCAGTTCGCGCTCTTCTTTGCCCTGTAAGCCAGCACCTTTGGGAGCCGTAGCCGTTGTCGCCTGAATCGTCAGCACCAGGTCATCAAAGTCCCGATCGCCCCCGCCCAAGGCATCTTCCCAGGCTAGTTTGAACACGCCCTTGCTCGTTTCAGTCACCTGCACTTGCTTGAAGACGCTGCTGTTGAACGTGGCGGCAAAAAAGATATTGGCGCTCCCTTTTCCAGCGGCTAAATCATTCAAGACTGCCCCGCTGGTGCTGTTTTGCACCACATAGAAGACGAGCCGATCGCCCGACTTGAAGCCCAATTGCCGGGTACTCGCACCTCCGAATCCATCGGCAAGGACTGAGAAGATGGATTGTCCCTTATTCAGCGCCGCTTGCAAGTAACCTGTTTGTCCCGGTGCGATGCCGTTGATCGTGCCGAGGTCGTTATCGACGGCAAACACGCCGATTTCGTTGACCAGATTCGTCCCGCTTTGGTTGAGGGTGAACTGGAGATCGACCTTGTTGTTGACCGAGTTGCCGATGAAGAACAGGTCGCTGGCATTTTTGCTCAGCAATCCGGTGCCGGGGGTGGAACCGGGTCTGACGGTGAACTCGCTGACAATTTTGGGAGTCCGATCGCTCAAGCCGGGATTGGCTAGGATCTCTGCCTCGGTGTAGGGCGCAACGCCATAGGTCGTCACCTTCAGTTCCTGCGTCACAGGGTCAATGTTGAACTCTGACCAGCCGTAGGTGTGGGTGGCGACGTAATCCCCTTGCAGCAAGGTGGCGTTAATTAAGCCATTGGCGGCGGCTAGGTTGTCATTCAAGCCGACGCGATCATATCCCAGAGGAGTCAACTGCTGGTTGATCAGATCCTTAACAAAATCATCCTTATCGTTGACTGTGCTGTCGGTGTCATTGTTGATGGGCAAGCTGTTGTATGCCGCCAACAATGCCGGAGACAGCAGCCCAGAAGCAGCGGCAATATTCGCTACGGTTGGACCAAAGGGTGCATCGAAGGCCACGGCTCCCGTGGAGATATCGAAGGCGTTGGTGCCAATCTGTGCGCCCGTCGGTGATTCCTGGTAGGTCAGGTTGTTGACCACGGTGCCATGAATATCCGCAGACACAAACACCACGTTGTCGATGCCGTTGTCTTTGATGAACTTGAGGATTTCCGTGCGCTCAGCGGCGTAACCTTCGTAGCGATCGGAGGCAAACAGCACCCCCAAGTTTTGAATCGGTTCTGGCACCATGACAAACTTCCAGGTGATCCCCTTCGTTTCGGCATCCAGCAAATCGCGCTTCAGGTCGTCCACCTGCACTCTGCCTAACAAGGTGCGGCTGGGATTGAAGGAATTCGCCAGAAATGTGCTGACTTGGGTTGCGTTCGCTGGATTGGTCACCGAGGGTAACGGGGCATCGCGGAAGGAGCGATTGTCTAGCACTGCGATCGCCGCATCACTGCCGTAGGTTTGGTAGCGATACAGCTTGCGCTCTCCAGCCGTGCGCGTGTCTCCAGTGGCACCGTAGAAATCATCTCGCAACGGATTGTATTCCTGAAAGGTTTGCAGCCCGGTATCGAATAAGGGGGAATCATTGACCAGTCCACTGGTTGCCCCGTAGAGCGATTGGATAGCCGCTGTCGCCCCCGCCAAGTTCACCCCTCCAGAGAAGTCGTTGGTAACTTCGTGGTCGTCGATCGTGGCAAAAATTGAAGTAGAGGCTCTCAAATCACCCCACGTATTGATGCCATTGCGATTACCGTAGACTTCCGCATGTTTGGCACGATACTCTGACAGGGTTTTTGCCTGAGCCAAGGGCACAGCAGGAGAGGGATAGTCGGCGTAGATGGTGTCGCCATGCTGCACAAAGAACGCCAAGTTGCGGGTGTCGGCGTTGGAAATGGCTGGGTAGGGCGCGAGTTCTCCTCGCCAATCTCCAGCGACTCCGAAGCGTAGCCCTGCCTTGGTTCCCAGAGCCGCCGCTGTGCGAAACTGCCCCGTTGCACTGGCCCCGCTGGCATCTGTGGCCCGGTAGTAGTAAGTCGTGTTGGGGTTCAAACCTGTGACATCGACTTTGACAGGTAGGGTGATGTCGGTGACTGTGCCCGTGCGGGTGCCAGCGATCGTCGCAAAGTTCGCACTTGTAGAATACTGGAACGTCACCGCACCCGGAGCCGTGCTGCGCGTCCACAGCACCGTCGAATTTTGGGTCGTGTCGCCACTGGCCACGCCATTGGGCAAAGTGCTGGGCTTGGCGAAGGTTGCTGCTACATTCTCCCAAGGAATGTACTTAAAGTTACCGCTGATGTTCGAGATTTCCCCGCCATCGTTATCGAGAAATGCGGGGTCATTGTTGCCATCCTGCACCACCAGTAAGCCTTGGGTGAAGGGTCCAACCGAGACGCTGACTACATCTGCTCCGTCGGATTCTTCGTCACTGTCGATGCCCAGCGCTGTGTTTGCCCCCACCGCAAAGCTGCCCAAATATTCGTTGTTGCCTTCTCTGGTGAAAACCGCGAAGGTATTTTCTCCCTGATTGGAGGCAAGTAGATAGCCCGTGCCATTTGGCCCGTAGTAGATTGTGAGTCCTTCCACATCGGGCTTGCGGATGCTGGGACTGTTGGCACCGAGCGCGTGAATCAAGACTCCGGTTGTGCCAGCAGTCGGCTCAGCGCCAAACTTCCAGATGCCGACATCTTCTTGCCCAGCGTAGAGGTAGCCCGTATCTTTATCGACAACCAATCCTTCAAACTGGGCACTGCCACTGGCAGGAGCGGGAGCCGTCAGCGTTCGTACCAGAGTTGCGCCAACCTTGCCTCCCCCTGCATCAACCAGTTCTAGCTGAGCAATTTTGTTCTCAGTCCGCTGAGTCACGAAGACGTAGGATTTGCCTGTGATGGCGCTGCGGTATCCTGCCAATCCATAGGCAGTTTTGGAACCGTTGTCTACGCCAAAGATGGAGTAGGCCGCCGCACTCAGGGTCGCGGAGGTGACATCGGTGAGCGGGGTGGTGGGGTTGGTGGCATCGATTTTGAAAATGGCCAGGGTGTCGTTTTTGCGATCGGAGGCAATGGCCAAATCTACGGGCGCACCACTCAGCGTGAAGCCCCGCACCAAATCCACGTTGTTGTAGCGCACATCGCCATAGTTGGCAGGGGCGATCGTCTGCACCACCCCGCCCGCCATGTTGTAAGCGATCAGCCCGCCATCCTTCAGCGCCCCAATCACCAAGGGATTCGTGGGATGGACGTAGATGGCAGGATCATCGACATCACCCCGAATCCTGCCTAAAGGAGGGGTGGCCGTATCCAGCACATCGACGGTTTCAACCGTGGGCAGTGCGTTGGGAGTCGCACCTTCAGCCGTTCCGGGAGTGGCAGAGGTGAGGGTCAAACCCAACGCCAAGACTTGGGTGAACTGGGTGGGGCTGAAATTGTTGTCACTGGTCAAAATCAGCGATTGCTGTCCGTTGGGCAAGATGGGACCAAGGGTCATGCCTTCAACGTTATCCAGCCCGGTCGTGATCCCCAGGTTGTCGAAGTTGACCAGCAGCCGTTTCTGCACAGGCTTGAGGGCGGCTAAGTCCGTTGGACTCAGGGCATTCAAGGAGTTGATGCCGCTGATGTCGCTGGCTCCTTCTAACTGAATTTCGTAGAGCTTGATTGTGTTTCCGGTGCCGGGAACCCCCACAGAGAATGAGCGCTCCAAGGCAAGCAAGGTGCCGCGACTGTCCAGGGCAAGGAGTTCTACCAAACCGTTGGTGTTGAAACCAGTGCCGGGGTTGGGAGGCAAGGACACGGAGTCAGTGTTGTAGAGAAACTCCTGTTCGGGTTGCCCTGTGGTCAGGTTGTACTTGAGAATGCGCGATCGGCTCCCCGCTGCGGTTGTAGCGGTGCCGCCATCCTGCACCAAAGCATTTTCTGAGGCAGTAAACAAAAACTTCTGGTCAGGCGTAACGGTGATAATCTCAAAGGCCAAGTTGTTGCGGATTCCCGCTGTCTGCTCCCCCGCATCGATCGTACCGTTGCCATTTCCATCAACCACCACAGGCACAAACTTGGTGGGCACAGGCAAGGCTCGTACCTGTTGCCCCGTGGTTAAGTTGAACTCATTGACGAAGGGAGATTGCAGCGAGGCGATCGTCCCACTCACCTGACCTTCAGACGAGATAAAGACCGTGCCTGTGTTCGTCAGTGCAATGCCTTCGGGGTCGATCGTATTGGGGGCAAAGGGATTATTGGCTGCGTCTTTGAGCGTCGTGACCCCCGTGAAGTTCACCCCAGCCTGGTTGAGTTTGCCAGAACTGAGATCCACGGTGAGGGTGTAGAACCGAGCCGGATTAATGGAGGAGCGATCGTCTGAGATGCTGTAGAAGCGGTTGTTTGCCGCATCGTAGGTGATGCCGGAGAGTCCGCCCACCTGAGTGCCAGCCACGGATACCGAGGCAGTGGGGAAGACCGCTTGCCCTAGGTAACTGACTGTACGGACTGTGGGACGCAGGGAATTCACCCCCACATTCACATCTGCCCAGACCAAGCTGTGGTCAGAGGTGGGGGTGGTGGCAAAGGATTGCCGACCGCCCACCAGGGAAAATAGCGGGTCAGTGGTCAGGGGCCAAAACACCGAGGCGTTCGTGATCCCCAGATCCTTCGAGGGCAAAACGTAATCCACTCGCAGATTTCCAGGAGATGTGCCTGTATCGCCAAAATCCGCCGTATCAAAGATGGGATTGCCTTTCTGGGTCAAGTTGTTGTTGGCATCGATCGTATTTTGCTCAACTCCACCCAAACTGGTCGGAATTGTCAGCCCAGTATTCACTTCTGGGTTGTTGAGTAACTGCCGAATCGCAAAGTTGTAACTGTCCCCATCGAACGGGTCAGCATTCTGATCGCCCATGATCACGAAGCTGGCCCCCGGAGTCAGACCGCCTGT
>JARCMD010000020.1 GCA_030248885.1 Leptolyngbyaceae cyanobacterium MP9P1.79 | reverse complement strand
CTCAGCACCCGGAGTGTCGAGCAAATTGCCGCTTGCTCCGAGGTCTGAGCCGCCCCGATCGACCTTTGAAGTCAAATCAGCGATCGTTCACAGCGCATCTGGGTCAATCCCCTGTTCCCTCAGCTTCCGCAGCAGATTTTCCCGCAGTTGCCGCTCCTGCTCCAGTTGCTGTTCAGCCTGCTCCCGCCCCAATAATGCTTGCTCAGCTTCTCTCAAGGTCTGCTCCCGCTCCCTCCATGCCTGTTGTCGCTCCAGTGCTGCTTGCTGTCGCTGCAATTTAATCACATCCTCCGGTGTAGGATACCGATTGCCCTCTTGGTCATACCAAAATAGCCAGTCTCGGTTGTAGCCCTCAAACGCATCCTGTTCATGCCCGATCCCGATCCCTAGCTCTGGCATCCAAACGATTTCGCCGGGCTGTGGGACATAAACCCCGTCCACCAATCGATAGACCTCAAAGGGAGAATGGTTATCGCGTGACCGATAGTCAGGGTTGTAGATCGTGTAATAGAGTACGCCCAACTCAGCATACTTAGCTAACTTGAGGTCATATTCGCTGCCAGGACTTTTAGAAATTACTTCCAACACCCATTGCGGCATGACGTACTTCTCTTGCCATACCAAGTAGCTCAGCCTTAGCCTGCCATTGGGTTTGAAGCGATCGACTCCCAAACTCAAAAAGGCATCAGGCCCAATGCCAGTCTGGGAGCGTGGATCATAGTAAAGTCCCAAATTGACTCCGAAGAACCAATCCGTGCGATCGGCCCACAGCAGGACTAAAACCGCGCGCAACAAGCTTGGAATCAGAATTTGCAGTTCGTTATCCACAGGAATATTATCTGTCTCAGGGAGATCCTCATCCGTTGGTAGGTATTGCAGCGGGTTGTACTGTACCATGCTTTTTTTCTCAAAACTCATGAAAAGATCTTAGGAGATTTCCGAGAAAGATGTTACCCATGTAGGGGCGAAGCATCCGGCAGACAGAGCCTTGAATCGACAGAAGGTCATTGCCCGGATGCTTCGCCCTTACGGTGCCTGGTATAAATTTTTCTAGAAATCTCTTTAGCTAAAGTCAAGGGGATAAGCGCCGATTCTATCAACTCCATCCTTGACAGTGCCGCCGACAAGGGAGGCTGTTAGGATGGACATGATTTCTGCCCCTGGGCGACAATTAGCGAGAGGAATAGACATGGCTTTAATCAACGACCCCAGTTGGCAGCAATTCGCCCAGCCAGCCCTGCGGCGGATTTTAGATGCCAACCTCGATCGCGCCCGCGAAGGGCTAAGAATCATTGAAGAATGGTGTCGCTTTGGACTCAACAGCACCCCCCTCACCCAGGAATGTAAGGAACTGCGGCAAGAACTCGCAAGTTGGCACACCTCAGACCTGCGGGCGGCACGGGATACTCCCGGTGATCCCGGTACAGAACTGACCCATCCCCAGGAAGCCCAGCGATCGAGCATTGACCAAGTTTTGCAAGCCAATTGTTGCCGCACAGAAGAAGCGCTGCGAGTTTTGGAGGAATATGGCAAACTCTACAGCCCCGAAATGGGAGCAGCGTGTAAGCAAATGCGCTACCGCGTCTACACCTTGGAAAGCCAATTATTGGGACATCAGCGCCATCAAAAACTGCTGCGATCGTTCCTCTACCTGATCACCAATCCCTCCGAAAAATTATTCTCTGTCGTCGAAGCTGCCCTGCAAGGCGGAGTCACCCTGGTGCAATATCGCGACAAAACCGCCGATGACCAGGTTCGCTTCAGCAACGCCCAGAAGCTCTGCCAGATTTGCCATCAATATCAAGCCCTATTCATCGTCAACGATCGCATTGACATCGCCTTAGCCGTGAATGCCGACGGCGTGCATTTGGGTCAGCAAGACTTGCCGATCGCCGCTGCCCGTAGTATTCTTGGCTCCCAGCGCTTGATTGGCTCCTCCACCACCAACGCCGAGGAAATGCAGCACGCCATCCAAGAGGGCGCAGACTACATCGGCGTGGGCCCTGTCTACGCTACTCCCACCAAAGCCGGAAAAGCCCCCTCTGGACTGGACTACATCCGCTACGCCGCCAAACATGCTCCCATGCCCTGGTTTGCGATCGGTGGCATTGATCCCAACAATCTCCACGAAGTCATAGGGGCGGGTGCCGAACGCGCCTCAGTCGTTCGCGCCATCATGGACGCAGAGCAGCCCACCCTCACCACTCAATACCTGCTTTCCCAACTTACCCGAATGCAAACCATTCGTGCCTACGGAACCCCCGCCACTGCCCATGTCTAGCCCTATAACTGACTCCATTACCCTGCAAGTTAACGGCACCGTTCATGTGTGCCTGCCCCAAACCAAATTGCCTGAATTGCTGACCCAGCTAGGGCTAAATCCTCGCCTAATTGCAGTGGAATACAACGGCGAGATTTTGCATCGGCAGTTTTGGACTGACACAGAAATTCGCGAAGCCGATCGCCTGGAAATCGTGACGATCGTGGGTGGCGGTTAGAAGCTGTTTGGAAAATGAGGTGGAGGGTTGAAAATATCCTTAAGCTCGCCGACTTAATGACACGCAACGGTTCCAATGTAGGGGCGAAGCATCCGGCAGACAATCCTTTGAATCGGACAGAAGGTCATTGCCCGGATGCTTCGCCCTTCCGGTGCCTGATATAAGGGAGCATCTCACTTTTGCAGATCTCCGATCCGCCCACCCTTCGGGAAGCAAGCTACATCCCCAACCCTTCTCCCTAGGGAGAAGGGAGCCGGAATTCAAAGT
>JARCMD010000019.1 GCA_030248885.1 Leptolyngbyaceae cyanobacterium MP9P1.79 | reverse complement strand
TCAATCATTAATTGACGGGTAGCTGAAAGCTGGGAGGTTAGTTGGAGTTAAATTTTGAGGGTCTTCGACCCCTCAAAATTTTCTTGACAGAACACTAGCTAGTAATTCCGAGCGATCGGCAAGCAGTTTCTCTGGGAAGTACGCAAACAGGCAAAGCGGCTTGACTTTGAATCAGGTGTTTGAGGGTTCGATTCCTTCCTTCCCAGTCGGGGGGCATGAGATGTAGCGGTATATCTCTATCCTCCTGCCCTATATACTCCCATAGCCCAATAGGTAGAGGCAACTGTCTTAAAAACAGTTTAGGTGTGAGTTCGAGTCTCACTGGGAGTACCAGAGGTTCAGTAGCACAAATCATCTCTATCTTCTTGTTCTATATACTCCCATAGCCCAACCGGTAGAGGCGGCTGTCTCAAAAACAGTCTAGGTGTGAGTTCGACTCTCACTGGGAGTACCAGATGTTTAGCAGATATTCAGTAGTACAAACTATCCGGGTGTGGTGTAGCTTGGCTAGCATTCCTGTTTTGGGAACAGGCGGTCGTAGGTTCAAATCCTACCACTCGGATTTCGCCCTTGTGACGGAATGGAAGACGTACTGGTCTTAGAAACCAGGTTTTGTGGGTTCGACTCCCATCAAGGGTACTGATGCTCCTGTGGCGGAAGGGAAGACGCACTAGATCGAGAATCTAGGTTTTATGGGTTCAATTCCCATCAGGAGTACCAAGCACCGGAGGCGGAAGCGATCGACGCACATGCCCGATAAGCGTGTTACTAGCAGGTTTGAGTCCTGCCCGGTGTACCAAATTGGGTCGCTAGCTCAACGGATAGAGTTGTCGCCTTTTAAGCGAAGTGATCAGAGTTCAAATCTCTGGCGGACCACCTTTCCATAAGTTTTTCGTAACTACTCAGGCTGCTAACTCAATGTCGAGCTTGCCCTCATCCCCCAGCCCCTTCTCCCACTGGGAGAAGGGTTCGGGGGATGAGGGCAGACTTTAAGTTGCACATTGCCTATAAACTCTGGGTGTTAAATCTTGAGCATCAAACTTTGGGCGTTTGGCAGAACGGCAATGCACCTGACTCTTAATCAGGCTGACGTAGGTTCAACTCCTACAGCGCCCACCAACTGCGGATTAGTCAAATATACCTTATGTTTGTATCTCATAAGAATAGGAAAAGCCATGGCGGGGATAGAGCAATAGTGGCTTGGAAGGTTCATACCCTTTACATCAGTGAGTGCAACTCTCACCCCCGTTACCAAATGCTGGTGTAGCTCAATCTGGCGGAGCAAGTGTCTTGTAAACACGAGGTTGTAGGTTCAATTCCTATCACCAGCCCCATTTGTTTAATCTCAGTTTGCGATCGTGGTGTAACGGCAGCATTCGAGTCTTCCAAACTCACGGTACGAGTTCAAATCTCGTCGATCGCTCCAAATCATGCGGGTGTGATGTAGTGCCTAGCATCTGAGTGCGCCACACTCAGCGCATGGGTTGAAATCCCATCACTCGCTCTCGTAGTCCTGTAGCTCAACGGTAGAGCATCTGTCTTACAAACAGAGGGTTGCGGGTTCAACTCCTGCCAGGACTACCAAGCAAGGGAGTGTCGCCTAAGGGAAAAGGCATCGATCTTCTAAATCGATCTATGTAGGTTCGACCCCTACCACTCCTGCCATTTGTTTGTGGATTGTTTGATAAATATGGGTCTGTAGCTTAACTGGGAAAGCGTCTGCCTTGCAAGCAGAAAGATGTCGGTTCAACTCCGACCAGAATCCACTGTGACTGATCCCGAAGTGCTGGAGGGGCTGGTTTGTGACACCAGTGTTAGCGAGTTGGACTCTCGTCAGTCACCCCAAATGGAAACGATCGCGGATTGAGTTTTTAGCGATCGTGGGATTCATAGCTATAACCTATGGTAAGTCGATGCAATTGAGCAACAGGATGAATGATAAATCCTCTATCTCTCTGCAAGTCCTTCATTGATTCTCTATCCCCGCTGGCATTCTAGATTTAGGGCAGTTCTCACTCGATCGTATTCTGCTTCAAGGTGGTGTAAGTGAGTGGGGAGGGCTGCGAGGTTACTGGCTTCTGCGATCGCCTCCAGTTCTTGGCATAGGCGAGCGAGAGTGGTTGCGCCAATGGTGATGCTGCCCGACTTCAAGGCGTGGGCGGCTTCAATGAGAGCGGCTGTTTGGGTGTGGGCGATCGTCTCTCGAATTTCTTCTAACTGTATAGGCGATTCATTCAGGTAACAGTCGATGACTTCCACCAAAAACTCCTCAGGACTCTCGGCAGATAACTCCCGAAGGTCTCGTAGGGTAGCTTGATCTAGGATATCTGTAAGGGATGATGCATCACCATTGGGTGACGCATTTGTAGAGGGAATAAATTCACTATCCTGCACAGTGATCGACAGAGAGTTAGGAGAGAGGGCGATCGGCTGATATTGGCTGAGGGCGTGGGCTAGCTCCTCAATTCGCACAGGTTTGCTGAGGTGTTCATTCATGCCAGCATCAAGACAGGCTTGACGATCGCTCCCCAAGGCATTGGCAGTCATGGCAACAATGTAGGGAGTTCGCGCCATCGCTTCCTGCTGGCGAATGTGGTGCGTGGCCGTTAAGCCATCCATTTCAGGCATTTGTATATCCATTAACACCACATCATAGGGCTGACGCTGGAGAGATTGGAGAACTTCTAGTCCATTAGCTGCAATGTCTGCACGATACCCCAATTGTTGCAGCACCAGTAGCATCACCTTTTGGTTTACGGGATGGTCTTCAGCAACGAGAATCCGCAGGGGAAGACGATCGGACAAGCGCGACTCAGAGGACGAGAGCAGAGAAACAGATTGGGATTTGACCCGATCGAGGGTGCGTTGAAGGTGTGCAGAAGCTTTTTCCACTTGGATTGTGAAATAAAATGTGGAACCGCTTCCAACTTGGCTCTCCATCCACATTTCACCCTGCATCAGTTTACTCAGACGCTGACTAATCGCCAGACCCAAGCCGGTGCCTCCATACTCACGGGTTGTCGAAGCATCCCCTTGCACAAATGGTTTAAATAGGCGATCGTGGCGGTCTTCAGGAATGCCAATTCCAGTATCTTTGACCGCAAATTCAATCAGCAACCGGGACTGAATCGGTGCTGTCAGTTCAGAATTTACAGTTGCATTCTGCGGGTGGTTCAGGATCACTGAAATGGCAATTCCCCCCGCAGGTGTAAACTTGATGGCATTGCTGACTAAGTTCACTAAAATCTGCCGGAGTCGCGTGACATCTCCTAATACGATCGCTGGAATGTGGGGATCAATTTCATGGGTTAACGTTAGCCCTTTTGCTGTTACTTGGTGGGTAAACAAATCGATCGCATCTCTCACACAATCGTGGATGCTGAAGGGATGGGTTTCAATACTCATGTTCCCTGATTCAACTTTGGAGAAATCTAGGATGTCATTAATAATTCCTAGCAAGGCATCACTGCTCGATCGGATGATTTCAGCAAAATTGTACTGTTGAGTGGTCAACACCGTATCCATCAATAATCCAGCCATGCCAATGACCGCATTCATGGGAGTCCGAATTTCGTGGCTCATCATAGCTAAAAATTCACTTTTAGCTCGATTTGCCGCCTCTGCTTCTCGCTTTGCCTGTTCTAGCTCCGTCACATCTCGTCCCACGTAGACATAACCTTGAAACTCTGCGAAATCAGCTTGAACTGTGGAGCGAGAGAAGGCAATAAACTGCTGCACTCCCGCTTTTGTTTGGCGCAAGACCACCTCTTTCTTAGGGGGTTCTGGCTGAGGATCATCGGAATTCCGTGGCAAAATCGGCAAGAGATTGGGGTGGGTAATAATCAGGGAAATTGGTTGCCCTAATAATTCCACTTCGCTCTGTTCAAATAAGTCCTGGGCTGCTTGATTGGCTGCTTTAATGATGCCTAAAGGAGTGGTGACCACTAGCGCATCTCCGATCGAGGCCACAATCTGATCAATGTAATGTTTAGAAGCTGCTAAAGCACTCAGTAATAAATTAGCTTCGTGGGCACTTTGCACGAGCGATTGTTCTGAGACCATTCGCGTCGTGACATCTTCCACCAAAATGATTAATTGATCTTCCAGACCCACATCATCCTGACTTTCCAAAGCATAGAGATCAATATATAAAGCTGGGTCTAAGGAGCGGGCAAGTCCCCTAATTTCAAAGCTAGGTTGTTGCCGGTTTAAAACAGCAATTAAGTAGGTTTCAACCCCCACTAGTTCAGGGAAACTCAGCCGCACATCCCGACCCCGCTCAACTTCATTGGGCCGATCGGCAAGTCGTTTCACCCCTGGAGAAGCATCGAGAATCATCCAATTTGGATCGAGCAATAGGTACTCAATTTGGCGGGGAGCAAGCAGTTTGTTGAGCAAGCAGGGTTGTTGGGGTCTAGGTAAGTGCATGATAGGGCAGGAAATGCCTGAGTAAAGAAGGAGTGCGATTGAGTGTGAATTTGACCTTCAGGGAACAAGTAAATAGGTCGTCATGTCTCCTCTGCCTTTCACAGGGACACAACAACGCTGCTCAAATTGGTACTGATCTTGGAGGAGTTTATAGGTTTCCTCGGTCACTTGAATGCGTCCGGCTATTCCAGATGATTCCATTCGGCTCGCCATGTTTACGGTGTCACCCCATAAATCGTAAGTGAATTTTTTAATGCCAATGACTCCGGCCACAACGGGTCCACTGTGAATGCCGATTCGCATCTCAAAAGTCTGATTTTGACGCAGGTTAAAATCCTGTACAGCGGCTTGCATGTCCAGTGCCATTTTGACGATCGCCACTGCGTGGTCGTCCCGTCTCGTTGGCACCCCGCCAACCACCATGTAAGCGTCGCCAATGGTCTTAATTTTCTCTAAACTGTGGCGCTCACTCAGGCGATCGAAGGCTGAGAAAATTTGATTTAACAAGTTCACCAGTTGAATCGGGGAGAGATTGGCGGCGATTTGGGTGAAGTTTACCAAGTCTGCAAACAGGACGGTTGCGGCGGTGAAGTGTTCGGCGATCGTCCCGTAGGATTGCTTCAGGCGGGCAGCGATCGGTTCTGGCAAGACGTTTAACAACAGACGTTCGCTTTGTTTCTGGCTTTTTTGGAGGTCTGCCTCTGCGCGTTTACGTTGAATAAATTGCCCCAATTGTGCCCCAATCACCGCCATGGTTTGCAATAAATCGGGGTCATGCTGCTTGACTTCCCGACTGAAGAACGTGATGACTCCCAACATTTCATCGGCAGCCTGAATGGGAAACCCAAAAGCAGTATGTAACCCAATCCGCTTAGCAACAGCCAATCTTAAAAAGCTGGTTTCATTAGCGATATTGCTCATCCACACGGGGGCACGAGTAGACCACACGCGACCGGGTAATCCTATTCCTGGGGTGAATACGGCCTGCCGGGTGAATGGAATAAATCCTTGCTGGGCAGCGGGGAGCTTTGACCAAACCTCTCGGCATCTTAGGAGAACTAATGCTGGCACAGAAGGGGTTGTATCAGAAGCGCGATTCGCAGAGCTATCGGCATTGAGATAAAGATCGTTGGAAGAGGCAAGGTTGGGATAGGGATGTTTGGTATGGGGAAACACGGGCGATCGGGATTTTTCCTCTGGCATCCACAGTTCCACGAGATCCCAGCCCAAACTTTGGCACAGAGCCGGAAAAATTTTTGCGATTGCCGTTGTTAAATCACTCTCCTCAGAGAGAATATGAGAGGTCGTGTACTGAGACAGCAAGCGCTGCTGGTTGCGTTGTCGCTCTGTAATATCTCGTCCGATATAGATGAAATCCTGCAAACCTGGCACATCGCTCTGGATCGCAGAACAGGAGAAGGATACAGAAACTTTCTCACCAATTTTGGTTAGACACATGACTTCCACCTCATAGAAGCGATCGTCTGCGGCAGAGGTGGCAGGTTGAATCGCTTGGAGCAGGAAATTATCGTCGGCAATAATTTTAGAAATGGGCTGACCCATCAATTCGGCTTGGTCATACCCCAACAGGTGCAACGCCGCCTGATTCACGGTTTTGATGATTCCCGCTGCCGTTGTCACCAGGAGGGCATCCACCATAGATGTGACAATCCGCTCAATATAAGTCTTAGAGGTGGTTAGGGCACTCAGGAGCAAGCTCAATTCATTCGAGGCTTGCACCAAACTTTGCTCCAAGGACATCCGTTCTGTAACATCCTCAAAAAAAATAATTAAGGATGGGATGCCAGCATCGGTGGCATCCAACCTGAGAATGCATAGATCAAAGTAGAGGAGGGAACCGTTTTCAGTGACCCGGTTCATGGCTTTGAGGACAAAATCTGGCTGGTGCCCCGCTAAAACTGCTGCCAGATCATCCTCAACGCCAAACAACTCTGGAAAACCTAGCCAACAATCGTCTCCTGGTTTCAACTCTTCGGTTCCCTCTGCAAACCGCTGCACCTCCGTAGAAATTTCCTGGATAAAGCAGTCCTGATCCAGAATCACATATTCCATTCGGCGGGAAGCTAGAAGGCTCTTAAACAGGGAGTTCATGCTGTTCAAGCAAATTGTCAGCTAGGGTTTGAAAGATTCGATCGACATCTTGGCCAGACTTGGCTGAGGTTGTGTAAGTGGCTAGAATTCGGGCTTCATGAGGGACTTGTACCAGTTGCAGTAGTCTCGGCAATTTTTCGGCTTCAACAAGGTCGGATTTGTTGAGAGCTAGGGTAACGCTTCCTTGGGGATTGATGGCTAAAAAGTTGCGAGCGTGGTCTGGCATAGCAATGAGAGTCTCTTGCCGCGTAACATCCCCGACAATAATTGCCCCTTTCGCACCCTGTAAGTAACTGGGAGCAATGGACTTGAATTTAGTGCTGCCCTCAATGTCCCACATCAATAATTGCAACTCTCGCTTGCCCGATCGCCCTAGCTCCGGTTGCTCAATAATTTTGCGAGAAATTTTTACGCCCACGGTCGAGAGGTAACGATCGCTGAACTGACGGTCTATAAAGCGCCGAATCAGGCTCGTTTTGCCTACCCCAAAATCTCCAATCAGACATATTTTCTTAGAAATTGTGGACATGACTCAGACAAACAGTGATACGACGATAATACGTTCAGTGTAGGGGACAGGAGAGTCAGCGAATGGTTTCAATTTTACTTGGGCATTTTACTTGGGCTTTGATTTGCGATAGCGATCGGCACAAATTCTACACAGCGACTGAGCCACAGAGGATGGGCTACCTCCACACCTGTTGGCAAGTCGGTGGTGCCAGAGACTTTCAGGCGCAGGGGATCAACCCCTAGTTTTAGCAGAGTAGCCTCCACTGTCCTGGCCCTTTGGAGGGCGATCGTCTGGGTTTCCAGGGGGCTACTGGCAGGGCTGCTGTGACCAATAATCTGGAGAGACTTTTCGGGATTTTGGTCGAGGAACGACTTGATTTGCTGGATTTTGTAGCCCCGATCGAGGGGGACAATTTCGGCAGAAGCGATGTTGAAATAAAATCGCGTTTCAATGCGGAAGGGTTGAAATTTGAGGGTGCTAGAAACCGATCGCACCCCCGGCACCTGTTCTAAGGATTGGGTAATGCGGGTGGCATCCACCATCCGGCTCACTGTCCCCTCCACCGTCACGCGCCCAGCCGTGTAACGAGTGGAAATTGCCACCCCAGTCATTTGATTCATGATGGCAGCGATCCGCCGCACTTCAGCCGCTGCCTGGGACTGATCCTGTGACATCTCCATCGCTACAACCCGATTATTTAGGGTTAAGCCAGGCGTGTTCATGGTGGCAACTTGGGCGGCTCTTTGGCGCAGATGTTCATTCGGCACTTGTCCAGTGAGCTTCAGCGTTTTCTGGTTGACCTTGGGAGTGATGGGGTAAAACGCTAAGTCTGGGGCAGACGCTAGGGCCATTGCCACCTGTGTCTCTAGGCGACGATCGGCCCCATAGCGATACTGATAAATTCCCCAGGGAATCAGAATTAGACCCAGTGCCACCAAACCGATTGACACGAGAGCGCCATAGGAGGATTTAGCCGCTGTGGGGGAGTTAGGCTGACCCTCCTCCATGAGATGGCGCAAAATCGGATGGAGAGATTCAGGAATGGTGTCGGGGTCACCGTCAAAGGATTCGATCGGAGAACTGTAGCGTTGGATAATTTGCCCTAGAGCCTGCCGAATCTTGGCAATTAACCGTTGGGGCAGTTCCCCCTGGGCTACCACTGCCAGATAGCAATACCCAGCGACTTCTAGAATAATCTTGGAGTTACTGTAGTCAATTTCTGCGAGTTCAGAAGTATGCCCAGGTTGCACAATACAGTCGTTGGCAAAGCTGCGAATTGCCGTCAACATGCCTGCCACCATTTCAGATTCCAGTTGTTGACCGTCCGATCGCTGCACCTCTGCAATCACAAGTCCAGAGCTTTTATGAATAAGAAAGATCGCCTGAATCGTGAAGGGCATCGCTTCTCTGAAGATCAATTCTGCCTCAGATACCCCTTGCACCTTGGCCCTGATCTTGCGCTGGATGCCCTCCATACTCAGGGTATTAGCTACTTTTTCATTGATTGCCCGAATTGCTTCTGCCAAGTATTTACTGATGGTGTCGCCAATAACCGGGTATAGGGCATCCACCATCGCATCTCGCTCTAGCACAATTTGCTGCTTAATGGCTGCGCCCATTTCTGGAGCAATGGCTTTGGCAATTTCGGCGGGAGCCTCTCTGATTTGTTGAGAGATAGCAGCGGGGATCACTGAGGCGAGCGCCATACTCATGGCATGACCATCCCGCTTGATGCTCTTTTGAATCACCTCATCAATAATTGGCACCAGAGTCTGACAAATTTCATCCCTTGATACCTCTACTTTGCGACTCAACAGATTCGCAATAATGGGCATCAGTAAATTCAATAATTCTTCAGGTTCATAGATTTGATGCTGTAGAATTTCCAGCTTCCGCTCTAGAACAAGGGTAGACTCCCGCACCTCAGCTAGCTCTGAACCCAGTAATAGCTCTTGCAATAGCTCTATTAAATGCTCTACAGCAACTGTTGGATCGTCTGAGGCACTGGGCGTAAGGCTATTTGGGGCAGTGGCACTGAGAACGATCGCACTCCCACTATTTTCTACTGAGTCAGAAATAAGGCGATAATCTAGGGAGGGGCGATCATCCAAGTTCTCAATATTTGCTTCAGAAAGTGTTTGTAAATTAGCGTGTAGTTTTGCACTCGCCCCCCAACCCCCCAATTCTGGCTTGCTCTCGAGCCGTTTTTGTTCAGAGTCCCCCAGAATTGGGGGATTTAGAGGGCGGATCGGAGCGCAATTTGTATCTACAAACATTTTCTCAACGTCTGGTAAAGCACTTTGAGGAGCCGCTAAACTCTCAAAGAATTCCAGGATTTCTATCACAGACGCATCTGAAGCGCGATCGACGGTAGCGTTGGCATCAGGAAGCAGTGAGAATTCTACAGTGCTGAGGCTGGCATCAGGAGGAGATGAGAATTCCACAGCTTGGGTGATGTCTGGGGACACCTCAGCAACATCCGCAGTTCGATCAGCATACTCAAACTGCTGAGGAGATTGAGGCGGAACTTTCTCCCCATCTGTGTTCTGCTCCAAATCTTTAGGGCGCGGCATGATTTGCAAATCAGCAAGCAAATCTAGAAAGCGCTCGATCGGGGCTTCCACAGGTTTGCTGAATGCCGCTGGTGCAGCCGAAGTATCTTCTAGCTGAGCCATATCAGCCAAATTGATTTTTGATGGAAAGTCATACCGATCGCAGGTACCAATCCCGCAGTAGAGGTGAGTTTGATTAGCTATAAACTTCGCAACTATAGCGCAGACACCCGCCCACACCACAGTTGCAAAATTTATTGGTAACTACTCAGGCTGCTAGCTCAATGTCGAGCTTGCCCTCATCCCCCAGCCCCTTCTCCCACTAGGAGAAGGGGAGCCGGATTGAAGTCCCTCTCCCTGGGGAGAGGGATTTAGGCTTCGACGTGAGCGCTCAGCCGAACGGTGAGGGTAGGCTGAGTAGTTACATTTATTGTTCCATTTAGTGGAAGATTCTAAGCAATATTACCCTTCAGAGTAATTGCTGTGATCCGAGTGCCGTTGAGTTTCCAGCAGCGGTACGGGGGCATAAGTATCCTTTTCATTGCCATCAGCAACTTCCTTCAGCTTTGGTACAAACTCGGTGCCCTTGAGTCTCATGCCTAGCTCAAACAGCGCTTCTGCCATGTCGTCCTTGGAAACTTTGACATCCCGTAACATCGAGAAACGCCGTTCCAATTCCTCCAAAATTAGGTCTTTCAGAGATAGCGCATCATCTTGGATCTTGTTGCGGGTTTGGGATAACTCATTCCGCAAGGTTGTGGTCTGACTGTCCATTGCTCCATCCAACGCTTCAATGCTGGTGGAAAACTTTTTGTTGAGGCGATCGAGTTGCTGGCGCAGTTCACCGTTTTCCTCTTGGAGTGTGGAGTTGAGGGATTTAATTTTTTTCTCCAGAGACTCGATTGCAGCGTGGAGTTCGCCAGAGAGAGAGGTTCTAATCTGGTCAGTTCGCTCGCGCATCTCCTGTTGCAGAATAGACAGATTTGACTCAACTTTGTCCAAACGCCCGTTGTAGTCTCTCAATTGAGCGCCAAAGATGATGTCACGGATTTGGTCGATGTTGCCCAGCCGATCGCGCATTTCTTCTTTAGTAATATCACTCACATTGCCACCTCTACTTTTTTAGGAACTTTTTCTGGACTTTAACAGATTTTGCTACAAGCTTATCAGTAGAAAGATGTCTGGTTTCTAAGACTACTGCTGACCTAACTCAGCCAAAACATAGGGTTCCCATCTTCAAATCTTTCTTTCAAGCCTAGAAAAGCTAAATCAGGATTAAGGAGATTTCCGAGCAAGATGTTACCCCTGTAGGGGCAAAGCATCCGGCAAACAAGTCCTTGAATCGACCATAAAGCCATTGCCCGGATGCTAAGTGCAAAGCACACGCTACGCGAACGCCCTTCCAGTGCCTGATATAAACTTTTGTAGAAATAGCAATAGTTCGGACATTTTTGCGATCACTAGCCCTCATCCCCCAACCCCTTCTCCCGTTCTGGGAGAAGGGGAGCCGGATTGAAGTCCCTCTCCCCTCTT
>JARCMD010000227.1 GCA_030248885.1 Leptolyngbyaceae cyanobacterium MP9P1.79 | reverse complement strand
GCAGTGGGGGGCAGTTTGGGCAGAGTTTGGGCCACGGCCGTAGCGGGATGGAGAGATGCAGATCCCCACACCAGGCTGATCCCAGCCAAGCTAGGCATGGAGGTGTAAAGCAGGGTCAGGGTAACCGCTTTGAGTTGCTGAATTCGCGGGTGCCGAATTCGAGGTTTGGTAAGAAGCAGGAGCGATCGACGCATGGATTTAAATTTATATTTTTCAAAATTTATATTTTTCAAAATCAATGCAGATGCAGACAGTCCAGATTTGCTCTAAACATTACCATCTAATCTCACTTCTACCAGGATCGCTCGATAGGTAAACTTACCTCATTAGAGATAGAACTTATGGGTAGACGTAAAGTTTCTGTAACATCTCTGAGCGTCAATAATAAGTGCCCAAAACGCTCAGCCTGCTTAGGTTTGAATCCTTTAATAAATCTTAAGTTCGGGAAACCGTACACCCTTTAAGTTGCGATCGGGTCTCACCTCCGGTAGATTAGCACTCAGAGGCCGAGAGTGCTAAGTCTGCTAAAACTTCATCTAACTAAGCAATAGAGACAGATTAGTGACCTAGCAATCTCCTTCAATCCATTTTTCAACCTTTGAATTTAAACCTGTAGTCTGGAGAGTTTTTTATGGCAGCAGTATCTTTGAGCGTTTCTACTGTGAAGCCTCTTGGTGATCGTGTCTTCATCAAAGTGAGCGCCGCTGAGGAGAAAACCGCTGGTGGTATTCTCCTTCCAGATAATGCTAAGGAAAAGCCCCAAGTTGGGGAAATTGTGCAAGTCGGCCCCGGCAAGCGGAGTGATGATGGCGTTCGTCAAGAGATGGAAGTCAAAGTTGGCGATAAGGTTTTGTACTCGAAGTATGCCGGTACCGATGTCAAATTGGGCACCGATGAGTATGTTCTTCTCTCTGAGAAGGACATCTTGGCGATCGTTTCCTAGTCATTTGTTTCCTAGTCAGTGGCGATCGGCAACTAGCTAAATTTTCACGGCAATGGCTGATTAGTTAGCGGCTAGATTTCCTTATTTCAGAGACCAACCCTTAATTAATTTACACCTGGTAGACCTATGGCTAAGCGCATTATATACAACGAAAATGCCCGTCGTGCTTTGGAAAGAGGCATGGACATCCTGGCTGAAGCAGTGGCTGTCACCCTTGGGCCAAAAGGCCGGAACGTGGTGCTGGAGAAGAAGTTCGGCGCTCCTCAGATTGTGAATGATGGAGTCACGATCGCCAAGGAAATTGAATTGGAAGATCACGTTGAGAACACCGGAGTAGCTTTGATTCGTCAAGCAGCTTCTAAAACCAACGATGCGGCTGGAGATGGCACCACCACAGCAACAGTGCTGGCTCACGCGATGGTCAAAGAAGGTTTGCGGAACGTGGCTGCGGGTGCCAATGCGATCGCCCTGAAGCGTGGGATCGAAAAGGCAACGGGTTTCCTCGTGGAGCAGATTGCTGTCCATGCCCGTCAAGTGGAAGACTCGAAGTCGATCGCCCAAGTGGGGTCAATCTCCGCTGGCAACGATGACGAAGTGGGACAGATGATTGCCGATGCCATGGAAAAAGTGGGCAAGGAAGGCGTGATTTCCCTGGAAGAAGGGAAGTCTATGACGACCGAGCTAGAAATTACGGAAGGGATGCGCTTTGAAAAAGGCTACATCTCTCCCTACTTCGCCACCGACACAGAGCGCATGGAAGCTGTTCTGGAAGAACCCTACATTCTGTTGACGGACAAGAAAATTGCCTTGGTGCAGGACTTGGTGCCTGTTCTAGAGCAAGTGGCTCGTTCGGGTCGTCCGTTGGTGATCATTGCTGAAGACATCGAGAAAGAAGCTTTGGCTACCCTCGTGGTCAACCGTCTACGCGGTGTGCTGAATGTGGCTGCGGTCAAAGCTCCTGGCTTTGGCGATCGGCGTAAGGCTATGTTGGAAGACATCGCTGTGCTGACCGGCGCTCAGGTTGTCACCGAAGACACGGGTCTGAAACTGGACAATGTGAAGCTGGATTCCCTCGGTCGTGCCCGTCGGATCACCATCACCAAGGACAACACCACGATCGTGGCTGAAGGCAATGAAGCTCAAGTCAAGTCCCGTTGTGAGCAAATCCGTCGTCAAATGGACGAAACTGAGTCGTCCTACGATAAAGAAAAGCTGCAAGAGCGGTTGGCTAAATTGGCCGGCGGTGTGGCAGTCGTTAAAGTTGGCGCTGCAACTGAAACTGAAATGAAGGACAAGAAGCTGCGCTTGGAAGACGCAATCAACGCGACCAAAGCTGCTGTGGAAGAAGGAATTGTTCCCGGTGGCGGTACAACGTTGGCTCACCTTGCCCCTGAACTCGAAACCTGGGCGACTGAAAAGCTGACGGGCGAAGAGTTGATTGGAGCTATGATTGTCGCTCGTTCCCTCTCTGCTCCCCTCAAGCGGATTGCTGAGAATGCAGGTCAGAACGGCGCAGTGATTGCCGAGCGCGTCAAAGAAAAGGAATTCAATGTGGGCTACAACGCAGCCACCAATGAGTTCGTCGATTTGTTCGAGGCTGGCATTGTTGACCCTGCTAAAGTGACTCGCTCGGCATTGCAAAATGCGGCTTCGATCGCTGGCATGGTTCTCACCACTGAGTGCATTGTGGTTGACAAGCCAGAGAAAGAAAGCGGTGCCCCTGCTGGTGCTGGTGGAATGGGCGGCGGCGACTTCGATTACTAATCGCTGAAGTCCAGTTTCTGAATGTTTGATTGGCAAGCGGGTGCAACTTATAAGTTGCACCCGCTTTTTATTTATCTTGCAACAAAGAGCTTAGGAGATTTCAGAGAAAGATGTTACCCCTGTAGGGGCGAAGCATCCGGCATACAGAGCCTTGAATCGACCAGAAGGTTATTGCCCGGATGCTTCGCCCTTCCGGTACCTGGTATAAACTTTTCTAGAAATCTCCTTAGTTGAACTCAACGCTTTATTAAGGTTTAGGGTGAAGCTTGTAACGCTGCGGGCAGGGGCGATCGGCTTCCCACTGAATATTGACGTTGTTGAATGAGTTGTTCCAAGTGCTGAACCCGATCGCGCGAGGCAGGGTGTGTGGCTAAAAAGGCAATAGCTGCCTTGTCCTGTTGACTCAGCCGCGCAAAAAAGTCGGTAGCTCCTGCGACCTGACCGTAGGTTTTTTGCAATAGAGCTAAGCCAAACTCGTCTGCCTCCCGTTCTTGGCTTTGAGAGAACTGCGCTGTACTGAGGGCACTCACACTAGATGCCGCTAATTTTGACAACGTACCCCCATCTCCAAACAGCAAAGCCAGAGATAGCTGGAGTCCCAAGCCGCGTCCCAAACTCCGTAGGTGATCGCGATGGGCAAAATGCCCCAACTCGTGACCCATCACCATCATTAGCTCATTTTCTGATTGGGCCTGGGCAACCAAGCCGCCATAGAGAATGATCCGATCGCCGGGGATCGCCAGGGCATTTACAGTATCGTCTGGAATGTAGAGGACTTTGTAATCCCGTCCTTGCCGTTGTTGCTCAGATAATCCTGCTTCTAGCCGATCGAGCAATTGGTTCAACGCCGATTGAGCCGATGAGTCAGGGGCTAAGCGCTCAAACCCAGGAACGACGATCGCCCCAATGCGTTGCTCCATGCTGGGCGGAATCAGCAACACTAGGTTCATCACCACCAGCACAATTAAGCCAACTACACCAACCACAATCCCCAAAAATAGTCCCAGCAAAATCAAGAGCTTGCTGTTACTGGTTTCTGGGTTTCGATCGCTGTAGGCTGCGCTACCTGGAGGGAGTTCGATCGGCATAGAGTTTAGAGCCTGCTACAGGCTGACGCATTAAGGCATCATCCTATCAGCCCTGACTCTGATCAGCTTGCGTTTAATCACTGCTTTTAACTGGACGGAAGGGATTAATAAAGTTAATGAGAGATGCTAGATGACGCGATTGAATCCATAAGCGACCCTGACCCGTGAAGCGACAAACTAAGCCCTCGCCCCCGAACATACTGGTTCTCAAACTCTTGAAGGAGAGACCACCCATTACTTCAACATCGTAGTTAAGGCTATCTTCAAACGCGACAATATAGCCCGTATCTACGATGTAAACACCATTGACCGGGATTTCTAGAATCGCGCCATAGGAACTGAACCAGATGTCTCCCATTCCCGTTGCTTTTAGCAGAAACAACGATTCTCCGCTAAAAAATCCTTTGAAGCCTTGGAATTTTGAGTCAATTTCTACACTGAGACTGGAAGCCACAAAGCCTGACGATTGAATCATTAGGCTTTTTCCACTTGTCATCGTGTAGTGCTGGACATCCCCAGGCACTCCAGGCGAAATATACAACTCCCCTGGTTTTCCCTCGGCGGTGAACTCGCTCAGAAACAAAGACTCACCACCTACCAGGCGAGTCAACCCTTTCATCAATCCCCCTTTCATTTTGGATTTCATCTTAATCCAGGGGTCCATAGCTGCCATGGCACCAGATTCAACCATGACGGTTTGACCTGCTTGGAGTTGAACTCGCAGGGATGCATAGGCTGGAGCGTGCTGAATATCGTAGGCAATTTCGCTAGGCATTTCTTTGGCAATTTCGCTAGGCATTTCTTTCTCTCAGGGTGTGGATAGACTGTTGGTGTTTGGCAATTAACTGGCGATCGGCCATCAACTAATTTTTTAGCTCGCTGATTGTTTGGCTCGTCGCTAACTTGCTCGCGGCGGCAACTGGCTGCCAATCAGTTGACCAAACGCAGCCGCATTATGAGTTTGGCAGAACAACCGGCCTTTGCCTTTGAATCGACAAACCAAACCCTCTCCGCCCAAAAATGAACCAATCAGACTAGAGCTTGCTTTCTTAATCGAGAAGGTCAACGTTTTCTCAAAGGCCACAATGTGCCCCGTATCAACAACGTATTCACCATTAACCGGAATTTCATAAATCGCGCCAAAGGAATTGAGCAGTACCAGCCCGCTGCCGCTGATGTCGAGCCAAAAAACCGACTCTCCAGAAAAGAGAGATTTCATGCCTTGGAATCCCAGTTCAATATCCACTTGGGGGGTGCTGGCCAGGTAGCCAGTGGATTGCACAACCAACCCTGTGCCCGTGAGTTGGTAGGACATAATGTCGCCCATCAACTTAGGAGCCAGGTAAAGTTCGCCGGCCCCCCCGCCCGATCGAAACACCGAAAGAAACAACGATTCCCCTGCCAGCATCCGTTTCAGTCCACCCATGATCCCGCCGCCCTTGCCTCTCCGCAAAGTAGTGCTGACATTCATCTCAGTCATAGCCACCATTGCGCCTGCTTCTGCCACTATTTCTTCTCGTGGTTCCATAAAGATGTGGGCGATCGCACTGTCTGGCTGGTGCAAAATCTCTACTTTCATAAAACTAAATCTCCGTGTGACGAGTTTACCAATAATTTGCGATCGGGGACTAGATTCATTCTTTCTAAGGAACCTTAGACCTTAAGAAACCAACCAAACCATCAGTACTCCGAGATTGCAAGTAAATAGTGCCCTGACCCGTCATCCGGTTGACCAACCCCTCGCCAGAAGTGATCGATCCCAGCAACCCGCCAGCCATTTTGACGTTCATTTTGAATCCTGGCTCATAGGCAACGAGGTGGCCCGTATCGACAACAAATTCTCCGTTGACTTGTTTTCTGGTTAATCCTCCATAGGCTCCAAAAAAAACAGTGCCCTGTCCAGTCAGTTTCAACTTGAATAGTCCTTCACCAGAAAAATAGCTGGAGAATCCCGCCAACTCTACGCCTAACTTGACTCCGGGAGTGTGGGCAATATAAGCCCCTGGTTGGAGACAAATTCCTTTGCCACTCACTTCAAAAGCCGCCACATCCCCAACGGTAGATTGAGTCAAAACAACTTCCAACGGCTTCTGCGTCGGATTGCTAAAGACATTCACAAAAAGCGATTCTCCACCAAAAAACTTGAGCAGTAGGGCTTGAAAGAATCCGCCAGAGAACTTGGTTTTAATCGCAATTTGAGCCGCCATGCTTGCCATTGCGCCCGCTTCAGCCGTGATGCTTTCGCCTGGTTCAAGGGTGACGAAAACGGTTCCGAAGGATGGCTTATGCCGAATTTCATGTTTCATGAAGAAATCTCCTATGGCCAAGGGTGCAAAGGTCTACTCAAGTCTTACCAGCAAGCTTGTCAGGTTCCCAGTTTGTTACAAAAAGATATACTTCTGAAGGTAGATTTCTATATTTAGATAGATGCACCTTAATGGTGAAAGGTTGTCAGTCTAGGTTTTGATGGCATTGGTAGCAGTCTTGTCTAAACTGGGAGTCTAATCTTAAAATTTCGACCTATGAACTCTACGATCGCCCATCTGAAAGCAAAGTTCGAGCAGGCTTTGGTGGCTGCATTTGGGGCTGATCTCGTGGGGACTGACCCGATGCTGGTTGCGGCGAGCAATCCCAAATTTGGTGATTTTCAGTCCAATGTGTCCTTGTCCCTCACAAAGCAGCTAGGAAAATCGCCCCAAGTGATTGCCGCCCAACTGCTCCAGCACTTAGATGTGGCGGAGTTATGTCAGCCTCCGAGTATTGCTGGTCCAGGTTTTATTAATTTAGCCTTAAAGCCGGAGTATCTGGAAGCGCAACTGCAACTGATTCAACAAAGCGATCGGCTAGGAGTGCCCGTAGCAGAGCCATCTCAGCGCGTTGTGGTTGACTTCTCTGCCCCCAATATTGCCAAAGAAATGCACGTAGGACATTTGCGCTCCACCATTATTGGAGATTGCATCGCCCGCATTTTGGAGTTCCGCGGCCATGACGTGCTGCGCTTGAACCATGTGGGAGATTGGGGTACCCAGTTTGGGATGCTCATTGTCTACCTACGGGAAGCTTACCCAGATGCACTAACCACCTCCAACGCCCTAGACTTGGGGGATTTGGTAGCGCTCTATCGGCGGGCCAAGCAGCGCTTTGATGAGGATGAGGCTTTTCGCGAAACTGCTCGGCAGGAAGTGGTGCAGTTGCAAGCGGGGGCCGCAGATACCCGCCATGCCTGGCAATTGCTGTGTGAGCAGTCGCGACGAGAGTTCCAGGTGATTTACGATTTGCTCGATGTCCGGTTAACGGAGCGGGGGGAATCGTTCTACAATCCCATGCTGCCCACGATCGCCGCTGATTTAGACCACCTGGGGTTGTTGGTGGAAGATGGCGGGGCGAAGTGTGTATTTCTGGATGGATTCACCAACAAAGCCGGGGAGCCGCTGCCATTAATTGTGCAGAAGTCAGACGGCGGCTACAACTATGCCACCACTGATTTGGCAGCCGTTCGCCAGCGGATTGAGCAGGAGCGGGCAACGCAGCTCATCTATGTCACCGATGCGGGACAGGCAAACCACTTTGCCCAAGTTTGGCAGGTGTCGCGACGGGCGGGCTGGATTCCGTCAGAGGTGCAGATTGAGCATGTCCCCTTTGGCTTGGTGCTAGGAGAGGATGGCAAAAAGCTGAAAACTCGCTCTGGCGATACGGTGCGGCTGCGGGATTTGCTGGATGAGGCGATCGTCCGCACACGGGCTGATTTGGAGGCGCGGCTCCAGGACGAAGGGCGAACTGAAGCTGAGGTATTCAAGGAAAAAGTCGCTTATGTCGTGGGGATCAGCGCTGTCAAGTACGCTGACTTGAGCCAAAACCGCACGAGTAATTATGTTTTCAGCTACGATAAAATGCTAGCACTCCAGGGCAACACGGCTCCCTATATGCTTTATGCTTACGTGCGAATTCAGGGAATTTGTCGGAAGGGGCACATTGATTTTGAGCAGTTGGGCACTGCCAAAATTCAATTGCAAGCCGAAGCAGAGCTAACCCTAGCGAGAGCATTGCTGCAATTAGATGAGGTGTTGAGTCTGGTGGAAGCAGAGTTGCTGCCCAATCGCCTCTGCCAGTACTTATTTGAGTTGAGCCAAAAGTTTAACCAGTTCTACGATCGCTGCCCCGTCCTTCAAGCCGACGAACCCGATCGCACCTCGCGGCTGATGCTGTGTGACCTAACTGCCCAGACGCTAAAACTGGGACTTTCCCTCCTAGGAATTCCAGTTCTAGAGCGGATGTAGCGTTCCTCTAGAAATTGCGACGTGCAGAGGTGAAGCGTGGAGATGCGATCGAAGGTCTACTTGACGACGTTATTGCTAAGACCTTAGAAGATTTCTGAGAAAGATATTACCCCGGTAGGGGCGAGGCATCCAGCAGATAAACCGTTGAGTCAATAGAAGGTCATTGCCCGGATGCTTCGCCCTTCCGTTGCTTTTCTGGAAATCTCCTTATTTCTAAGACTTAGCGTAACTACTCAGCCTACCCTCACCGTTCGGCTGAGCGCTCACGTCGAAGTCTAAATCCCTCTC
>JARCMD010000226.1 GCA_030248885.1 Leptolyngbyaceae cyanobacterium MP9P1.79 | reverse complement strand
CTAGGGAGAGGGACTTTGAATTCCGGCTCCCTTCTCCCCTAGGGAGAAGGGTTGGGGATGAGGGCGGATCGGAGATCTGCAAAAGTGAGATGCTCCCCTCTATAACTGCTTGCCTGGATTTGTGAGTAATTAGATTCTAGGCATCTGACATCTCAGACTCTGCATCCACTGTTACAGCGTCTAGCTTATGGCGATCGAGTTTCAAGATCAGCACTCCTAGCGGTGGCAGACAGAGATCCAAGGAATAGGGGCGATTATGGACTGACCACTCATCCGTCCACTTACCACCCAAATTTCCCATATTGCTGCCCCCGTATTCACGGGCATCGCTGTTAAACAACTCCTTGTAAAACCCCGACTCTGGCACCCCAATGCGGTAATGGGAATGGGGCTGAGGCGTAAAGTTACACACGATCACCACAAACTCCTTCTCCCCTTTCCCTCTGCGGATCAGCGAGACAATACTATGGCGATTGTCACTACAGTCAATCCACTCAAATCCGTCGTGGGAAAAATCCTGAGTGTAGAGCGTGGGTTCACTCCGATAGAGGGTGTTTAGATTCTTAACAAATTGCTGTAGCTTCTGGTGCGGGTCGTATTGCAAAAGATGCCACTCCAGATCACTCCAGACGTTCCACTCACTCCACTGCCCAAGCTCCGTACTCATGAATAGAGTTTTTTTGCCGGGATGGGCAAACATATAGGTCAGCAGGCATCGCAGATTTGCGAATTTTTGCCACTCATCCCCCGGCATCTTGCCGATCATAGGACTTTTGCCATGCACCACCTCATCGTGGGAGAACGCCAGCATGAAGTTTTCGCTGAAGGCGTACATGATGCTGAAGGTGATGTTGTTTTGGTGGAATTGGCGGAACCACGGGTCCATGCTGAAATAATCCAGCATGTCGTGCATCCAGCCCATATTCCACTTTAGGTTGAAGCCCAAGCCGCCCACATAGGTTGGCCACGACACCATCGGCCAGGAGGTGGACTCCTCAGCGATCGATAACACTCCAGGAAAGTAGCTGAAGAGCAAATGATTCATCTGTCGCAGGAAATCAGCGGCTTCAATGTTTTCTCGCCCGCCGTACTGATTTGTGACCCATTCCCCTTCCTTGCGAAAGTAGTCGAGGTAGAGCATGGATGCCACAGCATCCACACGAATGCCATCAATGTGATATTTGTCAAACCAAAACAGGGCATTGGCTACCAGGAAGTTTCGCACTTCATTGCGAGCATAGTTAAAAACTAAGGTACCCCATTCTTTGTGTTCGCCCTTACGGGGATCGGCATGTTCGTACAGGTGAGTGCCATCGAAACTTGCTAACCCATGTCCATCACGAGGGAAGTGTCCTGGAACCCAATCCACAAGTACCCCAATTCCCTGTTGATGGCATTGATCGACAAAGTACATGAAATCCTGAGGACTGCCGTGGCGGGAGGTGCAGGCGTAGTACCCCGTCACCTGATATCCCCAAGAACCATCAAAGGGATGCTCGGCGATCGGCAACAGTTCGATGTGGGTAAATCCCAAATCTTTAACGTAGGGAATTAACCGTTCTGCCAGCTCGCGGTAGGTCAAAAACCGTGCCCCGGGTCGGTACTCAGAAACGGGAACCACTGGCTCCGTCTCACCATTGGGTAGCTGGGCAGGTTCCGCAACCGCAGCGTTGAGCCAAGAACCTAAATGCACTTCGTAGACCGATATGGGTTGGGTCAGGGGGTCAATGTGGCGACGCGCTGCCATCCAGTCTTGATCGTTCCACGTATAAGTGCTGAGGTCAGCGACGATCGACGCTGTTTTGGGGCGCACCTCATGTTGGAAGCCATAGGGGTCAGACTTTTCGTAAATGTGACCCGCTTCATTTTTGACTTCGTATTTATAGCGCTCTCCAACCTCCAGTTCAGGAATAAATAAATCCCAAATACCGTGGTTCCCCTTCCGCATCTGGTGTTTACGCCCATCCCACTGATTAAAATCACCTAAAACAGAGACATTGCGGGCATTAGGTGCCCAAACTGCAAAGTAAACGCCCTGAACTCCCTCTACGTTGGCTAAGTGAGCGCCTAGTTTTTCGTAGATTCGGTGGTGATTTCCTTCGGAGAAGAGATGGGAATCAAAATCGGTGAGGTAGGGCGATCGAAAGGCATAGGGATCATAAATAACACGCTCATCCTCCCCTTCTCGAATTCGCAATTGGTAATTCGCTAGCTTTGGCGTATCAATTTGACATTCAAAGAAGTGGGGATGTTGAGTAGACTGCATTGGGTATTCTGCCCGTTCTTCAGGACACACAACCCAGACTCCATCAGCATTGGGAAGGTAAGCTCGGACAACCCAAACGGTTTTGCCATCTTGCTCGATCGCATGGGGTCCTAGTACCTCAAAGGGGTCTTGATGCTGGTTTCCAACAATCCGCTCAATCTGTTCTGAAGAAATCGTCATGGACATGAAGTTACCTAAATGCAATTTGTCGAAAGGCAATTTGTCGAAAGCGTTAATTTTAAGTTTTTGATTCTAAAAACTTAAATTTGAGATTAATGTAGTGAAAAAATGTGAAGAACTAGAGACAATTAGTTATAAATTGTAGTGAATTGGGGTAAACCAGGCAAATCGTAGCCTAAATCCTCAATCATTTCCTAAGCCTTTGTATAGAAGACAGCTAAGGTTAACGATAGAACACTTTGCTCAAATTCCTGCACTTCTGTTCTTTCCAAGGGTGGATGAAGATGCGCTGCAACTATCTCACCCTTGAACGCATAACTTTATTAGGCTGAAAAATTAGGCAGCAAAGTTCACTGCAAAACTTTGCGCCCATGAACTCTAACAAGCTGTAAGAGTAATTTTGCTGGCATGTCTACATCTGTAAAAACTAAGTGATAGTTTCTTAGGTGTAATAACCCCCTGAATATCTGTCTAGCAGACTATATTTGCGAAGGGTTGTGGCAGGCGATCGTATCTGTAGCCCAATTATTTCCCACGTAATAATTCCAACCTGTAGGGGCGATCGATCGTTCTGTCTTCACTCGTTCTGTCTTGACTCAAAATCGATCGACTCAAAATCAAGAATTAAAGTAACTGCTCAGGCTGCTAACTCAATGTTGAGCCTGCCCTCATCCCCCAGCCCCTTCTCCCAGGGGGAGAAGGGGAGCCGGATTGAAGTCCCTCTCCCCAGGGAGAGGGATTTAGGGTGAGGGCAGGCTGAGTAGTTACGAATTAAATAACACCACTTTATTGGATTTCTTCATAAACAAATGTGGGGTTTCCTGGAGCCTCAACCCAATCCAGAACCCTTGAATCCTACAATGTAGGTGCATATACATAACTGGAATTGCCAACCATCGTTAATTCTTGCCCCTCAACCTGCTGCTTATGAGACTTAAAGCCTTAATGGTTGCCTGCCTGCTGTGGTTGGCGATTTGCATTTTCCCCCCTGCGGCTAATGCTCTAACCCAAATCAAATTATTTGATCTGGGTTACCATGAGTGTCCCCTGGATTTGTCTGCTGGGGCGGTGACGAGTGGGGGGGCAGCGATGTCAGCAAACTGTTTCATTGTCACCGGCAAGGCGCAGAATGATTCCGGCAAGCCTGTCGTCAATGCGGATATTTTTGGGCGCATTTACGATGCCGATAATGAACCAGTGATGCAAAACCGCACTCGTTTAGGGGCGATCGAGGAGGTTCCACCGGGCATCAGTGACTTTGAGCTACGCATTACAGTGTCAGCCAATCAAGCTTTACCGTTGAAGTTAAAGCAATTTAAGGCAGCAGGATTTACGGGCAAAGTCCGTCGGTAACGAATGCCCTTGGAAAATGCGATCGTTATAAAGTGGAACTGCAAGAGCAGGGTTAGGACAGTGTAGGGACTACCGAAAATCAAAAACCCCCGAATTCTTGAAGAGTTCAGGGGGCTAAATTTTTAAATCAATGCTAGTTGTTCCAGAATTTGGTTCTAGCTATCTGCCCTAGGTAATACTGCCTGTCGATCGGTGTGAGGGTTCTGCTATTTTGCCCCTAAGAGTGGATTGGCGAAGCAAAGCCGCTCTCAAGGTTTAAGCTATTCCGAAATAACGCTGCTATAACAGCTTTAAAGACTGGACAATCTTTTCAAATTCTAATGGAGTAACACTAGTGTTCTTACCGCATTTGTAGGTATCTTGATAGTAGGCTGAATCACCAACAACAACATTGTAGAGTGGAGAGCGTCCCGATACGGATTTTAGTGTTGCTGGGAAACTAGCCAAATTAGGGTGAATACGTCCCAACTGCTCTGAAGTGGGAGCTTGATTAGCTCCAGAAGGTTGACCAAACAAAATAATCACATCTCCTAACAGAGCCGTGGGGGTTTGGAACTCAAATTCACCTGCTCCACCTCCGACTCCACCGCCCGCTGCATTCACTAGCAGACAGGTATTTTCAGCATTGCGATACAGGATGGTGTAATTAGACCCCTCCCTGCAATTCCCTCTCTGAGGCGCACCAAGTTTACATAAGTTAGCAACAACCTTAGAAACTTTGAAACTATCTGGCACATAGGTAGGAATCACAATGGGGATGCCTAATTCTTTCAGAGATGCTCTTTGAACGTTATCTAATCCACTAGAGGCGAATTTATCGCTGACTAAAACTTGCTCTGGCTTTTCGGTTGGTGTGCCAGGCTGAGCTTCGGAAGATGGCTGTGCGATCGAAGCAACGGGAGTACTAGCAGGTGAGCTAGCCAACGGTTTAGTTGCAATAGAATCTTGAGTACAGCTAGTCAGACCTAGCCAAGCAATTGCTACTAGCAACAACCCAGTTATTCTATTTGAATGCTTCATCCTTACTGTTGGAATATTATTCCAGGCATATTATTAATAGTTGAATCAATCTGTTAGTAGTCTGCGGCGTAAGTGAGGTTACCATCGCAAAACTCAGGCAAGGGGCTTAAGCCCCTTGTTACAGGGCATCTAAGCTTGCGCCGCTGTGTACTAGTAGCACGCACAAAGCAATCCATAGGTAAACGGGGACTTGCCCATGAATCTAAACCGGGATGAGGAAGCTAAACACAAAGGGTAGAACTACTTGTTGAATCACTTGAATGAGAATAAGAGCAAGCATGGGTGAGAAATCCATCCCTCCCATAGTTGGAATGATTCCGCGAAAGACATTGAGAAAGGGATCGGTAATCTGTCTCAACCACGATAAAGGAGCGTTGCTCCAGTCCATGTTAAACCAGCTCAGTAAAAGGCGAATCAGTAGTAAGAGGGAGTAAAAACCAAGGAAGTTTTGGAGGACTTGGTATACGAGAGGTAAGAGGGGCATCACAATTTCCTTTGGGTAATTAATGGAAGGTCAAGGTGGCTTTTAAATATAAGCTTGGTTAAAGCTTGATTACGTGAATCTTAGGGAAAATCAGACAACTGAGGCGCGATCGACAACTAATTTTACACCAATGAAATCAAGCATCTTTGGCAAACGATCGCTTCGGTTCTTCTTCGTGAAGGTTGCCGTTGACATCGCTGAGTTGTTGCCGCACATCGTCGATCGCATTATTTAACTGAGCAATTTTATCTTCTAGCCCCTGACGTGCTTCTTCAATGTTATGTCCGGTAGCTGCTTTGCTCATTTGCTTCTTGCGCTTCGGAGTTGCGGTGGCATCAGGGGTTAGCTCTTTGTACCGTGTGGAAACGATCGCCGCGCCCACAATGCCGCCCACGATCCCACCAAAAATGGCTCCGGTTAAAAATCCACCCGCAAAGTTGTTCTGATTGCTCATGATTCGTCGTAATTCTGTTTATAGCTTAACTTAAGAACTGATTCAGGAAGCCATGGAGCGGGTGAAGTGCCGCCCAGGAAATGATTTTTCGAGGGCCGACTCAGGTACCAAAGGTACGATCGCCCGCATCCCCTAAGCCAGGAACAATGAAGCCATGACTGTTCAGCCCTTCGTCGATCGCCGCTGCGTAGATGCTCAACTCAGGATAGGCTGCGGCTAGCTTCTGCAAGGCTGGGGGAGCCGTCACCACCGCAATAATGCGTGTCATGGCTGGGTTGATGCCCCGTTGCGTGAGGGCTGTCATTGTCGCCATCATCGTCCCTCCTGTGGCCAACATCGGCTCTGGGATCAGCACCCGCGTTTCAGGATCAAACCGATCGGGCAACTTGTTCAAGTAGCACGTTGCATCCAATGTCGCTTCATCTCGTGCAAAGCCGATGTGATAGACCGAGGACAAGGGCAACAACGCTTGAGCGCCATCAAGCAGAGCCAGCCCTGCTCGCAAAATAGGCACAACCGCAACGGGAATGGTGGGATTGATGAACGTAGCTGGACAGGGAGCCAGGGGTGTTTCCACTTCGGCTTCCACAGTCGGTAGCCACGGGCGCACCATCTCATCTCGCATAGCTTCATAGGTCAACCAGCGCCCCAGTTCACTCATGGCGCTCCGAAATAAAGAGGTCGGCGTAGCGGCATCGCGTGCGACCCCTAACCAATGTCGGATGAGGGGGTGAGCCGGGACGTTGACGCGCAATTGAGGAGGCATGGGTTTATGGCTGATTCAGCAGTCATTATCATAGGCGATCGTCACAATGGGCGATTCTATAGATTCTCCGTCAGAATGCCAAAAGTGATAGCTGTTACTTGAAAGAACCCCTAGTGCAGGCTGGTAGGAATAGCTGAGCAGCACTCAAAACAAAACTCAAAACTCAAAACTATCCCCCTAACTGGTCAGAAACTTCTGCCAAGCTGCATTGGCTCCGCAATTCTGGAGGAAAATGGCAAGTTGCCAAAATTGAGATTGCAGAGCTTTTTAGGTAGGAGAGACTAAATCCAGAGCGATCGGAGCCTGTCAGACTCAGTTAGCTATTGACAAAAATTCTTATTAAGAATATCGTAACTTCAGTGTTCTCCTCTCTGAGGATCGGTAGGGGGATGGGTTAGCAAGCGCTAATTCGTCCCCTTTTTTTGCCCAGATGCTGGCTGATATTTCGTCTGAGTGGACAGCGCTCCTACACTCACCCATGTACACTAGGCTGTAGACGCACCGATGGATGCGATCGTCTACACCTTGCCATTTCTGAGTCTGCCATTTCTGAGTTTTGCCCTTCTGGAACCGCCCATGCTCACATCTTCCTACGCTGCCAATTCTCCATCTCAGCAACCCCCAAAGACTAGCGTTGTTGATCCTGAGTCCAACAAACCTGCCTTTGATGTCATTGTCATTGGGTCTGGCATTGGGGGGTTGGTCACCGCCACTCAACTGGCTGCCAAGGGAGCCTCGGTGTTGGTGCTAGAGAGCTATGTGATCCCCGGTGGCAGTGCAGGCTATTTTGAGCGATCGGGCTATCGCTTTGATGTGGGAGCCTCCATGATTTTTGGGTTTGGCAAACGGGGCACCACAAACCTGCTCACCCGTGCCTTGGAAGCGGTTGATGTCCGGCTAGAAACGATTCCCGATCCTGTTCAGATCCACTACCACTTGCCCGATAGACTGGATTTGAAAGTGCATCAGGATTATGAGAAATTTTTGCAACAAGTTATTGCTCACTTTCCCGACGAAGTGCAGGGAATTCGCCAGTTTTATGATGAATGCTGGCGGGTGTTCAACTGCCTCAATTCGATGGAGTTGTTGTCCTTGGAAGAACCCCAATATCTGCTCCGAGTTTTCTTGCAGCATCCCCTTGCTTGTTTAGGATTGGTCAAGTATTTGCCCCAAAATGCGGGAGATGTGGCGCGGCAGTTCATCAAAAATCCGCAATTGCTGAAGTTCATTGATATGGAGTGCTACTGCTGGTCAGTGGTGCCCGCCGATCGCACCCCGATGATCAACGCCGGTATAGTGTTCAGCGATCGGCACTATGGCGGCATCAACTACCCCAAGGGCGGGGTGGGACAGATTGCCCAAAAGTTGGTGGAAGGGCTGGAAGCAGCCGGGGGACACATTCGGTACAAAGCCAGAGTGAACCAGATTTTGCAGGAGCAGGGCCGAGCCGTGGGGGTACAACTCATATCTGGCGAGAGGTATTACGCCAAACGCATTGTCTCCAACGCCACCCGTTGGGACACCTTTGAGAAATTGGTGCCCTCCCCCCTGCCCCGGGCCGAGCAGCAGTGGCAGAAACGCTACCAAAAATCCCCCAGTTTTCTCAGCCTGCACCTGGGAGTCAAAGCTGAGGCAGTGCCAGAGGGCACCGAATGTCACCACATTTTGTTGGAAGACTGGGCACAAATGGAGGCAGAGCAAGGCACCCTGTTTGTCTCAATTCCGACGCTCCTAGACCCCAGCCTTGCCCCACCGGGACATCATATCATCCATGCCTTTACCCCCAGTTGGCTGGAGACGTGGCAAGATTTATCCCCCAGTGACTATAAGTGCCAAAAAGAGGCGGCAGCGGCGCGATCGATCGCCCGCCTAGAAAAAATCTTGCCCAACCTAAGCCAGTTTGTGGACTACCAGGAAATTGGTACACCCCGCACCCACCGCCGGTTTCTCAATCGGCAAGATGGCACCTACGGGCCCATTCCCACTCGCAAGCTAGCGGGTTTGTTGGGGATGCCCTTCAACCGCACGGCAGTTCCCGGACTCTATTGTGTGGGAGACAGCACGTTTCCTGGACAGGGGCTAAATGCGGTTGCATTCTCTGGGTTTGCCTGCGCCCATCGGGTCGCTGTGGATTTGGGATTTTAGGAGATTTTAGCGATTTGGAGCACTAGTGTTCTGTCAAAAAAATTTGAGGGGTCGAAGACCCCTCAAATTTTAACTCCAGCTAACCTCCTGGCTTTCAGCTACCCGTCAATTAATGATTGACAGACTACTAGGTTAGATATGCATTGGAGCAATTCTGTGTCCAAGGAACTGTACTGTTAGTGCAAGTTTCTATTAATACAACTTTGCATCGGAAGAGAAGCACACATTGGGTGGGGGCGGGTCTACAAATCAAGCTGTAAAGCCCGACCAATTGGAGTAAACCTGTCCCCATAGACAGACAGTGGTCAACTAGTTTTTTAATCTATTTTGAGAATAAATTTAATGTGAATCCACTGAGGTTTAACTCTGTCTATTCTTGTGTGACAAGAAAGTAGGAAGGAGATACGTTACTTCAAGTTCATCGTAAAGTCAGCACTATCCTTAGTATCGATCTCTAGAAACTTCTCCCAGCGGGTGTTGGCACCAGAACACTTTTTGTCAGATCCAGTAAGCTGGAACTGCTTGCTAGACACACAGAATCGGTTATCTCCCCGCCAGACATAATCACCATCCGTTTCCCCAAAGTAGTAGTAATAGCGATTTTTCAACGGCCCTTCCACCGCAGTGGCGCATTCTCCTGGCTGAATATTGAGCCATCCTTGGGATTTCCAGTTGTTGTTACCCAGGCTGTAGGCAATGGCGACATAGGCCTTACCTTCGCTAGCCTGATTACAAAAAGTCAAAGAGGCATCAGCCGGGCGAGCAAAGGCAACACTAGCTCCCAACCCACTGGCGATCGTCAACGACAAACCCACTAGCCTCTGCATCTTCATCATCATGTGCTCCTCGAATAACTAAAAATTGACGTTGGACTGTTGATCCAAACATAGGCAGACGAGGAATTTCCGTTAAAGTTGCGCCCCATAGTCCTAATTGAGTGAGTTGCACTCCTGAATCCTTGTCATCAGTAAGTTTATATCTTTTATTGGTAATTTATTCTATTAGTTATTTGTCTCATTCTAAATCTTTCAATCCATTAGGGAAAGCAGGGATTTCTTAACACTTTGTCCTGAAACTGACCAATTCAAGCGCGATCGATATTCACCAAACGCGGTTAGTGCCAAATCTTGATAACGCTGATAGTTAGTGAATACATTGGTAATGTAGTTACAGTAATCTGCAACGGCTTCTTTGGCAAATAGCTTCCCGTTCAAATCATCTGTGATAATTGATGGAATTCCTCCGATATTGGCAGACAAACAAGGCACTCCAAATGAATTTGCCTCTGAAAAAACAACTGGCGTACATTCCGCCCTAGACGGCAAAATTAAGAAGTGCGATTGAGCCAAGAGTTGGCTGAATTGTTGTTGTCCTACTGCGGTGGATTTGCTGATAAAACCAAGGGATTTAACATAATTCGGCAATGGCTCTGCAATCAAAGGTTGACAGCCTACGATGGTCAACTCTGTCTTTAACCCGGCTTGATTCAGTTGAGTGGCAACGGCTAAAGCAATATCTCCTCCTTTCCTCAACCAGTTCACTCCTAAGAACAAAAGATGACATTGATCAGTGGATCTGGCTTGCACCATCGCCTGTATATCTGCCTCAGTTCGATCGCCTGCAATATTGGCTCCAAAGGGCACAACTTTAACCTTAGAAGGGGAGATTTGATAATCATTAATCGCACTTTTAGCCGCCCATTCTGATGAATAAATGGCCAAGCTACATCGCTCTAATGCCGCCTTTTCCATCGCGTGACCGTGGCGAACACTTTCAGCGCAAAGCTGACTAAATTCAGGATAGAAATTGAGCATGGCTGCAAATGTCGCGTCTGTCCAAAAAACGATCGGTTGCTGACAGTCTAAGTAGGCGATCGACACCGTTCCTGGACTTAAGACAACCTCTGCATTGGATTGCTTCAAGCGAGTCTGAATTTGCCGTGCATAGCCTTGTAAAATTGCTGGCTCTCGATCGCGCAGATACCGTTGATTGCGAAAATAACGGTAGGCTAATTGTTTAGCCTTAAATAACAGCGAATAATCCTCTCGCAGTGCCCCCATAAACTCCACAGAAATAGACTGCTGTTGCAGGGACTGAGCGATGTGGTAGCCCAAACCCGACCATTTCTGAACATTCGCCGCATCGTAAGGTGTAACGTAAGCTAGGCGCATTGAGTCATTGGTCATTGGTTCCCATCCCCCATCACTCCATCACCGTACTTTCCCATAAAGCGTATCCCGTTGCCGATCGGGTCGGTTGAGAGAGCGAATGGCTGCTTGCAGAGTTGCCACCTCCATGCAAGTGCCACCGATCGCCCCAGCCATCGTCGTGATATGTTCTTCCATCAGCGTGCCACCGAGGTCATTGCAGCCCCAGTTCAACGCCATTGTCGCCCCAGCCAGCCCCAGTTTCACCCAACTGGGTTGGTGATTGGGAATCCAGCGCCCCAAAAAAATGCGGGCAACAGCAGTCAGGAGGAGGGCATCTGCCAAAATGGGCTGATCTCTGCCGACCCGATGACGTAAGGGTTTTGGGGCTTCCTGACCCACGAAGGGCAGCACAATAAATTCAGTGATTCTGCCGGGATAATTGCGTTCCAGAGCCGTCTGTTGTAGCGATCGGAGCAAACTCAAGTGCTGAATCTGCTGTTCTGGCGTTTCGATGTGACCAGAGAGCATGGTACTGGTGGTGCAGAGTCCCAGACGGTGGGCAGTGCCGACAATTTCTAACCAAGTTGCCGTATTAATTTTTTCGGGACAAATGATTCGACGCACCGCATCATCCAGCACCTCTGCTGCCGTCCCTGGCAAGGAACCAACCCCCGCATCTCGCAGCGCCCCAATCACATCGGCGTAACTCAAGCCATCCTGTCTGGCAATAAATTCCACTTCCTGGGGAGAAAACGCATGGAGATGGAGGTGGGGAAACTCAGTTTTAATGGTTGCAATCAACTTCAGATAGTAAGGCAAACTAGCACCCTGGATTTTCGCTCCCGGATGCAGCCCCCCTTGCATACAAATTTCTGTGGCTTCTCGCTGCACGGCATCTGTTGTTTTTTCTAGAATTTGGGCAAAGTCGAGCCAGTAGGAGTCGGCTTCCCCAGTATCGCGACGAAAGGCACAGAAACTGCAATGCTGTTCGCAGATGTTGGTGAAGTTAATGTTGCGGTTGATGACATAAGTTACAGTGTCACCAACCTGCTGATGGCGGAGACGATCGGCAGCATCACGAATGTGTTCGATCGCCTCTGGATCTCGCGCCCGCAGTAAGGCAACTCCCGCCTCAGGAGATAAATCCTCACCCGCCAGGGCTTGCGCCAAAATTTGATCTACGGTTACAGTGGGCACGTTTCAGATATCCTCTGAGAAATCAAGAATAGCGTTGGGATTGCTCTCTCTATTCTGGTCACAAACGCTAGATAGAAGCCATTTCTACTCACACAGTTTCCCGAAATATACCAAAGGGTTGATGTTTGTCTAGTATGGAGCAGGGTCAACTCACAGTTTCAAGCAATATTTTTTCTGGTTTACGCTGTGTTGACGGTTTGCAGCCAGCCATTCTGAGTGGTAGTTGACTCAATCATTTTAAGGAGAGTTTGATAATGTCTGGTTCAAAGCCAAGTTTCTTGCTGCCTGCGATCGGCGTAGTGGCATTAGTTGCCGGGGGCGTAGGAGCCTATGTCTATTTCAATCAAGGGGGTAGCCTCACGCCCCAATCTAGCGCCAAGCTAGTTCCCAACAACGCACTGATGACGACGTTTATCTCTACAGACGATCGCGCTTGGGATAAATTACAAAAATTTGGCACCCCAGAAGCTCGGCAGCAAGTCGAAAAGGGAGTGCAGGAGTTTCGGACAAAAATGCTGGCTGACACGAACTTTGATGTTGACAAAGACCTCAAGCCCTGGGTGGGAAATGTCATGGTGGCTGTGATGCCGCCGGGTGAAGCTGGGAAGACACGCAATTCCAATGTTCTATTTGTGGTGGGTATTAAAGACAAATCAAAGGCTTTTAATTTCTCCAGCAAGATTAAAGAACAAAAGGGTGCTGCCACTAAAGAGGTGGACTACAAAGGCGTGAAAATCACGGAAATTACTGAGCAGCCAAAAAATAATTCTTACCATCTGGCTGTTTTGAACAATACGCTGGTGTTATCCGCCGATCGCACTGTGGTACAGCAGGCGATCGACACATCTAAGGGAGAACCTTCCTTCGCCACCAGAGCCGGG
>JARCMD010000018.1 GCA_030248885.1 Leptolyngbyaceae cyanobacterium MP9P1.79 | reverse complement strand
TTGATGCCGGGAGTGGATGGAAGGACGACCCCGACGGCGACGCTGTTCTCCTGGGTAGGGGGCGAAGGGATTGTAGATGACGTAGTACGGGATGCCGATAGCTTCGTACTGGGCTAACTTACTGTCGTACTCACCACCGTAAGTTTGGGAGATAACTTCGAGAAATAGAATGGGCACAACGCCCTGCTCGTGCCAGATCAGGTAGCTGAGACGTTCTCCTTGGGGGCGCATTCGTGGCACACCCAGACTGAGGAAACCATCGGGAATCAGAGCGGGCTGGTCAGGGTGATAGTACACACCCATGTCTACGCCCCAAAACCAGTCGTCGCGGGTTGACCAGAGAGTATGGAGCAGGTCAAGGAGCAGGTTGGGGAAGTCGTTTTGTAGTTCGTTGTCCACGGGGGTGTCGTCGCTATGGGGAAGTTCCTCGGCGGTGGGGAGGCGACGATCGGGATCGTAGGACAGGAGTACCATAATAGGAAAGACTTAGTTAAACCTATTTTGACATGAGTCAGCTTGTAGGTTTTGGCTAATCGCTAACCGCAACACTCAGCACTTACCCTATGCTTGACCTCATCAAGTTATCTCAGCAAATGCAGGGCATTAGTCAGCACCTGACCCACGAAGCCGCAGCAACACGCCAGCGATTGGAACTTGCCCAACGCTTGCTAGCGGCAGCGCACACCAGACAGGCAGAATTGGTGACGCAATTACAGGCTGGACGCGATCGGCTCTCCTTCACCGCAGCCGAACCGATGGAACCCCTGAACACCCGTGTAGATCTGACGATCGCGCCCTCATGTCACACAGTCATTGCCACCGACGGCTCCCAAATCGCCCCCAGCCACCACGAAATTGCCTACTGCTATTTGATTAATGTGGGGCGCATTATTCTCCACTACGGTCAGGGGTTGCAGCCCCTCCTCGACAGCCTGCCAGAGGTATTTTACCGTCCAGAAGATTTATATGTGTCGCGGCAGTGGGGCATTCGGACTGAGGAATGGATGAGCTATCGCCGCACGGTTTCTGAGGCAACCGTGTTGGCAGAATTGGCGATCGCTTGGAAGGAAGAAGGACAACAATACCGGGATCAAACGGGGCAACTTTCATTCCTCCATTCTTCACCCCTCACAGCAGATGGCTTGCCGCCCGTGCTGGCCATGGTGGATGGCTCCCTGATTTATTGGTTTCTAGAAGGATTACCAGGGGAAGCTCGCGATCGAATTCTGCCACCCATCCTCGAAGCCTGGGAGCAACTACGCCTCGCCAAAGTGCCCCTCATCGGATACATCAGCGCCTCTCGCAGCGGGGAAGCCCTGAACTTCCTGCGCTTGCACACCTGTCCCTACAACACTCCCGATTGCCAAACCCACTGCACAGGAGCCGATCGCGCCCCCTGCGATGTCCTCGATCCTTTGAAGGATGCAGCAATCTGGACAGTTTTGCTGGAACCTGGACAGCGCAGTCCCCTTTGGCGCAGTTCCGCCCACATTTTGGATCTGTACGAAGATCACAGAATTTACTTCTGTTACGTCCACGTCGGCACAGAAGTGGCGCGGGTAGAATTTCCGGCGTGGGTTGCCGAAGACAGCACCTTGCTAGACATTGCCCTGAACCTCACGTTGGCTCAAGTGCAAAAGGGCTACGGTTATCCGGTGGCCCTGGCTGAAGCTCACAACCAAGCCGTCGTGCGGGGAGGCGATCGGACTCGCTTTTTTGCCCTCCTAGAGCAGCAAATGATTCGAGCCGGGCTGAAAAATGTCGGCACGTCCTACAAAGAAGCCCGGAAGCGGGGCAGTATTGCTTAAGGGAAGTCCTTAGATAGGGGTAGGGGCAAAGCATTGGGTAGATCACCTCTGTCCGTATCAGAAAATCTTTGCCCCAATGCTTTGCCCTCAGTGCCGCGCCACACAACCTAGAATTATCAGGGCGACGTGCCGGAAGGGCGAAGCATTGGGGCGACAGCTTTTGTACTCATTCAGAATTTTTGCCCAATGCTTCGCCCCTACAAGAGTAAAATCTTTCTTGAAAATCTCTTTAATTGTTGTGACAAACCTTTACTAGTGTTCTGTCAAGAAAATTTTGAAGGGTCGAAGACCCTCAAAATTTAACTCCAACTAACCTCCCGGCTCTCAGCTACTCGTCAATTAATGATTGACAGACTACTAGCTTTACACGCTTGATTATTCCGAGATCACCTGCGTCACCCAACGGGCCCCGATCGCCGCACTACCCGCTTTGAATTGAGCCAAGCGCCAGGTTTTGCCCTCTTTTTGCCATTGTAGGTAAATCTCAAAGGGGTTTTCGGTTTGTACAATTTGACGTTGTGGTACTTTAATCACCAAATCATAGGTGCCTTGCACCCGAAAGGCAGGGAGTTTTTCAATCACCAAAGGCTGCTGGTTGCCAACGGCAACATGCCTGATATCAAACCTGGGTGAATCAAGATGAAGTTGCTGACTCAAGTCCTGCTGAGTCTGATTGAATTGCAAGCCGATCGCCCGTTCCACAACTTGACTGCTGGGCCCAGTCACTTCAGCACTGCAAGCCCCCAGCAACCACACCAGCATCGCCATCAAAATCATCTTCACCATCGCCAATTTGCCCCTATGCGTGTCTAAAATTGTGCCTAAAATCACAAAATCCACCCTTCACCATCACCTGTTTTCCAGATAGGCATCAAGCAACTTCAGACAGACAATCACACGAAGCCCCCGGAGTCGTCACTTAAGCTATTCATGAAAGCCTTGATACTAAGAGTATCGAGTTTTAGAGCCGCGATGTTACCCCAAGTTTGCCTTCTACCCTTTGCCATTTCCGATATGTTTGTCCAAGTCACCGAGTCTAGAAGCCTCAGCATGACCGATCGCTACGGCTTAATGGCGGCTGTGCTACAGGAAACATTAACGGAGGATGAGCGGGGTTGTGTCGATCGCATTCTCCGGCTGATTTGCCGTAAACAGTTAAAAACAGTGTTGAATGGATAACGAATAAACTCCAATCCATTGTTTATTCCTATGCATTAATAGCTCAGACCTTGTTACTTCAAATTCAGTCTCAGCTTTTCTTTTGAGTTTTTCTAGTCCATCAAACTCATGTTGAATTAATCAAGAAGGGTCTTCATAGGCACACCCATTAAGGATTGACCGCCTGAACAACCCAATTATTATTGTCATCAGACGAATAAAGCCAGCGGTTTTGCGGCTCTCCTCGTAATTCCAAGTGATCGACCGAACTAGGATCGAGTAACAGGAGGCAGAAATTTTCCAGAGGTTGTTCTGCACTGGGTGGCGGTGGGGCAAAATCAGCCGGGGTGCCTCTGGGCTTTCCGGGATCAGGCCAGGCAAACTGGAGTCGCGACCCCTCCGAAAGTTCTGCCCAAACCGATCGCCGAACAGATGCCAGTTCAGCTTGGGGATGCTCGGCTGAGATTAGGGTGAGCAGTCCTGCAATGCGAAATTGTTCACGGGTCTTGGGAAAATACCAACACACCTCTGCTTGGTTGTGGTGGGCAATTTGTTCAACCTTGGCACTCCGAGCATCCGTGACAAATTGAAGCTGGTTGGTGCCGTCTAGGAAGCCTCGAAATACAACTGTGCGATTAGCAGGTTGACCATTGGGGCGGACGGTTGCCAATTGCAGGTACCGGGCGTAGACGAGCGATCGGTTGCGATGGAGGGCATGGGACAGGGCCGATCGCCAAGGAGCAAGAGTCATAGAGTCATCCAGTTACGGTATTAAGGAGATTTCCGAGAGAAATGTTACCTCTGTAGGGGCGAAGCATCCGGCAGACAGAGCCTTGAATCGACCAGAAGGTCATTGCCCGGATGCTTCGCCCTTCCGGTGCCTGGTATAAACTTTTCTAG